>JAUWSQ010000012.1 GCA_030609965.1 Candidatus Fermentibacterota bacterium
ATGGACTCGTGTCACTGCAAAGTCATCTGGAACGTCTTCAATGTGTTACATGAACCGCCGTGGTACGGAACCGTATGCCCGGGTGGTGTGGGAGGACGGCGGGAGTGATCCCGCCTCCTACCCGATTATTCGGACCTAGGCATTCGAAACGATAATAACTGTCAGGGCAGCCAGTAAAAGAATCCATACCACCACTGCAATAAAGCCCTAAGTTCTATATGAAGGTTACTTAGGGCCTTATGGTATTTATGGTATTCCTTCAAAAGGCACGCATTAGGCACGCTCTGAATCCGAGAGAACAGACTTCCCAGCCTTATCGACAATGTCATATTTGTCCTTATACAGAATGTGCAGCAATGTTTCGAAAAGACCGTATACAATATTACAACGGGAAGCTGAATCAATTCGATAACAAGAACTCCACTGAGTACCCGCTTTAGAATTTCATCCCTGTTCCCCTGTCGCCACATTCTTGATGTAGCCATGACCGATTCAGAAAAAGATGAACTCATGAGTCTGTGGCAGAATGATTGGGAAGAGTTTATTTCTGTTACCATAGAAGAGAGATAATCGTTATTCTTAAAAAATAGAATTGGGCGCTGATTTGTAGTCAGCGCCCTCTTATTATACTGTGATCAGATCAGTTGAAATCAAGTGTTTTTATTGTTCCCCACGTGGCAGGTGTAAGAGCTGATCCTGTGATTTCTATATCAAGCTCGGAAATCCAGAAGTCGCCGGCGGAATCCTCGTAGCTCCAGAAGTAAGTATCTCTGGTTTCGGAGTAGGCAAGGCCCAGTGAAGTTAAACAGGGAGCAGGGCATGAAACAAATCCGAGACTTGTCAGCGTTGAACCATCGTAGCTGTAGAAGTAGAAATTGAATAAACCGTACGATGTTACCATGATGCCTAAATCAGATCCGAACGGGAATGTGGTAAGACCGCTGGGCTGTGCCGAGCCGAGTTCCGGTATATCGAAATACTGAACCCCTGAACCGTCAGTATTGAAACTTACGATCTGCTTCGTTGTCCAGTTGAAGGTTTCCCATATTCTGTTTCCGTCGTAGTCCATTCCTCTTCCGTCGTCTCCAACGGGGTTTGTAATGAGGTGCCATACGGATGTGTCCCACCAGTACATGTGATTCTGATCAAAGTCGTTGAAATAGCAGTTACTGAGCAAATCCACGCAGACACCAAACTCATGCAGAGAAGGTGCATAGTTCAGGGCAAGTTCCCCGAGCATGTTTCCGTTATCCGGATCGCAACTGTACATAATGTCATCATCGTTACTCACGAAAACAAGAACATTGGAGTCGCTTGAAAAATCAAGCCCCATAATCTGCTGCGCATAGTCGCAGTTGAAGGTATTGAGAATGGTTATTGATATATCGTCGTTTTCTGTCCCAATGAGGACATCAGTGCTGCTGCTGGTCGGCATAAAACCGTTGCTGCTATGGTTCGCAAAAGCCGCAAGCGGCAGAAGTACAAGAACAACAAGTATTGTTGTTTTCATTTTCCCCCCTTTAAGTGTAGGTTTATTAAAGATATTATACATATTAATGTACTATATTCTTTAACGTGGCTCGTAATCTAATACCTGCTGATTCACAAGACAAGCTCAGTCTCTGCTCAGGAAAAGTTGAAAGTTATCAGTATCCGGACAATGAATTTCAGACGATCGATTACCTCAGATGATCCGCAGCTTCTTCAGGAGTAATGTCTCTCTGGGATTCGGCAAGCATTTCGTAACCCACCATGAACTTACGGACAGTAGCAGATCGGAGAAGTGGTGGATAGAAATGCGCATGAAGATCCCAGGCTTCCGCCTATGCCTCTGGAACTTGTCTGTGAACCTTGTGCAGACTACGTTCCCTGGAAAGACGAAGTCGCGGAGATAGATTCAGGTTGATTATTCATGAGTAGGGTATCAGAGGGACCGGTGTGTCCTGATGCGCAGTTTTCAGGGGGTACCAGACGGTTTCCGGGATCTCCCGGGAACCACTCGTTACAGGTAATGGTGGTTTTCTTGTTGACGTGGGATTGTGGAAAATCTACTGTCCTATTGCAGGAGTAGAGCTGAGACATATTGAGCCGGGGAAACCGAACCAGAATGCTTATATAGAAAGAGTCAACAGGACATATCGTGAGGAGGTTTTGAACGCATACTTGTTTGATAGTCCGAAGCGTGTTCGAGAGATCACAGAGAACTGGATGAGAAGTTACAGGAATGGCGGCCACATAGCTCTATTGGAGAGTTGTCACCGAGTGTTTATCGGGAAATGTTATCTACAGATGTCTCCTATTATGAACTGTCCTCTTAACAGGGGGGCTTACGGTTAATAATCCGGCGGATATTCACATCCGTAATGCGCTGATAGAGTATTTTCAAGGGCGTTATCTGCCCCACTTTTAATCAATTGCATCTATTTTTCCATTGCTGAAGTAATCGCTCAGATGGATTACGCGGTTCATATCAAACTTACCGGTAGTGAAAGGGGCGAAAAGAAGAATAGCAGTTCTCTCGATTATCCCATAAATACATGTCACTCATACATATAACCTCTCACATTAACGTGAATACCGGTACTAACAGTATATTCATATCAGATTAGAAGATTGAATTTTTCAATGAGAATGACCCCGGAGAGTTTTCTTATCGGAAAACTGATGGTATCGGGCATAATATTATTCTGAAAGGAGCAGACTGTAATGATGAAAAAACTGATTATAGCGCTGGCATTAGCAGCAGTACTGATATCCGGCTGTGGAGGCGGTGAATCAGAACCAATATCTGTGGATGTACAGGAAATAGAAGAGAGAGTCTCAATAACAATAACCGATTCAATCGGTGTTGAGATCGGGGACAGTAACTACGTTTTCGCCTCGATAGATGCTCTTGCACATGGCCCTGACGGTAATATCTACCTTCTGGACAGAGGAGCCGCCTGCGTTCGAGTCTACTCTCCCGGCGGGGAATTCATCAGAAGAATTTCACGTCAGGGAAACGGTCCCGGTGAGATCACCGCCGCGTTCGGCATGGCGGTTCTAGGTGACGGAAGGATTTCGATCTGCGCACCCATGCAGGGCGGGATACACAATTTCCTGCCTGACGGGGAGTGGGAAGGACTTTCCGCCGAGTTTACCAACAACCCTCCGATGAATATGGTCGGAGCTGATTCTAATGCCTATATAGCACTGAAACTCACAGTGGACGTTGTCGATGGTGAACTGATTTCGGAATTCCTTATCGGAAGATATGAGGAGGACAACGAACCGTCTGTACTCTACTACGAAACCGAGTTCCAGTTCGATCCCACCGACCTGACCGCAATTCTCAATCAAAGCCTTTTCAGTCATGAATTCTTCGCCGACAGATCAGGCAACGTATACCTCTCTCAATACTCCACCGTGGATTACATCGTGAATGTTTTCGACAGAGATGGAAATCAGATCCTGCAAATTGAAAAGGATGTAGCAAAAGTAGAAAAATCACCGGAAGAAATCCAGGAGGAAAAGACCTGGATGGAAACCTGGCTGAGAAGCATAGGTGCTCAGGGTGTTGTGATCGAATACAATCCGGAACCATACAGGTGGACGATAACCGATATCGGTTGCGATGGTCTGGGCAGAATATGGGTCAGAAGAGGAACCGAACTCGCGCCGGTATTCGATGTTTACGACGCTCAGGGCAATTCGCTTTTCGTGGCTGAAGTAGAAGGTATCGGAGATGACGCTCAGTTCTGGGATTTCGTCATAGATGAATATGGGATTATGGCCTTTTCGGTGAACCCGGATTACTATTCGAAGATCTGGCTGATGGATATTTCTGAAGAGAATAGCGAATGGGAACAGATGTAATTAGCTGAAATGCTGCATCCCTGAGAAGAAGACCGGTGATCCGCTTGCTGAAAGTAATCGGATCACCTGGGTCGTTTTTGTCACTGACAAGTATACAGGGGCTGTCTTTCAGTCTGGGTGAGAAACGAACAGCTCCACCCGCTATCGTTTTCATCTGTTTCCGGCTTAGAAGATAAACCCCGATCCGTAGAAGACCAGAGAAGACTTCAATATGGGAACAATGTTATATTTGAATTACAGGAAATTATTGCGAATGGAAATGATATACTAGATATGGAGTGTCACTGATGAAAATATTTCTCATTGTACTGTTTCTATTACCGGTTCTTGCTGTTGCCAGTTCCGTTAATGTTCTGTCCTCTTTCTACAGCCCTGACTGGTTTCCAAATGGCCTTGCATGGGACGGAAATTACCTGTGGCTGCTCGGTGGACATTACGATACTTTCTATAAGATCAATACAGGCGGCTCGGTAATAAGTTCTTTCACTCCTTCAGAACCGGGGGGCTTCAATGGAGATGGAGCCGCATTTGACGGAACCAATCTCTGGGGAATGTTCCTCGAATCAACAGCCAGTCCGGGAGAAGTATACGAGTATACAACATCCGGTACTTATGTTTCATCTTTCATGTGTCCGGAAATATATCACTTCGGTATGACGTGGGATGGAAACAACCTCTGGGTGTCATGCCGGGGTTCACAGGTAATCTATGAGATGAGTAAGGAAGGAATCGTCCTCAGCTCATTCTCGATTCCCCATACAAATCCAGGGGATATGGCCTGGAACGGTACGCATCTTTTTTATACTGCCAAGGATGACAAGCTGATCGTTGAAGTGACAACTGATGGAATTATTGTTGATACATACGATGTAACCACTATTTCAAGCGACATGAAACCAACAGCTCTTACGTTTGATGGGAGCAATTTCTGGGTATCTGATCAGGAGCACGACATTATCTATGAGGTGGAACTCTTCGGCACCGGTTTTGAGCAGTATACATTCGGAAGAATCAAGACACTGTTCCGGTAAACGAAAACCGCTGCCCTTAATTACGAGAATGCTGAGACTCGTTGTGCTCAGAAAGTTCGGGATAAAGTTTCTTCATGCATTCAGGACAGAGTCCGTGGCTGAACTGGGCTTCCGAGTACTCGGAGACATATGATTCGATCTGTTTCCAGTATCCGTGGTCATCACGGATCTTCTTGCATGACGCACAGATCGGAAGCAACCCGCTTAGTTGTTTCACTTCATCGAGAGCGTGTTTCAGATCCTCATTCGTTTTTACTAGCTCAATATTACTGAGTCTGTATATCTCTTGTTCCTTTTCCTTCTTTTCTGTTTCGTACTTCACCTGCAACTCGTTGATTCTACTGCTGCTGTCTTCATTGAAGATTTCGTCATTCAGCGCCTTGAATTTCTTATGGTATTCCAGCGCTTTCCTGAAATCCCCCTTCTGTTCCAGGACTGTTGAAAATGTCTCACAGCAGTCTCTTTTAAGATCAGGAACTCCAATCTCTTCCGCTGCATCAAATCCTCTCCCTATATATTCAAGAGCCTCGGAAAGGCGATCGGTGGAGGCATATATCACGCCTATACTGAGGAGTGTATCAACCGACGCCAGTTTGTCACCCGTTTCCTCCTCGATCTTTAGTGATCCTAAGAAATACTCAAGCGCTTTATCGAAATTCTTCAGATCCTGGTAAACTGTGCCGATATTAGTCAATGTGTGAGAGAACCCTCGCTTATCATTAAGGTCTTCTCTGATTTCCAGCGCTTTATGATAGTATTCCAGAGCTTTCTCTGATTCTCCTGATTTTCGGTAGATATTCCCAGCATTGTTGAATGAATTAGAGAGACCATTTTTATCATCAAGTTCCTCGCTAATCTTTATTGATTTATTATAGTAATCCAGAGCTTTTTTCCTGTCACCCATGTTATTGTATATAATTCCAATGTTGTTAAGAACAGGTGCAATTCCCGGTTTGTCTTCTACCTCCTCAAGAATACTGAGGGCCTTCAGATAGCATTCCAGAGCCTTATCGTACTTCCCCATCCTCCAATACGTTACGCCAATAATATTAAGAGCGGAAGACTTGTTTCTGTCATTATCGATTTCGAGTTTTTTAAAACCATAGTCCAGAGCAGCCTGATATTCGCCAAGGCACTGTTTGGCCCAGCAGAGTTCTTTCAGGATAGCTGATTCCAGGTCTTTATCTTCAACACTTTCCAGCAGTTCAAGTCCCTGGATACCGTATTCAATTACCTTCTGTGAGTTGATTCCCCTGAATACCACACATAGATCAGCGAGAATTCCTGTCCGTTCCAGTCCTTCTGTTCCGGGAAGCATTTTCTCAAGAGCCTCCGGATCATTTCTACCGGTCGAAGAGGTCATATCATCTGGTATTCTATGAGTTCATATGTCAACATTAGGCTTCCCCTTTTCCAACCATGTATTCAGGATAGAGCTTCTTAGCGCATTCAGGGCAGAGTCCGTGGCTGAACTGGGCTTCCGAGTGCTCGGAGACATACGATTCGATCTGTTTCCAGTATCCGTGGTCATCACGAATCTTCTTGCATGACGCACAGATCGGAAGCAACCCGCTTAGTTGTTTCACTTCATCGAGAGCGTGTTTCAGATCCTCATTCGTTTTTACGAGCTCAATATTACTGAGTCTGTATATCTCTTGTTCCTTTTCCTTCTTTTCTGTTTCGTACTTCACTCGCAGTTCATTGATCTTCCTACTGCTGTCTTTAGTGTATATCTCATCATTAAGTGCTTTGTACTTCTTATGAAATTCGAGCGCTTCCCTGAATTTTCCTATTATTTCGCAGACCTCGGAATAGGATTGATAGATATTTCTCTTTATTGAGGGTGAGTCGATACGGTCTGTGTACGCAAGTCCTTTTCCGGCATATTCATAAGCTTCCTGAATATTGGCTGTGCTCGCATAGCTAAGGCTTATGGAAAGCAGTGTCTGGGAAGCATCATCTATGTCGCCTTTCCCCATCTCGATCTCAAGTGCTCTGAAGAAACAGTCAAGCGCTTTATCATGATTATTCAGATCGTAATGAATCATGCCGATATTAGTGAGAACGCGAGCAATTTTCCACCTTTCTCCAAGCTTCTCCCTGATTTCCAGAGCTCTCTGATAATATTCCAGCGCTTTCTCCAGTTCATCTGTCCGACGGAAGATGCTTCCAGCGTTGTTGAGAGAATTGGCAAGATTAGTGTAACAGCCGTGTTCCTCGCATATTTCTATGGCTCTGTTATAGTAGTCCAGAGCGGTGCTTTTGTCATTCAAGTCGCTGTAGATAATTCCTATGTTATTCAGTAATGATGATACTTTAAGGATTTCATTCGATTCTTCGAAAATTCTGAGAGCCTTCAGGAAGTACTCAAGAGCCTGATCAATATTTGACAGCTTGTAGTAAATAATACCGATTCGGTTGAATGTATCAGATTTGCTTATTTTGTCATTTGTTATATTGGTTATCTCAAGATTTCTAAAACCGTATTCCAGTGCTGTTTCATACTCTCCAAAACACTGATAGGCCCAGCAGAGTTCATTCAGTATTATGGATTCCAGCTTTTTATCCTCGATTACTTCAAGCAGCTCCAGGCCCTGCTTCCCGAATTCAATGGTCTTTCCGCGATCTGTTTCCCTGTATGCGATACAGAGATCCGCCAGAATTCTGATTCGTTTCAGTCCTTCTGTTCCGGGAAGCATTTTCTCGAGAGCTTCGGTATCTTTTCTGTCAAGTGAATCGGTCATATATACATGCCAGATCTGTTGTCGATTGATCGTTCCTTTTGAATATCGCAAGACCGGGACTGTCGGTACAATTAACTATTTTCCTTTTTTAGCGCGATGCAGAGCATATCGAGAAGATCGGACAAGCGGTATGGTTTGGAAAGAAAACCTGAAATTCCGCTTTCACCGAACTGCTTTTCAACGTCCTTTCTGCTGTAACCACTCGATATTATTACAGGAATAGCGGGATCTATTTCCCTGAGCCTCGAGCAGGTCACTTTTCCATCCATGTGTGGCATTGTAAGATCAAGAACGACACAGACAATCTGTCCACGCTTCTCCATAAGCAGATCGAGGGCTTCCTGTCCTCCAGCTGCTGTCAGTACTGCAAAACCCAGCGTTTCCATCATCTCTTTGCCGACAGAAAGGACAGTTTCATCATCATCGACAAGAAGTACTGTACCCTTGCAGATAAGACTGCTCTCGGTCAGCAATTTCTCCGGTGCTGAATCTGAAGATTTCATACATATCGGGAATGTAATCGTTATGGTTGAACCCTTCCCGGGTACGCTTGAGACTTTGATAGCACCATTGTGACCCCTGACAATTCCTATCACAGCGGCAAGGCCCAGCCCTCTGCCGAAGAATTTTGTGGTAAAGAACGGATCAAACATGCTTGTAATTGTTGCTTCACTCATTCCGCAGCCCGTATCAGATACCTTGATGAATGCATATGTACCTTTAAGTGCTTCCTGTGAGATATATTCTTCTGACATTCTGGAACCATCGAATTCTATTACGCCCGTATCAAGCCTGATGAAACCACTCTGTTCGCCAATTGCTTCTGAAGCGTTAGTGATGAGATTCATGACTATCTGACTGATCTGCGTGCTATCGGCCTTGATCGACGGCAGGTTTTCAGTCAGGTTATAACTTAGAAGTATGTTCTTTGATATTGATGTCTTGAGAAGAAAAGCCATCTCTTCAACAATATCATTAAGACTCAGGATTTCGATTATGAATTTTCCTTTGCCTGAATACGCCAGCATCTGCTTGCTGAGATCGGAAGCCCGCATCGCCGCTTTCTCGATTTGCATGATGTTTGCATGCGTTGAAGAAGACGGAGAAAGATCTCTGAGGGCAAGATCAGCGTTTCCAAGAATACCCACAAGCAGATTGTTGAAGTCATGAGCTATACCACCTGCAAGTACACCAAGACTTTCCAGCTTCTGAGCATGCTGAACACCCTTCTCGAATTCAAGGCGTTCCTCCTCCGCCCTTCTACGATCCGATATGTCTCGAACAATTGACTGGAGATAGTCCTCTCCGGCGATAGATACCCTGTTCAGAGCCACTTCTGCGTTAAATGGAGTCCTGTCCCATCTGCAGTGAAGCCATTCGAAAAGCTGGGGAATATCCTTGAGTGCTTCTATTGCACTTTTTTCTCCGGAAACGCGGGATGTTGTACCGTCAGGCTGGAGTTCGGGAGAAAAACGGTAAGGTGATTTTCCGATAATCTGCTCTCGCGTGCAACCGAACATTGTCAGAGTTACCGGATTACAGTCCACAATCCTGAAATCTTTCATTATGAATATCGCGTCCCGTGCTGAACTGAAAAGATTGCGGTAGCGCTGTTCACTTTCCATCAGAGCGTTCTCTGCCTTTTTCCGGTCCAATATCTCGCGCATCAGCATGTCGTGAGAAAGACACCCCGCAAGTGATAATGCAAATTTTGAAACAACACTTCTAAGCTGGTTGATTTCCCTCTTCCCGAAAGGCTTTTCTCTGGATATAGAGTAGAGTTTGAGAATACCTATTTCATTCAGTGGAAATATCGTAAACATTCCCTTGTCCGTTCCGTATTCAGTTACCAGCTCCTGAAAAGTTGCTTCAGAAGAGGATACACTTATGACTTCACCGGTTCTGAGTGCTTCAAAAAGCGGACTGGTAATCAAAAGGTGAGTTTCCCTTATCTTGAATTCAGGATGGGCATATATGAGGGAGACTTTATCAGAATTCTGAATTCTTGACAGGAAAACATCTCTGATCCAGACGGATACGAATCCCAGATTCTTTCTCAGCATCAATGTCTTGAGAAACTCGATGCAGTTATTTCTTACATTGATAGAAGAGCCAATTGAGAGTGACAGCTCGTATAGAAGAGAGATATCCTGAATGATCTTCCCGGAATCCGAGCTGCTCTTACTCATATAGAACCGTTACAATCGCTGTAAGATTCAGATATTCAAGATATCGCTCTCCGAAGGATGAAATCTCTCCCAGAGTCAGGACTCCTTCAGGTATTTCCTCGCTATCAGCAGGCTGGATTCCACGACTGATTGCCTTGAGTTCCTCAGAATAATCATTTTCAAGAAGAAGCGCTCTGGATATGCAGTCAGCGACGAGACAGTGCGAAATCCTGCGCCCTTCAGGTATCCGGCAATCTTCCGCAGCCATCTGTGCAGCCTTGATCAAAGACTTTTTATTCCCTCCGAGAATATTGACTACCGCATTACCATGCACTTCCCCTCCACAGACAATATCCCCATTAGCGGTCAGCGCCACTGTAGCACGTCCTATAGTCTCGCAACCCTCCCTGAATAATCCAAGAGGGTATTCCTTTGCTAGATCGTAGAAGTTGCCCTCAGAAAACTTCCTACCCGAATCCCTTTCCACAGCCTCGCGGTACACTTCAAAAGCGTTTTCCCAGTTGAATTCGCTGATCACGTTTCGATCCGTCCGCGTTGCTACAAGCGGACCCATCATTTTCTTCCAGCCATGGCGGACACCAAGAGAGCTTTCAAGTTTCACAAGAACCACTATTGCGGCATCATTGAAGAATCCTTCGGATGAGAAAAGGCAGAGGTCCTTCTTCATGTTCTGGTAGCCGGCTCCTCCACCGAAGTAATTAACGGAGTTGCCCAATCTGTTAAGCATATCCGAAAGAAACAATCCTTTATTCGGAGCCATCCCGTCTATCAGAACAATGGCGGTGTACTTCTTATCGGATTCGGTCTTCAGAAATTCAGTGAAATCGGGAATTCTTATGCAATCCGGTTCCTTTATATTTACAACAACCGGTTTCTCTATTCCGGGCATTTTGCGGATGATCGCACCTGCGGTAAATTTTGCTTCGCCATGAATGAGCCCGGGGAAAATTCCGCCAAAAAAGAATATCCCTTTTTCATTCAGATCACATATCAGGCCATCAATATCAGGTACGTCGTCTTCCCCGATAAGGAGCATTACCACTTCATTGTCTTTCACATCAAGCCCGGAAACAGTTTTAACGATATTTTCCCGATTTGCTTCAGCCAAAAACATAATCTTCCTCGCATCTCTGCTTAACCTATAGGAAAGTGGATTTCATTCCATGCCGCAATTTGCTTTCTACACGCTAATTTTCTTCCCCGCACCTCACTTTCAGCGTCTAAAACCGACAATACCGCCTGAGAAACCCGCAGTCAAACATCGTTGCTGACAAATACGCACCGGGAACACGTTATGAAAGTACGTACTCCTCCTGAAGTCGGATACGTGAATTATTACCCAACCTCTATTTCAGGAAACCATCATGACACAAAACCTGCGGTTCCCGGGAATTCCCGGAAACCATCATGACACAAAACCTGCGGTTCCCGGGAGATCCCGGAACATCGTCTTCCCAGAGATCGAGGTGTTAAAGTATGCGCCTGATGACTTAGTGCTGCTCTATGAAGGAAATTGCCTTCCCTGTCCCAGCAGGTGTCAGTAATCAGGGCATGAACATGAGGATTCCAGTTTGCCATTCCACCGAAGGCCTGGGGTACGAGGATGCCGCCTGGGAAGAACATCGTCCTTCCAGGAGACGTGTCAATGTTAATCGAACATACGTTTAATACTGCCCAGTGTAGCGGGTTGGAGATCTGATGATGAAAAATCGATTTCCAGCCTTGGTCGATTTGTTGAACTCTCCTTCGAGTAGATAAAAAAGTAGTCGTTGTCAGTATCACCCTTATACACCTGAAAACCGTAGTCCGGTTCGGTTCCATCTACAATTGCCTGGACCCAGTCAGTAACATAAATATCCCACCAGCCGTTTATTCCAGGTGCAACGAGGTCTATACGCCCGTTAAATCCTGGTTTGTTGTTCCAGGTTACAGTGCTCTCATCCCAATCCGCGTTATTCATTGTTATTCTTATCTCGTCTGTCGGGAAAGCTCCACCATGACTGAAGACGTATAATCTGATATAAGCATCGTTGATGGTTGCTCCTGAGTAAGGTGAGAGATCAAATTTCATGAGTGCATTTACCCAGCCGTACTGATACCCAACCACGAATTTCGTTTCACTGCCAAAATTATACGCGGGGTCGAACTCCATAACGTAAGAATCATCAGTCGGGAGGAGCGATGCCGAATCAGCAATTGCACTAAACGAAAGAAAAAGCACGAAGATTACTTTAAGACTTTTCACCATGTTTTACCTCCTGAGAGAATCCTGAATAAATGAAATGTGATTAACTTCGACTAATATATACTTAGGTAAGCCCGGCCTTGAAGCCGGGCTTATTTTTCACTCAGAGATGACTATATCTTCCAGCTCATTTCAGCCATCTGCTTATAGATATTCCATCTGCGTGTAACCTCTTCCTGCGCATCTATCATGAGCTTCGCAGCGTGCTCAGGCTTGGTTTTTGTAAGACTCTTGAAACGTGCTTCATTGTAGGCAAAATCCTTGAACGAGATCGAAGGATCCTTACTGTCAAGCATCAGAGGTTTGCCGTCGATATCAATTTTCCTTGGGTCGAACCTCAGGAGCGGCCAGAACCCGGAATTAACAGCGTTTTTCTGCTCATCCAGGCCACAGGTCATATCAATACCATGAGCGATGCAGTGAGTGTAAGCTATGATGATGCTTGATCCCTTATAGCTTTCAGCTTCCACAAATGCTTTGACGGTCTGATTATAGTTCGCACCCAGTGCAACCTGAGCAACGTAGATGTTACCGTAGCTGATGCAGAGCATAGCAAGGTCCTTCTTGGGCTGAGGTTTGCCTGAATCAGCGAATTTGGCAACTGCTGCAAGAGGTGTTGCCTTGGAACACTGTCCTCCAGTATTGGAGTAAACCCCTGTATCCAGGACCAGAATGTTCATATCCCTGCCCTGTGCAAGAACATGATCCAGTCCACCGTAACCGATATCGTACGCCCAGCCGTCTCCTCCGATTGTCCAGACACTCCTGTGAACGAAGTAATCGATCACACTTTCCAGCATCCGTGCATCCATTGAATCAATTGTCGATAGAGCCTTCCGAAGCTCCAGAATCCTCTCACGCTGTTCGTAAATATCCTTCTCGGTATTCTGCTCAGCGCTCAGGATAGCTTCTGCAAGGTTTTCTCCCACCTGCGAAGTGAGCTTTTCGAGGAGCTCTCTGGCTATCTGAGTATGTTTATCGGCCGTAAGCCTGAATCCGTAACCGAATTCAGCAGCATCCTCAAACAGGCTGTTGTTCCAGGCGGGACCTCTGCCATCATGGTTCTGGGAGTAGGGAGTTGTAGGCAGGTTTCCACCATAAATGGAGCTGCAGCCAGTGGCATTGGCGATCACCGCTCTGTCTCCGTACATCTGCGTCAGCAGTTTAACATAAGCGGTTTCACCGCATCCCGCGCAGGCACCTGAATATTCAAACAACGGCTGAAGCAGTTGCGATTCCTTAACTATTAAAGGATTCAGGGCATTACGGTCATAATCGGGAAGGTCGAGGAAGAATCTGTAGTTCTCCCTTTCTGGTATTCTGAGCGGCATCTGATCCGCCATGTTGATAGCTTTCCGGTCTGGATTCTCCTTGTTTTTGGCGGGACAGATGTGTACGCATGTCCCGCATCCGGTGCAATCTTCCGGGGCTACCTGGATAGTGAATTTCAGATCCTTGAATTTTCCACCTTTAGCATCCGCAGACTTGAAAGTCTCAGGTGTATTTTCAAGAAGTCCTCCTTCGTACACTTTCATTCTGATCGCTGCATGGGGACAGACCAGACTGCAGAATCCGCACTGAATACAAGCATCAGAATCCCATACAGGAATTTCAAGGGCAACATTACGTTTTTCCCATTGAGTGGTTCCCGTTGGCCAGCTTCCATCGGCAGGCATGTCGGAAACAGGAATACTGTCGCCATCCATCCGAATAATTTTCGCTGTTACACGCTTTACGAACTCCGGAGCTTCATCGGGAACGGTGGGAGGTATCTGTATGGTGCTTGTAACCTTTTTCGGATAGTCCACTTCGAAGAGATGAACCAGTGTATGATCAACGGCATTGTAATTCTTCTGGACTATATCGTCACCCTTAATGCCGTACGTCTTCCTGATTGCATCCTTTATCTTCTGGATAGCTTCTTCCTTTGGAAGTACTCCCGATATGGCAAAGAAACATGTCTGCATGATAGTGTTTATCCTTGCACCCATGCCCGTTTCCTTGGCAACATCGTAGGCGTTGATGACGAAGAATTTTATCTCTTTCTCTATCATGGCTTCCTGTACGGATTCTGGAAGCATGTCCCATGCATCATCCTTTCCGTACGGGGTATTGAGGAGGAAAGTTGCTCCCTCTGCCGCGTATCCGAGCACATCGTATTTCTCGAGGAAGATGCTCTGATGACAACCGACAAAATCGGCTGCTGAAATCAGGCATGTCTGCCTGATAGGTTCAGGACCGAACCTGAGGTGACTGACAGTTCTGGCGCCTGCCTTCTTGGAGTCATAAACGAAGTAACCCTGCGCGTAATTGTCCGTTTCCTCTCCGATTATCTTGATGCTGTTCTTGTTGGCACCTACTGTTCCATCGGAACCGAGCCCAATGAATACAGCCTGTATCGTGTTGGGAAACTCCAGTTTGAAACTGTAATCAACATCTAAGGATGTATTTGTAACATCATCGTTGATACCCAAAGTGAAGCGATTCTTAGGTTCCGGCTTTCTGACCTCATCAATAACCGTCTTCACCATTGATGGGCAGTACTCCTTGCTGGATAACCCGTATCGGCCTCCGATAACTCTGATATCGTTTCTGCCGCTCTCCGCCAGTGTGGTCACAACATCAAGGTACAGCGGTTCTCCCGGTGCGCCGGATTCCTTTGTTCTGTCCAGTACTGCAATGTTCTTAACTGTATCGGGGATGGCTTTGAGAAGAGCTTCCTTGTGGAAAGGTCTGTAAAGCCGGACCTTGATCAATCCAACCTTTTCACCCCTGTTGGAGAGATATTCCACTGTTTCATGAGCGGTTTCGCATCCTGATGCCATCTGCATTACAACAGTATCAGCATCCGGAGCGCCCACATAGTCAAACAGATGATAGTTTCTTCCTGTAAGCTCAGCGAACCTGTCCATGTAATCCTGTACTATTCCCGGAGTAGCAAGATAATAGGGATTAACCGTTTCTCTTCCCTGGAAGTATACATCCGGATTCTGGCTGGTGCCCCTTACAACAGGATTGTTCGGATCAAGGCACCTGTTCCTTGCTGCGATAATAAGCTCATTATCGATCATGCTTATAAGAACTTCATCCGGGATGAGTTCTATCTTCATGATCTCATGACTGGTTCTGAAACCGTCGAAGAAATGGATAAAGGGTATTCTCGACTTAAGTGTCGATGCATGTGCTATCACGGCCAGATCCATCGCTTCCTGAACAGAGGCGCTTGCAAGAAGACCAAAGCCCGTTTGCCTGACACCCATGGTGTCACTGTGATCTCCGAATATTGACAATGCCTGGCATGCGAGGCTTCTGGCAGATACGTGAAACACAGCAGGAGTAAGCTCGGCAGCGATCTTGTACATCGATGGTATCATCAGAAGAAGACCCTGGGACGCGGTAAAGGTCGTTGTTAGTGCACCGGTCTGAAGCGCCCCGTGTACAGCCGCGGCGGCACCACCTTCGCTCTGCATCTCCTGAACCAGGGGAATCGTTCCCCAGATATTTGTTTTTCCCTGAGATGACCATGCATCTGCGTATTCACCCATGCCGCTGGAGGGGGTGATCGGATAGATGGCTACTACTTCACTCAGCTTATGCCCAATGCGTGCTGTAGCCTCGTTGCCGTCAATAGTGATCATTTTCCTGTCCATTTTGCTCCGTCCTGTTCTTTGCAGATAAACAGTGTTCTGGTTTCTATAACATTTTTCCCTTTGATCTCGGGAATGGAATCACGTCACGTATGTTCTCCATTCCGGTGAGATACATCAGCAGTCTTTCAAATCCTAATCCGAATCCAGAATGGGGAGCGGAACCCCACTTTCTTAAATCGAAGTACCAGGAGTAATCTACTAAATTTATGTCGCACTCCTTCGCGCGGGTTCTGAGTACATCCAGTCTCTCCTCCCTCTGGCTGGCTCCGACAAGTTCACCAACCCGGGGGAATAGAAGATCCGAGCATGCGACGGTTTTCCCGTCATCGTTCAGCCGCATATAGAAGGGTTTTATAATTGCCGGATAATCGGTTACGAAAACAGGGCGTCCGAAGTGCTCATCGGTAAGGTATCTCTCGTATTCGGTTGAAATATCGTTTCCCCATTCGGGTGCCACTTCGAAACGGTCTCTGTTCTTCTTAAGCAGTTCAAACGCATCAGTATATGTAATGCGTGCGAAGTCACTTTCAATAAGCATGCTGTAGCGTTCCTTGAGCTCCTTTTCATAGAATCTGCTGAAGAAGGCAATTTCTTCCGGGCATTTCTTAAAAAGATAACTGACTGTGTACTTGATGAAATCCTCTATAAGAGAGATATCATCATCCAGATCGAAGAACGCCATCTCGGGTTCGATCATCCAGAATTCCGCCGTATGAAAACGGGTGTCGGATGGATCAGCTCTGAAAGTAGGACCGAAGGTATATACTTTTCCCATGGCCAGTGCCAGAGGTTCAGCCTCAAGCTGTGCGCTTACAGTAAGAAAGGCCTGCCTCTTGAAATAATCCTTCGAATAATCTACATCACCATTCTCCAGTGTAACACTGTCAAGGGGCATGGAGGTAACCTGGAAGGCTTCTCCGGCACCCTCGGCATCGCTTGTGGTAATTAGCGGCGCATGGATAAAGAAGAAACCGTTTTCATCGAAGAACCTGTGGATTGCAAGGCTGAGGTGGTGGCTCATCCTGAAAACTGCACCGAAAGTGGTGGTTCTGGGCCTCAAGTGGGGCAGCGATCTGAGGAATTCGATGGAATGCCTCTTCTTCTGAAGAGGATAATCATCTCCGACCGGGCCGATCACTTCCAGTTCATCCGCACTGATTTCCCTGGATTGTTCAGAACCGGGTGATTCGACGATCCTGCCTGTAACTTTAATGCAGGCTCCAGTGGCCAATCCTGCGATGTCGCCGAACTTATCCCGGTCGAATACGATTTGAAGCGGGGAAGAAATCGAACCATCCGTTATGGATGCGAATGCAACATTCTTACCGGACCGTGCAGTTCTGATCCAGCCGTATACGGTTACCCTGTCCTCTTTGCATTCTCCCGTGAGAATGGATTTGACGGATGTTCGCTCAATCATCAGGTCTCCCAGTTTACGGGTAGTTCGGGAATAAGATTCCCGGCTCGGTTCAATCTTGAGAATTCGGAGAGTTTAATCTATGAAGGGAGTAGTTTTCATGCAATACTTCAGTCCGTTCTCCAGCGAGTCCCTATATTTTCCAGTGGTTTTTTAATAGTCGATTTACTGAACCCCAGAGCCTTTCCCTGCCAGGTATCCCTTTCTTTCATCTCTCCATGGATACTGTTCAGAATGTGCATCTTATGCAGAGACCATTGGGGCGCAACTGTAAGCTTATCGGGGGCTTCCCCGGTGAGTCTTAGTATTACTACGTTCGGATCAGTGTGTTCAAGGAAAAGAATTACCATGTCAATGTATGTATCTATTCCCATAAGTTCGAATTCACCCGCTGCAAATCGCTCTTCAATAACTGTATTCTTCACAATATGCAGGTTCTGAAGCTTGACTCCATCTGCACCGGATTTTCTGATGAACGCGGCATCTGCAAGCACCGTTTCTCTGGTGGAACCGGGATAACCTATTATCATGTGGGCAGCGGAGAAGATTTTTCTTGCATGCAGGGCTAAAAAGGAATCAGCCGTATCAATGGATGCGTGGCATCTGTTCATATCTCTCAGAATTCTATCATCGGAAGTCTGCACACCTACTTCTATCCAGAGGAATGTCCGCATTGAAAGATCTTCAAGATAATCAAGCACGGATTCTGAAAGGCAGTCCGGACGTGTGCACAGTGACAGACCTACAACTCCCGGATATGCAAGAGCTTCGGAATAGAGGGTGTCCAGTTCGTACAGGTCTCCGTAAGTTGTTGTGTAATCCTGAAAGTAGGAAATGAAGCTGTTTACATTGAATCTCCATGTAATATATCTGCATCCGTCGCTCAGCTGTTGAGTGATCGATTTGCCCTCTACATAGCTCTTCGGGTGGCTGGAATGGGGGTTGCAGAAGGTACATCCTTCGCTGCTTAGAGTTCCATCCCTGTTGGGACATGAAAATCCTCCCCAGAGGCCGACTTTGTATACTTTCCGTCCGAATACATGCCTGTAGAAACTGTTAAGGTTGCGAATACGTTTATCTTCCATTAAACTTTCAACCTGTCATAAGGATTTCTGTGAAGATTGGAGTACCCACAGACTTGGACGAATGGAAATGGCCGGATGTACGATAAACAGAGGATGAGGCATGCTGCAGCCATGTTCTTCGATCATTTCTGTATATCGCCAGACGGCCCCGACAGGGATTCCCTCCGGATGATTCTGTTCCATTTCTCACATATTCCATGGGAAAACCTAACCAAGTTCCTGAATAAAGCACAGCTGTTTCCCGCAGAGAACAGGCTGAGGCTTGCGGATACTGTGATAAGCGAGCATATAGAAAAGGGAGCAGGAGGTACCTGTTTTTCCCTTACAGAAGCGCTTGGTGCAATTCTATCATTTGCCGGTTTTCAATGCCATCCTGTTATGGCTGATATGAAGCATGGCAAGAACATACACTGTGCTCTCTCAGTTATCGCTGAAGATGGAATACGGTTTCTGGCAGACCCCGGTTACCTGGTGCCGGAACCTGTTTTGATGGAGCCAGGGAAAACATCTCAGATTGAAACGTCATTACAGACGCTTGTCTGGGAACCGTCTGAAAGTGCTGATTCCTTTGATCTTTATTCCGTAAACGGTGATGTAAGGAACTGGAGATATCGTATCAGAATGGACCCTGTCAGCTCCACCGAATTCAGAAGTTACTGGCAGAGGTCATTCGATGCTACTGGCATGAACAGCCTTCATCTGAACTGCAGAAGCGAAGAGGGAAGACTGTCGGCTCACAACCTGAACCTCCGCAGGGTAACTTCCCACGGCAATACGAACGAAAAGCTCAGGGACAGCTATCCCGGTAAGGTTGAGGAATATTTCGGTCTGAGCCGCGAAATAGCAGAAGCAGCCTATAAGGAATGGGAAAGATCATGCCTGGACCGCTAGATGTTCTGCCTGTTATCCCGGTGATAAGCGTTATCTCCTCGGATGAAGGGTTGAAAAAGAAAACTGAACTCATCCTTGAATCACACTTCGGCATAACGGACCTCAACAGCGGGCTCTACTCCTTCGATCTTTCGGATTACTACGAGGAGGAAATGGGAATTGAACTGACAAGGCAGTGGTTCAGTTTTAAAATGCTCATGGATGCATCCCTTCTAGCCGAGTGGAAGCTTATCTGTGCCGATATTGAAGAGCAGTTCCTACTTGAGAGTGGAAACAGAAGTGTGAACATCGATCCGGGATACCTGGACTACGGAAAACTGGTACTCGCGTCTTTCAAGAGCGCTCCCGATAAAATCTACATCGGCCGGGGGGTATGGGCGCATACCTGCCTGAGGTATGCCCATGGCCGGTTCACCGCGCCCGATCACAGCTTCCCTGATTTTATTGACGGGAGATTCAACGATTTCATGCTGCGTGTCAGAAGTAACTACCGCGAAATCCTGCGGTCATCCACTCATCCATTACATTAACCAGGCACGTCTTCAGATTACCGGGAAGAGACTTGACAGTTGGGGAATATATAATACATTTGCATAATGGCACAAACGTGAAAGTGTAAATATGAATAAACTAAATGAAAATGACTGCTGTTCGGGACTGGAAGATCTGCTCTTACCCAGGATGTTCAAGGCACTTGGTGACCCAAACCGTGTATCCATACTGATCCACCTTGCAGAATGCTGTGCCCCCTGCAGTGTCAGCGAAGTTGCCGACTTTTGTCCTGTGGATCTTTCCGTGGTTTCCCGTCACCTGGCCATCCTCCGTGAGGCTGGTATTCTCGAGGCACAGAAACGCGGCAAGGAAGTTTACTACACAGTGTGCTCTCAGACTCTGGTCGATACTCTGCGAAGTATTGCCGACGCCATCGAATCCTGCTGTCCCGTGGATGCGAACCTTGAAGGAAACTAGTTATGCTGCCTGAAAACAAAGGGGATAACCCAGTTATGCCAGTCACCAGGCCACGGTCGAATCAGCGCTTCGTTATTGATATTATGGAGATCCCCGAAGGACCGGTACCTGTGGTTGATTCCCGCCTTACCCGGGTCGATCATTTGGGGACGATCAAGATCCGCCTGGGCTTAAACCGCATGGGCTACCTGATCGATCCCGGGTTGTATGCACTGGGCCGACCTGACAGCCATTCACCAGTCCTGGTGTCTGCGAACTATAAGCTGAGCTTTGATTATCTTCGGAGCGCCTTGACAGGTCGTTCTGCCTGGCTGCTGGTGCTGGATACAAAGGGAGTTAATGTATGGTGCGCTGCCGGGAAGGGAACCTTTGGGACCGCGGAACTGGTTGCCAGAGTGGCAAGCAGCCGGCTGGCAGATTATGTCGACCACCGAACCTTGATCGTTCCGCAACTCGGTGCTCCTGGCATAGCCGCTCACCATGTTCGCCGACAGAGCGGATTCAGTGTGGTCTATGGGCCTGTTGAAGCAATGGATCTTCCAGCCTTCATGGACTCGGGGAACAGGGCTACTCCCGAAATGAGACGAAAAACCTTTGCTCTGAAAGATCGAGCTGTGTTGATAGGAGTGGAACTCAGTGCAGTCATTAAATACGGCTTTCCGCTGTGTCTGGCGATGTTCTTTCTTGCGGGGCTGGGATGGTCCGGAAATCTCTGGTCCAACATGGTTTTCCACGGCACCCTTGCTGTGACCGCATTCATTGCATCCATTCTTGCCGGTGCTGTTGTAACACCCTTACTGCTTCCGTGGCTTCCGGGAAGGGCGTTCTCTATGAAAGGCCTTTCAGTCGGCCTTGCTCTTGCAGCATTGCATGGCGCAATCTGGTTGTCCCTGACCGCTGCACGGACGAACCACCTGGAGATTGGAGGCTGGATGCTGTCAGGCTCGGCCCTTGCCGCATTCCTGGCAATGAACTTCACCGGTGCATCGACCTTTACATCGCTTTCTGGTGTGAAGAAGGAGATGCACTTTGCTCTGCCCCTGGAAATCGTTGGTGCCCTGATCGGACTTGTTATGATAATTGCTGCCCGGTTTGCAGCATGAGGAGGCTGAAAATGATCTACCTGCGCAATGTCGTCAGCCTGGAACTGGATAGAGACAAATGTACAAGCTGCGGCGCCTGTCTGAAGGTTTGTCCGCATAATGTATTGGCGCGCAATGGGGACTTTGTGCAGATCGTTAACCGGGATGCCTGCATTGAGTGTGGTGCCTGTGCTATGAACTGCGAATCTGAAGCTATCCGAGTCCAGTCTGGAGTGGGTTGTGCAGCCGCCGTCCTCAACGTCATGATCGGCCGGACTTCGACCCCCTGCTGCGGTTCATTGGACGAATCCTGCACAATCAGTTGCTGCTGACAGCACCGACCAATGCCGGATTCTGAGATCAATCCTGGTATGATTCGTCTTCCTATATAAGAGTAAGTATACGCTCTGTCAATTCTTGACAATACTGTTATCTAATTGATACATTAGAGTTTACGCATTCATAAAAATAGAAGGGGATTATTCATGCAGATTTCAGCTCTGGAATATCTCAGATGCCCCGAATGCAGGGAGCATCTTTCAATGCAGGACATGACAAAGCGAAAATGTGATATCAGATCAGGTACTATGGAATGTACCGGATGCAGCCATAAGTATCCGGTAATAATGGGCCGGCCGGCCCTGCTGCCTGATGGGGCGGTCAATATCTGGCAGGCTCCTCTTGATGAAGCTCTGGGAGTACCGCCCGGCACTCCAGTGAATGGAGCATTGTCTGTGAACAGGCTGAAAGAGATCGGGATTGAGAGAGCAATTGAGATCCTTCGCAATAGGAGTACAAATTCAGAATTGATTGAATCAGATCCGAACATGGTCACAAAAGTACTGCTTGGCAGAGCAAGGTACAGGATCTCGGGGGAATGGTTCAAACACTGTGGAAGAAATGAGCGATTGCTTGATTTCCCTGCGAAGGGTGGAGGTAATTATTACATCTTCAGAGAATTTATGAACACGGTACAGGGGACACAACCAGAGTATCTGATCGACCTTCTTTCCGGAGGGGGTTACGGAGTAACGCATCAGGCGTTCGGGAACAGGGAGTTGAGACGGATAGCTGCAGTTGAACGGGATTTGAATTGCCTTTGGAGCATGCAATACAGATTCAAGCATATCGGGCTGAATTCAATCAGTGAATCAATCGGCGGTGATGTACGCAGGCTTCCCATAGCATCTGAGAGTTTTGATACCGCAATGACCCTGCAGGGACTTGTTGAACTGTATGGAATCAGAGGATTCATCAAGGAAGCATACAGGGTTCTAAGACAGGGCGGCTACTACGTTGCCCACTATTCGGAAGATCCTGTAACATATGATATTCTGTCACTGTCCGATCTCAGAAAGTTTGCACTGGCAGCTGATCTGTATGCCGGGCATGAGCAGTTCATTGAGGCGGCAGAAGAAAACGGATTCGGAGTTATCAGTACACGGGTTTTCGAAGGTACGAAGGCAAAAAAACGAATTACTGTATTCAGAAAAATGTAAGATCAGGCGCCAAGCATATCCTTTGTTTTTTTCGCAATTCCTACTAAGAAAAGGATAGAGACCAGAGCGCCTCCTGCAAGAATTAACCATATCTTTTCATATGCTCCCGTGCCTTTCAATGCAAGCGAACAGCCAAGGATTACTGATCCCCAGATGATAGCGTATTCCGGGTACAACTATGTGAACTTATACTGATATGTTTCTTTCTGATCATCGAAGATTTCTTCTGAGGAGGTTGGATTAAACTGAATAACGATTACATACGATCAATAATGGAATCACCAAAACCTGAACAGGAGACTTCGGTAACATCCTCTCTGCCTTCCCTCTTCATTAATCGGGCCAGATCGTACGTGACATAACCGTCAATTATGGACTTCTCAATTCCTCGAATCACCAGTTCTGCAGCTTTTCCCCAGCTCATGTATTCAAGCATCATAACGGCTGAAAGCAGTAATGACCCGGGATTGACCTTATCCATGCCCGTGTATTTTGGAGCAGTCCCATGAGTTGCTTCAAACAGCGCTATGTCATCTGACATATTGGCTCCCGGACCAAGACCCAATCCGCCTACGAGCGCTATTGCAGCATCAGAAAGGTAATCACCATTGAGGTTGGGGAGTGCAAGTACCGAGTATTCATCCGGACGGGTCTGGATCTGCTGGAATATCGAATCGGCAATTCTGTCCTTTATAAGAATCATTCCTTCCGGGATTTTCCCATCATACTTATCCCATAATTCTTTTTCGCTTATGGTCACGTCGTCGAATTCCCGCTTTGCCAGTTCGTAACCCCATTTACAGAATGAACCTTCAGTGAACTTCATAATATTGCCTTTGTGAACCAGTGTAACTGATGGGAGATTATGATCAACCGCCCACTGTATCGCCTTCCGCACAAGCCTCTCGGTACCGAAAACGGATATAGGTTTTACACCGATACCAGAATCAGTGCGAATCTGCCTGCCCGTTCTCTCTTTTATAAGTTGAATTATCGCAAGGGCGGTATCGCTTCCGCATTCAAAGTCAAATCCGGCGTAAACATCTTCCGTATTCTCTCGGAATAGTATGAAATCCACCTTATCTGCATACTTGTTCGGAGCTGGTACTCCCTTGAAATACTTAACAGGACGAACGCATGCGAAGAGATCAAGATATTGGCGAAAACGCACATTGATGGAACGGAATCTCTCACATACTCCATCATCATTTCCGCATTTATCACAGATACCAGAATGATACTGCTGGTTAGAGCAATGAAGACAAACATGAGTCTCTTCACCTATTGGCGTCGTGTAAGGTCCCTTTATCGCAATTTTAAGATATCTTATAGCCTCTACTGTTTCATCCGGGAATTCACTTCCATACTGCTGGAGCCCCTGGAGTCCTGCGAATAGCTGGCACCATGCGATTTTCTTCGTTCCCCCATAGGCTTTTTCCACAGCCCTGTCAACGACTTTCTGCATAACTGGAGTAATATCGATGCCGATGCCATCACCACGGAGGTATCCGATGATTGGATAGCATCCAATAACCGGTTTGCCATTATTGATCTCTATCAGATCACCTTCGGGAATATTCACTTTCTTAAATTCCTGCATTCCAAACCTCCTGAGCTTATGACAATTTAGTTTTTAATATATCTCATAGCTGCAAACCGGCAAATACCGAGTCTCAGAAGCAATATTTAAATGAATTCAGAAGTGATTTCGTACACTTGGATTAATTAAAGAAACGAACTATATATTTTATTAATGAATGAAGGCACTTGCATTTGTATTTCTTCATTCATATTCTTTACAAATGTTAATGTCATATTCGAAAATCATTGCAAAGGAGGAATAATGCCTAACCTGCGAGTTATTCTTCGAAATAAGATACCGGAGTGGCGAAAGGAATTACATGAACTCGTCACTGAACATGGTGACCATTCCGTATCTGATGTGAAGCTGCGTCAAGTATTTGGTGGGCTTCGCGGAGTCAAGGGACTGCTCTGTAATACATCTCTTGTGGAACCGGATAAAGGACTTATCGTCCGAGGAATACCAATTCTTGAACTGACTGATAGAATTCCCGAAGAAGTATTCTACCTCCTTCTTACAGGGGAGTTGCCCGATGAAGCGGCTTTAGCTAAGCTGCAGGCGGAATACAATGATAGATCCGAAGTCCCGTCTTACGTATGGGAAGTCCTTCAAGCAATGCCGAAGAACTCTCATCCCATGGTCATGTTCAGCCTTGCTATTCTCTCGATGCAGAGGGAATCCAGATTTAAAATTGCGTATGATTCCGGTGTGAAAAAACCTAATTACTGGGAATCGACTCTTGAAGATGCTCTTATCATCCTTTCCAGACTTCCAGAGATAGCTGCGGGAATCTATCGTATGAGGTTTAACAAAGGACCACGGATACCCAGGAACCCCAGACTTGATTGGGGCGGGAACTTTGCCCATATGCTCGGTCTTAGCGCGGATGACCCGGTTTTTGCAGATATGATGCGGTTGTACCTTGTTCTTCACTGTGACCATGAAGGTGGAAATGTCAGCGCTTTCACGTGCCATGTAGTCAATTCAGCACTTTCGGATCTGTACTATTCCGTTTCCGCGGGTCTGAATGGCCTTGCAGGGCCTCTTCATGGGCTTGCCAATCAGGAATGTCTGAAATTCGTTCTCTGGATACTGAACAGATTCAGCGGTGTACCCGATGATGAACAGATAAGGGAAGAGTGCTGGGAGACTCTGGAATCAGGAAGAGTCATTCCGGGTTACGGTCATGCAGTTCTCCGAGTCACCGACCCGCGCTTCACCGCAGTCTGTGAATTCGGTTTGAAACACTTCAAGGAAGATGAAGTTCTTCAGCTCGTTCACAGGCTTTTTAAAATTGTTCCTGATGTTCTGGAAGAACATGGAAAAGCAAAGAGTCCCTGGCCAAATGTCGACGCGGGATCCGGAGCATTGCTCTATCATTATGGCATGAGCGAATTCGAGTACTACACCGTTCTTTTCGCAGTTTCAAGATGCATGGGGATGTGTGCACAGGCTGTGATCTCCCGAGCCATGATGGAGCCCATCACAAGACCAAAATCTGTGGAAACAGGCTGGCTGAAAGAGCAGGTTTCCGGAAACTGACCTTTCTGGAGGAAAAATTGGGGCTTACCGTCACGGAAAAGATCCTCAGAGAACACATTATCGAAGGTATCCCGGAACCCGGGCAGAGAGTTGCGATCAGAATTGACCAGACCCTCACGCAGGATGCTACGGGTACTATGGCTTATCTGCAGCTGGAAGGGATGGGGATAGCTAAACGCAGCACAGAGCTGTCTGTTTCTTATATTGACCATAACATGGTGCAGATGGGCTTTGAAAATGCTGATGACCACAGGTATCTTCAGTCCGTTGCAAAGCGATATGGGATTAAGTTCTCCAGACCAGGCAATGGCATATGTCACCAGGTTCACTTCGAACGGTTCGGTGTACCGGGTAAAACACTTCTCGGATCGGACAGCCACACTCCAACTGCTGGTGGAATGGGTATGTTCGGAATGGGTGCCGGAGGGCTTGATGTGGCCCGTGCGATTGCCGGAGCACCTTTCTGTATCACTTTCCCCAGGATAACGGGAATTAGACTCACAGGGAAACTCGGAGAATTTATTTCCGCGAAGGATGTCATCCTAAAAGTTCTATCAATCCTCTCAACAAAGGGGAATGTCGGTACGGTTAACGAATATTTCGGAGACGGCTTATCCTGTTTAACCACACAGGATAGAGCAACTATCACGAATATGGGCGCTGAAACAGGTGCAACAACATCAATATTTCCCTCAGATGATATTACGCGGGAGTTTTTCAGGGCTCAAGGGCGAGGCGAAGCATGGAAACCTCTGACTGCTGATCCCGATTGCGTATATGACAGAATAATCGAAATTGATCTTTCTGAAATTGAACCTCTGGTATCGACCCCCCACTCTCCGGGTAATGTGACCACTGTCTCCGAATTTGCAGGGAAGCCTGTTGACCAGGTCTGCATAGGATCCTGTACTAACTCTTCATTCAGGGACCTGGCAATGGCGGCAGAGATATTGAAAGGCAGAACTGTTTCTGAGAATACAAACCTGGTTATTGGACCGGGTTCAAGACAGGTCCTTACAATGATCGCTGATTCAGGTCATCTTGCTTCGTTCATCGCTTCTGGTGCCCGTATTGCGGAGAGTACCTGTGGATTCTGCATCGGCAATGGAATGGCTCCCGGAACGGATGCTGTTTCTCTGCGGACTATCAACAGGAACTTCGAAGGCAGATCAGGCACCGTCAGCGCACAGGTTTATCTTGTAAGTCCCGAGACTGCAGCCGCATCAGCAATTACCGGAGTGTTCACAGACCCGCGAACACTTGGGATACAATATCCATCTGTTCCAATCCCGTATACATTCCCAGCAGATGACAGTATGGTTATAGACGAATATGACCCGGAGATCGAATTGATCAGGGGTCCGAATATAGGTCCTCCTCCTGTCAACGATCCCCTGCCTGAAAAATTAACTGGAATTGTACAGCTTAAGCTCGGTGACAAAATTACAACCGATCATATAATGCCCGCTGGTAAACGTCTCATTTACCGATCGAACATTGAGAAGTATTCCAATTATGTTTTTGAAGGGGTAGATCCAGCATTCCCTGAAAGATGCAGGATAAATCTTGACACCGGTTCTTTCAACTTCATAGTAGCTGGCTACAGCTACGGACAAGGGTCCAGCCGGGAACATGCAGCCATCTGCCCGATGCATCTTGGTGTTAAAGCTGTTTTTGCTTTATCCTTTGAACGGATTCATGCAACCAACCTGATCAACTTCGGCATACTTCCCCTTCACTTTCAACACAGAAGCGATTACGACAATCTTGAAGTCGGGTATGAGCTTGAAATAATGAACCCGCTGGAAGATCTTGTGGAAGGAGAGCCTCTGACTGTCACGGATTATAATTCTAAATCGTGCTTTCAGGTTGTCCATGACCTTTCAGAGCTTGATATTGAAATGATACTTACCGGAGGCTTCCTGAACTGGTACCGCCAATAGAGTGTCCTGCACTCGCTCTCTGATAGATTTGGTATCATCGGAAGCTACTGCTGAATCTTGAGGTTACTCGGGGAATGATACCTCCGACAGGAGTTTCATGGCAGGCTCAAGTTCTTCATCGGACAGACATCCGAAACTGATACGAAGGTGGCTTTCTCCGGATTCACCGAAGGCGGAACCCGGAATTGTACCGATGCCGTATTCATTAAGCAGGTACATCGCTGCGTCCTGAGCTTTCATGCTGCTCTTTGAGGCTGCAAGTGTGAAGAAGGCACCTCCGGCTTCACGCCAGGAGAGGGAACCGTTGCCTTTGAGCGCACTTCTGCATAGATCCAGCCGTTTCAAAACTCCCTCTGACATCTCATTGATCCATTCTTCCTCTTTAAGAGCTTCCACAAGAAGATACTGAGAGGGAGAAGGCGGGCAGATGACAACGGAATCCTGAACTTTTATCGCCTGTTCCAGCAGATCAGCAGAACCGAACAGGTAGCCCAGTCTCCAGCCTGGAATACCAAGGCTTTTGGAAAAACTGCCCAGAGTCAGGACGTGTTTACAGTGTTCATTTTTCCATGGATGCCAGTTATCGCCGGTAAACACGAATCTTTCGTAGGTTTCATCGATAATGAGAAAAGTGCCGCTTTGGGCAGTCATCTCAACAATCTGCATCATTACTGAGTCCGGTATTACTTTCCCTGTGGGATTTCCCGGATTGACTATAACCAGGGTCTCTACTCCAGGAAGCACCCTGTTCAGATCGTCCAGAGGTACTGTCCACTCCCCTTTGTCTTCAATCATCGGTATGGAACGTAAACCGAGATCACTGAACTTGACCGCGAACACATGGTCGAAATAGTAGGGTTCTATAACAGCTACTGTGCCTCCCGGATTGGTGGCTGCAAGCAGTGCGCTGAGGAACGCCTGGCTTGCTCCGCATGTCAGATGAACCTCAGAGAGCGGGTCAAGATCTATTCCCCGCCTTACACTGAAATCTTCTGTAACTGCCTTCCTGGCCCACGGAAATCCCGGATCAGGACTGTACCTGTGAATGAAAGGTTCCTTCAATTTAGCGGCAAGGTTATCCAGAACACTGGATGGGGGAGAGTACCAGGGAACCGCCTGCGCCATGCTGTAGACCCTTCTTCCGGATGACACAAGTTCAGATATCCTGCTCATGATCTCTGCAATGGGAGGCATATTTATCGCCATCAGTCTATCCGACGGGTGGAAGCTGTTCATTCATGCCCCTTTCCTTTGCTATATTGCAGCCATGATGTAACTATAAACGAGTAATCCATTAGAAAAAACCGCTGGAGTTCATTTGAGAATTCTTGTTACCATCAATTGCCAGGGCGTTGACGCTTCAGCAGCTGGCGGAATCGCCCTCGCCAGAATGATGGCTGAAACAGGGCATTCTGTTACCATCCAGGCTGCTCCCGATGGTCCCGTTGCCAGGGCTGCAGCAGCGCAGGGCATTGAATGCGCCGGTCTGAACCTTCAGAAGTCAGCCTTTCTAACCGGCCTGTTATCATTCAGGAAACTTATCAGGAGTTTTGCGCCCGATGTGATAATTGCAACCAGGGCCGACGGTCAGACGGCTTCCGCCATGGTTGCCGGTGGTATCCCAACGGTCAGGATAAGGTGTGATATCAGGAAACCCCGTTCAAGCAGATTCTGGAAAGTGGTGGACAGAAGAACTGATCTCGTCGTATTTCCCTCTCCTTTTATGATGGATAGAAGCTATAGCGGAGAGAGAGAGGGGCTGATTGCTGTTTTGCCCCATCCGGTAGATACCGATCTCTATACTGACGCGGGAGAGAGAGAAGTACACGATCCTCTTCTCGTTTCCATCGGCAGGCTCAGCCCCATGAAGGGCCACAGAACATTGATCAGAGCCCTTGAATTGCTTCCGGAAGACATAAAGGCGGTAGTCGCCGGTGCCCCGAGCCAGCAATCAGTTGATGAGCTTAAGACCTTCGCAAAAAAACTCAGAGTGGGAAAGAGAATAACTTTTGCCGGAAAGGTAGAGGATGTACTGGATCTGATTTCTAGAGGGACGATAGGAGTTGTTACAAGCCTTGGAAGTGAAGTTGTTTCCAGGGCGGGAATGGAAATGATGAGTTCAGGCCTCCCCCTTCTGGCAGCAGCCACAAACGGATTGTTGGATCTTGTTGAGGATGGCATAACAGGTCTGTTCCATTCTCCGGGAAACTACCGCCAGCTTGCTTCACAGGCAGCTTTTCTGCTTAGAAACCCATCCATGACACGGCGAATGGGCCGGCGTGCAAGGAAAATGTGCATTGACAGACTCAGTTATCCCGTGATAGCAGAAAAATGGAATCTCACCCTCAAGGCATTAACTGAAGGGAACAAGATTCCCTCTCGAAGGTATCATGAGTGAAAAAGAAAGCAGGTTGATATGACAGCAGCTCTTATTGTGATGAGTTTATTGTTAACGGATTCTCTGGAAACCGTTGCCTCTTTCGAGGAATCCCTGCCAAGATATGTTGAGAACAACGCTTTCGGATCGGGAGAGAGGTTGGAGTTCAGTGTTGAATACGGAATTATAAAAGCAGGAACAGCAGTTCTGGCTGTAACCGGACCTGAGCAGTTCGAGGGTCTTATGGCATACAGGATATCAGCGACTGCCAGATCCAATCCCGCATTCAGCACTTTCTTTGAAGTCAATGATGTAAATGAAGCTCTACTTGATATAGTCCAGTTTCACACTCTCAAATTCTCCAAAGACTTGCATGAAGGTGATTTTGAGCACCAGGAGGAAGTGTATTTTGATCAGGATGCAGGAATAGTGTATTATCCTGACGAGACCGATTCTTTACTTATGCAGATGGATATTCCGCCCCACGCTCTGGACGTACTGAGCTGCCTCTATTTCGCAAGGACGCTCCCCCTTGAAGTCGGGAATACCTACTATGTGGACAGTCATGTAGATAACGAAAATTATCCCCTCGAGATCATCGTCCACGAGAGGGATCATATACGGGTTCCAGCGGGGGAATTCGACTGTATTCTGGTTCAGCCTGCTCTGCAGTCCCAGGGTCTTTTCGATCAGCAGGGAGAGATCTGGGTCTGGCTGACCGATGATGAGAGACACATGCCTGTTCTTATGCGCAGTGCAATCGTTATCGGTGAAATTGTTTGCGTACTGGAGGATTACACGCTCGGCACCCCGATTGAAGTTGAAAACCCCGGGTTTGATGTATACTGCTCGGAAACTCAGTGATCCCCGGCGGAGAACTCTCACGCCTGATTGACTCCGCAGTTGCGAAACTCGGGAAATCGGGAATCACTGCCACCGATAGAAGGATACTTGCGAACGGTATTCGGATTACCTTTATCACTGACAGCAGAAGCTGCGGTATCAATTTCTATTATTCAAAGAAAAAAGGATTCTCTGTGGTTCACTCCGGCGGTGACGTTGTTCTGGCGCAGAGAATAAAAGGAATGCTGTTATCGGATAATGCTTCAATCCCAGGCGGTACCTGGACAGGTTCTGATGAGGCAGGGAAGGGAGATTACATGGGTCCGCTGACCGTGGCGGCAGTCTATGTAGATCAGAGGCGGGCGGAGCAGTACCGCAGTATTGGTATAACCGATTCCAAGCAGCTGAGCAACGATTCTGTACGGGGATATGCTGAGCGGATAAGGAGTTCTTCCATCGGCTTATTCTCCATTGTATCTGTTTCGCCACTGGATTACAACAGAAGGTTCGGGGAGCTGACCAGAAAAGGAATGAACAGCCTGGATATGCTGGCCGAGTGCCATGCAGAAGCCATCACGGAGCTACTCAAGAAAACTCCCGGGCCTCTGCGGGTTATCATAGATAAGTTCTGTAATGAAAAGCGGATTGCATATCTTCTTCCAGAAGGAGACTACATACTTGATCTCCGTATCAGGGGAGAGTCGGATCCGGCGGTTGCAGCTGCATCCATACTTGCCAGGGATGCATACCTTGCTGGATTGGATCAGATTTCCCGAAAATTCGGGATCAAAGCTGTGTCCGGGTCTGGAGCGGAGACCGATAAGGTTGTCAGGAAGCTTGTACAGGAATTCGGAGCGGATGTTCTGGACGAAGTTGTCAAGATTCATTTCAAGAACACATTGAAGGTTCTGTCACTGTTCGGCTGAACCACTGCCCATAAACCCGGTCCCCCTGTAACCGCTTCCCCTCTCTAATGTGAATATGGAATAGTAGAGATCGATTATTGATCCGCAAACGTTCTTGACATGGAAAACGCATTCTCTTATGTATCCCGCTTGTATATGGAGATGCTCTCTTCATTTATGAAATAGATATCAAATGATTAAAAACCCCGAAAGGAGCAAATGTGAAGTATTTGTTAACTGGAATCCTTACAGCTTTCATTCTTGTACTTGCCGCTGGCTGCGGAGGCGAGACTGCCGAGGATGCAAACGACGCTGCTGAAGAGGCCATTGAGGCTGCTAATGAGGCTGCTGCCGAGGCCATAGAGGCTGCTGAAGAGGCTACTGAAGAGGCCCTTGAAGCTGCAGAAGAAGCACTTGAAGCTACTGAAGAAGCACTTGAAGAAGTAGAAGTTCCAGAAGAAGTTCTTGAACAGCTTGAAGAAGTTATTGAAGAGACAGAAGAAGTTCTTGAAGAGACTGAAGAAACAGTAGAAGAAGTTCTCGAAGAGACTGAAGAGCTTGTTGAAGAAGCCGGAGAAGTTCTCGAAGAAGTACCTGCAGAAGTAGTACCTGAGTAAATTCCAATTGTTTTGATAGATCAGGGCGGCGCTTTTGCGCCGCCTTTTCATTTACTTAAGAAATCCGTAATACGTTTGATTCCACCTGAAAGCAGCTGTATCGAACCATCCCTGAACCAGTGTTCAGGCAGAAGACCAATATAGGGATACTTCGTGAATCTTCTGCCGATCAGAACCAGAGTTTTACGTTCGGTCCTGTTTCTGATAAGCCTTCCAGCAGCCTGGATTACACGGACCATTCCCGGAATTGCCCAGGTATGAACAAAGGCATTCAATCCACGGCGGGAATAGCTTTCCGAAAGAAGTTTCATTCGGAGGTTCATACCTGGAAGTGATGGCCCGACAATGATCGCTCCGAGAAGATTCTCCGAACGTAGATCTATCCCTTCTGAAAAGATCCCTCCGGAGACTGTCAGAACAAGCTGATTCTCCGATTCGATACGTTCGATGAATTCTGCTCTGTCTTCACGGCTCATTCGGGGAGTCTGAATGAGGAGCGGAACAGTACTTTCCTTAAGATGATCAGCGATAAGCTCAAGGTAGTGGTATGAGGGAAAGAAGACAAGCCATGTACCCGGCATGACGGAGTAGATCTCAGTTATCTTGCGCGTAAGAAGGAATGCAGATTGCCTTCTGCTTCTGTATCTGGTATCTACTTCAGGGCTTATCCACACTCCGAGATTCTCCCTTGGAAAAGGCCAGGCTATCTCCCTTGAAACGGTCCTGTCTTCATCGGGGAACCCCAGAATGTATCTGAAATGGTCGAAGGGAGTCAGGGTGGCTGAAAAGGCTATCGAGCTGTGACAGCTTTCAAGCCTTTCCCAAAGGAATAGAGATGGATCGGTGCAGAACCACTGCAGGATATGATCTTCGTTCTCTCTCCGGATAAGCAGGTGGTATCTTTCGTCTGAAACTCCCGAGATCTTCGAGAAATCAATAATAGCTTTGAACAACTCCCGTAATGATTCTGGAGGATCACGTAATTCGCTTATCTGACGGATCCAGCTGTCGGTGTGGAGGGGGATTTCAGTGTCGGAGGGTAGTTCAATCTCATCTTCTCCTGTATTCTCAAGAAGGAGTGTCCATTCCACGAATCCATCGATCAAGGGAAGGAGAAGCTTCCTCCTTTTAACAGAGCAGCTACCATCTTCGGAAAGCTCCTTTATCCAGGAGAGTTTTATCTGTGGAGAATAGTAGTCCCTTGCCCGAGAAGGAAGGTTTGCAGCCTCATCAATAAGAAGGCTGCACATCTCCGCAGTGTTTCTATCAAGGAAGAATCGTTTCAGAAATACATGAGGATCGAATACATAGTTGTAGTCACAGATCACAATATCGCACTGAGTAGCCAGACATAGCCCCAGCTCGAATGCGCATACTCCCGCATGCTCTGCGCTGTCCATAAGGACATCCGGACCGATTATCTGAAGATCGAGAAGTTCCTTCATAACCCCTGACCCGTGTATCTTATCGCGGAAATCCACTGCGTAAGGGCAATCATCCGGGAAACAGCGGGGTTTGCTTCGGTGGCATATTTCCGACCTGGCGGTTATGAAAATCCCCCTCAGCGGTACTCCTTGATCGATGATTATCCTGAGTGTCTGAAGGACGATGGACTTGTGTGTATTCTTGGCAGTAAGAAAAAAAAGTGTGAATCTTCCGGGCAGAGTTTCCCGGATTGCGCCTGTAAGAACCGCTGCTGTCTTCCCGGTGCCGGTGGGCGCCTGCATCATGAGATATCCTCTGTTGTCTATGCAGTTCCTGACATCGCTCAGTATTTCCTGCTGTCCCGGTCTCATTGAATCGTACGGGAATTGGAAACCCTTAAGAGCGGAAATCTGAATGTTCTTCCTTACATCTTCAGCTTTAAGGAATTCAGCTGTATCCCTGAGATGATGCATCCATGACTTTTCCAGCTCATCATCTGATAAATCTATCGGGAAGTAGTGAGCCTCCGGCTCTTTTGTGTCCAATGAAAGAAAAACAAGGCTTGAACTGATGGAATCGGGGGAGAGCCCTCGCTCGGAAGAGATAGCCTTTGCATAGAAGAAAAGTTGAAGCGTATTATTCCTTCTGCTCTGGAGTGGATCGGTAAAATCCGGCTTTTCATCTATGGTTTTAACTTCAAGGATTTCCAGGGAATTGCCTGATTCAAGGATCAGATCAAGCCTGCCCCTGATTCTGAACCTGATGCCCATAACTTCAAGATCAAGACTGACTGAGATTTCCTTCTGCCAGCCATTCCTGACCATGCTGCGCTGAAATGCAGAATGGACCCTCTGTCTGGCATGGATGTTAAGGGGGGTATCGGAGGGCACCAGGGAATCCGGCAGCCATCCGAAATTCAGGAGGTCTACAATGCCCGTTGTAAGGGTTTTTGCTTCAGGGTCGTATCCGGTAATCATACGTTTACTATAAATGATACTGAAGGTGCTGTCACTAAGAAAAAACCCGCTCCGCGCATCAGCGGAGCGGGAATCATGTCTCTTTCTAAAAGAGATCAGTCCAGAAGTACGACCTTGTGAATTCCTCCGGTTCCATCGATTGTGGAATACTTCACCATATAAATTCCCGCAGGTGCCAAAGAGCCGCTGCAGGTACCGTTCCACATGAACTCGTGCGAACCTTCGGCAAGTTCACCGGAATGGAGGGTTTCTACAGCCCTGCCGGAAATATCATAAATGGTAAGCTCGAAGTTGCCTGTTCCCGCTACTGTCACCGGGAAGATCATCGATCGGCCCGGATTAGGGAACGGTGTCCCGACGCTGAACAGTGCGGTACCAGGTCCCTCCGCAATTCCCACGGAGTAGATGATTCCATTTTCAGGAAGAGTGTTGTGGGCGGTAACCATCCAGTGTATTTGATTAATGGTTCCGATGGGGTCAAATACCAGCGTTACAGCCCCGGTGGAATCGGTAAGACCCGTGGCGTAAAGACTGTCAGCATCACTGCGAAGGCAGACAAGGGCTCCGAATACCGGACCATCATCCGGTGTGGAAACCTGGAAGAGAGCTTCAGTTGTGCCGGGAGGAAGCGTGGCGGGATGTACAACATTCAGATCCACCGGAACTTCCGTTCTCATGTCCATGGTCGGGTCACCGAAGACCATGAAAAGGTCCCATTCATCCTCGGCGTACTGTTCCCAGCCGCTGCTTGTATACGGGTTGAAGGGGGCGGCGGCCTGCATCTCAAGTTTGCCGGCCGTCATCATCTGTCCGGCAAGGTAACCTCCCGAAGGATTGGTATAGCTGAAGGGAGGTGAAACGAAATCATCGTTGAAGCTCATGTAGCATCCGTAAACCATGTAATCGTTGAAATAACTGTAGGATGAAGCGCATGCAGCAACTACCGCAGTGGCCCCGCCTTCCATTCTAGCAAAGGCTTCGGCGAAGCAGAAGTTCTGGTAGAACTGCCCTGTCAGGCAGTTGAAGCTGAATACGATGGGAGCCTCCATACCGTTGGTAAGGCTGGCAAAATTCGAAATGTGGAACGATGGATTGCTCCAGCCAGTTACACCTCCATGGTCTCTGTGCTGAATAAGAAAGATTCCGTCGTTTATGGAATCGATAATATCCGATGTGGTTCCGTCAAATGTTATCTCTGCGGGAACCATTTCTCCATTTGAGGGAAGGTGGGAGTTGTAGTAAAATGGGGGGGAAGCCGATGAGTTTTTAACATAAACCCTTGTCGCGATTTTACCGTAAATATCCTCGTATGTATCATGTACGGCTTCGCAGGTATAGAGGAACCATCTGGTGGAGGTTTGTCCGGAGAGTTCCAGCTCGCCGGCGCACAGGACTGTGTTCCAGAAATCGAAATCCATGATCGGGTCGAACTGCCACTTCAGCTGCTTCGCCTCGATATTGGGATAAAAATCTGTTGGTGTGGCGAATCTTCCGTGAAAGATGTCAGCCATATAATCGCCTCCATCAACACAGACGAACCTGTTATCACTCCAGATACCGGTTGGCGAGTTGTATGCGGTCAATTCCGGACCATCTCCCACCATTAGAACGAAGGAAGGTGGGATGATCCAGTTATCGTAGGCGTCCTGTATGTAAGCCTGTATTTCGGTATACGTCCAGGTTCCTGCGGCCACAACTGCCGGAAGGTAGCCCTGTTCCCATTTGGCGGTTACGAAATCATCAATCAACGAGTCTACGAAATCGTCTCCTGCTATGATCAGAAGATCAGCGGCATCGATATCCCTGGCTTCCCTGATGGTTCGCGCATATACAGGACCCGACGCGTTTGTATGTGATGTTCTCTGAGGTTCACCCAGAATGTCTGCATTCACAAGTACCTGGTTGTAGGTAGGCTCGAAATATCTGGAATAGAGCCTCTCGTCAACGCTGACGGTTCCTCCGAATTCTATCCTTACTCTTATATAACTGCATACTGAAAGCTCATTGGTTGAAGCGTCCCACATAATGGGATTTATCGCGAAACGTCCTACCGTGACTCCGCGGAGGATGCCGTCGACCCTGCATTGGGCCGTCTCATCCGGATAGGTTCCAGCCTGGTAGGCAGATGGTAGGTATGTAAAGGGTGGCATATCGTCGTTATCGTATGGAATGGGCTGCATCGGGTATGGAGTGTATTGCCCGATTTCAACCGTTTTCATCATTTCAACTGTAAAAGTTACCGACGGGTCTTCAGGCAGCGCCGCAAGGAATGATACTTTTGGAAGCTGCGGGTATCCCGGTTCCAGAGCCGACATGGTAGTACCGGGTATATTAAGAATGGTGAAATCCAGGCTGTTTTCGAAGGCTTCGGTCAGGCCTATACCAGGAATTACCACATCAATAACCATGCCCGAAGGTGTAGATTCGATTACTGTAATAGTCGCATGATCCACTGCATCGAATCCGAAATCGATCCAGTCCGCGAACATTGTAGCAGAAAGTATCAGAAGGACAAAAACAGTTGTTTTCATAATGCTTCCGTTCCATATTGTGAGTGAAGAATATGATTCCATTAAATTAAAATACTTTATTCCAATATATCTTTATACAGGATTTGATCTCCAATGTCCATATGACGATACCGGACTATTTCAAGGGTTCAATCTGCGGATTATGAAATCTGTCGTATATTATCCCTGATATCATTGTACATGCTGTTATGAGTCGAGTCGGAAAGGAAATTCCATGTATTTAATCGCTGCAGTATTGATAGCCCTGTTTGGTACGGATGGAATCTCATCGTCCGGTTATATGGAACCTGATCAAGTGCTGATAGACATAGTTGATGTTCAGTGGGCTCCATGGACCAGCGTCTCTCCGGATTTCCAGAACTGGCTTCTTCGCTTTCCCCAGGCAAATCCTTCAATTACGGAGCTTGCACAGGATGAACTTAAACTGGCCGGTATGCGTTTCAGCCCTCAGACGTTTGCTCCAAGTCGGAATAGACGGTTTGTTAATCTCTCTCTATTGAGATATCCTGAACTTGAAACCATTGTAGTACACTCACTGCCGGATAACCCGCGGATACTCAGCACTGTCTGGTCACCTGACGGTTCGAGTGTTGCTTTTACGAACGAAACCCCCGAAGGGGTGGAGCTGTGGATAATCGATGCCGGATCAGCTGAAGCCCGCAGACTTACGGGGCCTGTTCTCAGCCTCACCGCCAACGAATGGCCTGAATGGCTTTCGGACGGTACCGGTATCATCTGCTGCATTATTCCGGAAGATCATGGAGAACCCCCAAGTGAGAATCCTGTTCCTTCGGGTCCCGTTATACAGCAGACAACCGGGGCTCCGGCACCGTCGAGAACCTATCAGGACCTTCTCGAAAACCCCTTCGATGAGGATCTCTTCGAATACTACCTTACTTCGCAGCTGTCAGTTGTCCGATTGGATGGGAGTATCGATAAGGTTGGAGATCCCGGAATCATCTGGTACTACTCCGCGTCACCTGATGCCGGGTACATTCTGGTTTCACAGCTTCGGAGACCTTTCTCCTACATGGTAACCGCCGGAAGATTCGCGGAGCTTATTGAAGTCTGGAATCTTAACGGAGACACCATTTTCGAAGTTGCCGATTTCCCGGTAAGGGATGCCATTCCGATTGCCATAGGAAGTACATTCGAAGGACCCAGAAGCATAGTCTGGAGGAGCGACGCGGATGCCACACTCTGCTGGGCGGAAGCTCTTGATGGTGGAGATGCGGGAGTCGAAGCGGATCTCAGGGACAGGATTTATACACTTGATGCCCCCTTCGATTCTGAGCCGGCTGAACTTATCGACCTACAGAGCAGATTCGGCAGTATACAGTGGGGGAATGATTCACTTGCCATCGTTGGCGAATGGTGGTGGCCTACAAGGAACGAAATGGCCTGGAGAATCAGGCCTGGACAACCGGATTCCGAAGCCGAGCTGCTTGTTGACCGTTCATGGGAGGATAGATACAGTGACCCGGGAACCCCGAGAACCCGTCTCAACAGCAATGGGAAGAGCATACTTGTTACATCTCCCGATGGCGGTTCAATCTACCTCGCTGGTGATGGAGCTTCACCCGAGGGAGACAGGCCGTTCCTTGACAGGCTGGACCTTTCCACTCTGGAGACCGAAAGACTGTTTCATTCGCAACCTCCCTTTTTCGAGCGCCCATCCAGGTTTATAGATGATGAATGCATCAGGTTCCTCTTTCTCAGGGAATCGGTTGACGATTACCCCAATTACTATGTCAGAGATCTGTCGGATAATACTGACATACAGGTGACATTCTATACGAATCCGTTAACGGTCCTCGACGGTATGCATAAGGAACTGATAACCTACAGACGTGAAGATGGCCTCAACCTTTCAGCGACACTTTATCTCCCTCCTGGGTACGATGCCGAAGATGGCCCGCTGCCCATGGTTATGTGGGCCTATCCTCAGAATTACCGTTCCGCCTCTGCAGCAGGTCAGATATCAGGTTCACCATTCAGATTCGATTACATCGGCTGGTGGTCTCCTTTGATATGGCTTACACAGGGCTACGCCGTCCTTGATGACCCGACCATGCCCATCATCGGCGAGGGAGATGAACAGCCCAACGATACCTTCATAGAGCAGCTTGTCATGAGCGCTCAGGCGGCCGTTGACGAAGTCGTGAGGCTGGGAGTGGCGGACCCTGACAGAATAGCCATCGGAGGACATTCCTACGGTGCTTTCATGACTGCGAATCTCCTTGCCCATTCGGATCTCTTCGCGGCCGGACTTGCAAGGACAGGTGCGTACAACAGAACACTCACACCGTTCGGTTTTCAGTCGGAGGACAGATCACTGTGGGAAGCCAAGGATGTATACATCGAAATGTCACCATTCATGAACGCGGACCTGATCGACGAACCGATACTCCTCATTCATGGAGACGCGGACAGCAATTCAGGAACCTTCCCTATGCAGAGCGAGCGGTTCTTCGCTGCCCTGAAGGGATTGGGAGGAATTGCCAGGCTTGTCATGCTGCCGCTTGAAAGCCACATTTACAGGGCGCGTGAATCAATTCTCCATGTGCTCTGGGAAACCCAGGAATGGCTGCAGACCTATGTGAAGGAGTAAAACATCAATCTTATCCGGAATCTGTTCAGGAGTATCCCAAAGTGAAGAAAACACTGGATTAAAATCGAATGATAATACTATTATTATTTAGAATTTCGGTTATTTATTTGTTGTAAAATCAATTTATATTCGTTATCTAATGATCCGATTGGCATGATTTGCAATAATTCTTGAAAATATTCTTCAAATACTTGATTGCTTGATTTAGGGTACCGCTTGAAATAATCAAAGAGAACTACAGAAAGCATGTGAGAACCACCGTCATGTTTAGCAAAATACTCCAGTGGATCTTTCTCCAAACCAAGTTTCTGGCAGATAAAAATTGCCATGGCTTCTACAACGCATTCCTCGATAAATCCTTCCATTTCAGGATAGCCGAATTTTGGGTCCTTAGTTTCAAAGGAATGTTTCAAAAGTGGATCATCACTCAATCTCTGTAACTCTTTCTCAAAGTTTTTCGCATTGTATGGAGGGTGAAACATTTCATGAATAGCTATTCCTAAAGAAGCCTCTTTAGGAAAAACTATATCAGTGAGATATTTTGGGCCACAAACCTTGATGCCATGAGGCGCAGCGAAGGTACAAAGGTAAACCGTTATGCTCTCGGGAGCCTGTCCAATTCCAAGCATAAATTCAATTTCCTGATCTATGCGAAACCTTTTAGCATATGAATGAAACTGACGTTGAAGTTTCTTGATCAATGGGAGACGTTCTTTTTTCCAGTATTCACGGAATCCTTTAGATTCCAACTCTTCTATAACTGGTATCAGCAAGCTGAAAAGAGAGGCATATTCAGTCCACTCTTCTACATCATAATAGACAGAGTGTTTGAAATTACTGTGCAAAAAATCTATATCCGAAAACATGCGTACAAGACTTCTTCTCTCGAAATTGGGAACAGCTGATATGACCAGAGACAAATACGGACCTAACATAGCGCTTCCATTGATCTTGACAGCTTTTTCCAGACAACCTTTTGATTCTTTGCTAAGCGACTCTCCAAACAGTTCGTATATTCCCTTATGCCAGGCTGAATAGAAATCTTCGCCGGTAAGTACGTTGATTAAATTGAGTAAATCCAGGTTGTAAGAGTAACGAACATTAAATCTCATCATAAGTAGAGTCCTCCCGAATGTTGAACATAAGGAAACTTGATTTCCAGCCACATCAGAATCAGCTCCAGATATAACTTTTCAATTCCCTTTTACTCAGTTTCTTCATCTTAATTAAAATACCTCCAGCAATATTTCCGGTCAATCTTATGGCCGGCGAACATTCATCTCTCCACGTACGATGGGAAACCCGGGAATGGCTGGAAACATATGTGAAGGAGTAAAAAGCATCCTTATCATCCGGAATGTGTTCGGTAGCCCTTTTCAGCATTGACGGGAAACGAATACCCCCGGTATTCTTGACTCTGGGAATAACATGCCTGCGGTTAACAGGCTTTCATCGATTCGACAGGAGGACCAAATGAAGATTTTCAGATATGCAGTTACGGTACTGTTCATCGCTTTTGCTTTCCTTGCTATCTCAGGCAGTTCGAAGGACTCGGAGGAAGAATACAATACAGTTGATAATTCGATACTTGAGTCATTTCTGGATGAACACGGATTCGATACGTTTGATACGGTTGATCCACATAATGCAGAAGGAGAGCATCCTCTTCAGTTAGCTGTAGAATTAGAGTACTTTGAAGTCGCCCGGATGCTGATTGATCAAGGAGTAAATACTGACATTATGTATACGCTGGAAAAAGATCGTGCAGGGCTTTTTGAATGTGATATGCCGGTAGAAGATGTCGAAGCAGTATCGGTACTGTACGGTGAAGTTGAAATAGTAGAGGTTGATAGGATGACGGAGGGCACTTCAAATCCGGTTCTTGAATTAACCTTTGAAAATGATACGTCAAAAACTCTGGTTCTGGAATTGATTGAGACTGATCATTCTATATGGAGCATCTGGAGGATAGTTATCTTTTCAGATAGATTCATGACCGAAGAAGGAATTGGCATAGGTTCTACTTTCGAAGATATTGAGGATAATTATCCGATTGATGGTGTATTCTGGGGAGAGAGTGGAGGTCCCTGTGTCGTTGTGGAGACACTTGGTATGTCATTCATACTGGAAGAGGGAGACTGGTGGCAGCTGGGAGAAGTAGTCGGAGATATTCCCGAAGATACAGAAGTAATCCTTATCCTGGTATGGTAGGGAATCCGATGAAAACGGTTCTGATTGTTTCTGTTGTAACCGCGGCTCTCATGATCACTTCATGTCTGGATGAAGATCGAACGGAAAGCCTTCTGGATTCCATGCCGGCCGGACACGATTTCTACCTCACATTCAATCCTCTTGAAGCAGATCTTGATGAACTGCTCTCAATATTGTCTGATTCATTGAACATGGAGGATATCACGGTCCTGGAAATTGAGGAGTTATTCGGTTTTTTCCCCCTCGAATGGAGCGGATGGGTGGATGCTCTTGCTCTGCGGTCAGACGGTGATATCGGTCTTATCATAGATCTGCACCGGGATGATATTGGAGTATTGAATCTCATTCTCCCTTCAGATGACCTGGCTTCCGTAGAAAGGTTCTTTACAGGGATCGATAACAGAATGGATGATTTCGATTCCAATCTGAGCTTTGCGGAATCCGGAGGTTACACGATCGTAACGATCTCCGAGCATGCAGCGGAAGAACCCCTCCTTGCTCTGGATTGCGGAATCCGGAACGATGAAGATTATATCAGTCTTCGAGGGAATTCCAATCTGGAGAATTCAGCATTTGCAGTCTTTGCGAAGCTGGAGGATTTTCATGAAATGGAGGGCACAGAGAGTCTTCTGTTCACATGCACGGCAGACAATTCGGTACTGAGGCTTGTGCTTAACATTGCCTTAGTGGGTGATGATGTGATGACATTCTCTTCCATGCTTGCACCTTCTCCGAATGATGGAGACATCTCCATTCCTCCCGATGTTGCGGGAATACTCAGAATCAGCCTGAATATGCAGAGTGTAAAAGATTATCTTTACTCTAAAGGGATTGATCGTGAGTTCGAACCCGGGATAGAGGATTTCGGTTTTTCCTCCTTTGAGGAGTTTCTTGATTCTTTCTCGGGTGACATGTACTTCGGATTAAACCTGACTGAATACTCCCATGCAGGCTTTCTGCAGTTAGGTATCAGAGACCCTGAAGCGATTGATAGAATGCTCTATTTCATTTACACCACCATAGCCGGTTTCAGTGATCCGGGGATGACCAGCTTCGATCTGGATGGTCACAGATGTTACCGGGTAAGTGGAAATCCTTCAATGGGAATTGATTCCATTGAATTCGGGATCATCAATGATATGATCGTCATCTCCGGTGATTTTACGCTCAAGGATATTGCGGACGGTATCAGCATGAATGATTACATCCGCAGGAATGGACCTGGTGTGGATAATGAGACCGGCGTTCTCCTTAGTCTGGAAGTAGAACCATTAATCCTGAATCGGGATTTTGATATTGAAATACTGAGGATCGCCGATCTCTCCGGTATTACACACCTTGCCGCTTCAGTGGATGTGGATAATGATATTGTCAGGATATCGGCTGCAATGGAGTTTTCCGGGGGGAATCCAATTCAGCGCCTCTTCCAGGCTGTTGTCTCAGTCGGTGCAGGCCTGACATTCTGAATACTTGATAAGGAGGATATTATGAAGATCGTATCTGTTCTTTTACTCATTATGTCAATCACTGCTTTTGCTGTACCTGAAAATGGTATTGAGCCTAGAAGTACTCAGCTGTTCCCGTCTGTTCTGGTAAGGTATTCCACCCCTATCAAGATCAGCGGTGTATTCGGTGTCGTCTTCATGCAGCTTCATGGTAGCAATTGCTACAGTGGTTTTTTTACCCAGATCGAACCGGGTATCGCCGGAGGTAAATTAAACGCTGGTTACAGATTCGGTGAGCATCATTTCATGCCGCTCTACAATATAGGTCTTGCAGTTTCAGTTTTGCAGACCTGGGGCAGTCCTCTGCAGGGTGTTGAAAGTGACCAGACTTATGTAGGTCTGGAACTTGTTGGAGCGTTCAGTATGGTCGGGATGAATTGTGGCGTATTCAAACACATAGCCGGTGATGATGAAGACAGTAACTGGATATACAGCCTTGGCATAGGTGTAGGTATTTGAAGAGAGGAATACTCATGAACAAGCCTGTTCCATTTCTAATCGGAATAATTGTGCTGTTCCTTGCCGCATGTGGCAATTCGGAGTCGCAGACGGAAGATGTCAGCATGGATAATCCACCTGAGCAGCCAACTGTAGAAACTGATCCTGTACAGGAACAAACAATAGAATCTATCGTCTACTATTATTTTATCGAGAGCGATGGCAGTGATCTGCCAACTGGAAGCGTAGTCGTTCTTCCGGATATTCTGACTCTCGCGCCGACGCAGTCAGGTATCACCTGCGTCTCTGATCCATCTGTTAATATCAGCTCCGCACTGCGGGCAATGATAGATGATCCGCACAACGAATGGACCAGCTCTGATCTGGAAATCAGCGACGTTACTTTCAGCGAGGGGCACGCAGTCGTGGAACTGCAGGGAGAAATATTCGGTGCAGGGGATATCGTGCTAATTGCTTCCCGCATGCAGATTCTTTTAACGGTGTTTGCCGACGCATCAGTGCATACTGCCGCAGTCACGCTGAATGGAGAATGCATCGGAAACATTGGAATCAGCCACGAGAGTGAAGCCATGCCCGCCGATTACACGTATACACGGACAGACATTGAAGGCTTCATTGCGGATGATGACCCGGAGACGCAGTAATATGAGATCAGATGATCTAGTCCTTTGCACTGTGATGTTGCTGCTGGTTGTCGGGGCAGCCTCTGCCAATCCACCACCAATACCCAAACCGACCCCGATCGAGATGTCTCTTGTGCAGACACTGGAGTTTTCTCTGCATAGAGAGACTTCAGGTAAATCCCGCTGGAGCACAATCCTCTACGGTGGACCGTTCCTGATGTATACATACGAACCAGCTGATACACGAGGACTCGGTGGTGGAGCATATATTGGACTGGAAATACGCCATAGATTCCTTCAGGAGCCCAGAGGACCCTTCCTTGGGTTATACATCGGCGCTGGAGGTCAGCTCTACGAGGATGAATCGGATGATCTTGCATTCACGGCAGCTTTTTCATTTGGACCCAAAATAGGGTGGAGGATACCGCTATTAAGGGGGCGAACAGATATTGACCTGGAACCCTACACCTGCGTCGGCTTTCATGGCAGTGGAAGTGGTGCCTGGCTGGGTGTCTACCTGGGATTGAAAGTGGACTTTCTTATATAGTAGACCGCCACTTAACTGAGTGTAAATCTCAGACTCGGTGACTTCAGGAATTAATGACTATTCTTCGTCTTCAGCAAGTTCCAGGATGAACGCGTACTGTTCGGCGTAGTCACGGAGCCAGCTGAAGCGTCCCGAAGCGCCTCCATGACCGGTTCCCATATTTACCCTGAGGAGGATCGGATCGCTGCCGGTATTGAGGCTCCTGATTCCTGCAACCCATTTTGCCGGCTCCCAGAAACCTACCTGATTATCGTTCACACCCGTGTAAACATAGATGGCCGGGTAATCGACGGCATCCAGGTTATCCACAGGTGAGTATGAGAGGATATACTGGTATTCCTCTTCACTCTCTGCAGGATTTCCCCATTCGTCGTACTCGCTGGTTGTTAGTGGAATAGTCGGATCAAGCATTGTAGTCAGGGCGTCGACAAAGGGAACACCGGCTACAACGCCACGCCAGATGTCCGGCCTGAGGCTGATGATCGCTCCCATCAGAAGCCCTCCGGCACTTTCACCCCTTGCGAATACATTCTCCGGGTCACAGTACCCCTCTGAAATGAGGTATTCGGTGCAGTCTATAAAATCGGTGAACGTGTTCATCTTGTTCAGAACTCTTCCCTGGTTGTACCACCAGCGCCCCATTTCACTGCCCCCCCTGACATGGGCGATGGCATAGACGAAACCCCTGTCCAGGAGTGAGAGCCTTGTTGAACCGAACATGGGGTCCATGCTGAAACCGTATGCGCCGTATCCATATATCAGAAGGGGGTTTTCACCTTCCCTGAAAAGGTCGGTCCGGTAGACAAGACTTATGGGAACCATTGTTCCATCAGCAGCTGGAGCCATTATCCTGTGGGATTCGTACAGTGACCTGTCGAATTGTTCTCCGATATCTTCCATTTTCAAGACCCGCATCGTATCTGCAGCTATGTCGTAGGCAACCGTAGACCAGGGGGTTGTCATGGATGTGTAGTCCAGTCTGATGGAATCGGCAGCGGTATCGTAGTTTGAGGATAAATAGATTGTGGAGTTTTCATCTCCCAGATTGGCGTAGTATCCTTCACCTGATTCTCTATCAACAAGGTAGAGTTTCCTAAGGCCGTCAACTCTTACCATTGCAGCAAGAATACCATCGAAAACATCAATTCCTTTTATCATAACACTGTCGGAATACGGTACAATTGTTTTCCATTCGGTTATTGAAAATGATTCCGATGAAGCCTGCATTACCGAATAATTCTCACCTTCGGCGTTTGTAAGAATGTAGAATGTGTTCCCGATGGGGTAAATGTAGTATTCAAGTCCTACTGTTCGGGGTTGAACTAAACGGAAAGAATCCCTGGGGGTTGCCGCTGATAATACTCTGCATTCGGATTCCAGTGTGCTTGAAGTTGATATGATTACCCACATTCTGTCATTGGAACTCCATACCCAGGGCCAGAATGCGGGATCATCTTCTCTGTATACGCATACCTCATCATCACATCCTATCGACCTGCGCATGATCCGGTCCGTTCTTCCCGTCGGGTCATTCAAACCGTAGAAGACTATCCTTGAATCGGCTGCCCATGCTATGTCGCCGGAAGCATTGTGGATCCTGTCGAGTACCTGACCCGTCTGGATATCCTGAAAAATAATCGTATTCCAGTGTCCACCGGTGGTATCAAATGCCCAGGCAAGGGTTGAATTATCTGGACTGACGCTCATTGTATCAACCTGGAAGTATTCCCTGCCTGCAGCGGGGATATTCTCGTCCAGGAGTATTTCAGGTTCACCATCTGGATGTCTTTTCCTCATATTTACACTGTACTCATCACCCTCCCGGTATTCATGCCAGTACCAGTATCCGTTTCGGTAGTAGGGAACGGAACTGTCCTCTACGGAAATTCTTTCCCGCATTTCCATTACCAGGGTGTCGATCAATGAGGTGCAATCAGCAAACATGGAATCCGCAAAGGCATTTTCGGCTTCCAGGTATTCTATTACCGCAGGGTTTTCAATATCCCGAAGCCAGTAGTAATTATCTATGCGGGTGTGGCCGTGTGCAGTGATTTCATGGGGAACGATGTCTGCAGCAGGGGGCTGCAGCGCAGTAAGCAGTAGCGCAATAAGTTTAAAAGTTAACACAATTACCTCCGAATGGAAACTGAAAATAGTACTATTATCTGAAGAATATATAATAAGTTTCAGAAGGTAATTCATCAGCTCTCCTTAAGAGAACGCTGATCAAGGTCTTACGATGGGAGCCGCAAGTTCATATATTAAGCTGAAGAGATTGGTACGTGTTTCGGTTATCGATTATTCTGGAAGAGGTTGATTTGAAAGAGAAGAAAAAAGGGAAACGGGTGGTTATTACCGCATCCGAGAGGGTGAGCATGCTTCCACCGTACCTGTTCGCGCAGATAGACAGGCAGAAGGAAGCCGCATTTAAGAAGGGTATGGAGCTTATCGATTTTGGTATCGGTGATCCTGATCTGCCCACACCTCCTGCAATAGTGAAGGAAGCCCGGGAAGCTGTTGCTGTACCTTCCTATCATAGATATCCAAAGGGTGCTGGAAGCGATTTTTTCCTTGATGCTGTGAGGAACTGGATGAGGGAGCAGTTCGGTGTATCGATCGATGATGGACTGGATGTGGGAGCCGTCATTGGAACCAAGGAGGGTATCGCTCATGTTCCTCTCTTCTTCTGCAATCCCGGTGATATCGTCCTTGTTCCCAACCCGGGCTATCCGGTGTACAGGGCATCGACCATACTGGCGGATGCAATCCCCGTTGATCTGCCTTTGCTCCGTGAGAACGGATTCCTGCCGAATATAAAATCTTTCGCGAAGGAAATAATTGACAGCGCCAGGCTTATTTTTCTCAACTACCCCAATAACCCCACCGGGGCTGTCCTCACGCTTGATAAGATGAAAGAAATTGTGGAATGGGCAAGACGGGAAGATGTCCTGATAGTCAGTGACAACTCCTACAGCCATATACGATTCGATGGGAAGCCCCCTGCATCGTTCCTTCAGATACCTGGTGCTGAAGATGTCTGCCTGGAATTCCACAGTCTTTCCAAAACATTCAACATGACAGGATGGAGAGTCGGATTCGTGGCAGGCGGCAGGAATCTTGTAAAAACCTTCATGAGTGCCAAAGAGAATATAGATTCAGGAGTTTTCACTGCGGTTCAGAAAGCTGCCGAGAAAGCTCTCTACTCGAATATTTCCTGTTATTTTGACATCTATGCGAAGCGGAGAGAAATACTTGTGGAAGGCCTGAGAAAGCTCGACTGGGATGTCTGCGATTCACCGGGCACCTTTTATGTCTGGGTTAAGCTTCCCAAGGGTACGCAATCCATGCGATTCGCCCGCAAGCTTATAGCTCATACAGGGATAGTGGTTACACCCGGAAGCGGTTTCGGTACGTACGGAGAAGGATACATCCGCTTTGCTCTTACTATACCCGAAGAATCCATTTATCAGGCGATAGGAAGACTTGAGCAGAAGGAGCTTTTCAAGCACAAAATAAAGGCATGGCTGAAAAAGGGAGTCGAATGAAGGGCATACTTGTACTGAAGAATATCATACTCCGGCTGAAGCTGGGAGCTGCAAGCCACGAGAAGATATCGCAAAGGGATGTCCCTGTTACCGTAACCAGGAGCGGCAAGGTTGCCGGCGGCCCTTCAGTTGATTACTCCGATGTATGTAAAACTCTTGCCGGATTCGAGGGAAGGGACTACGATTACATTGAGGATCTTGCATCGGATATTCTCGGGGTACTGCTGAGAGAGTATCCTGATGGCCGCTGGTCGGTGACAGTTACAAAACCTTTTCCACCGGTCTCTCTGAAACTTGAATCCGTTTCATTCACTGTTGAGGGAGGAGATGATGGCTGAATTTGCTCTTGGAATCGGAAGCAATCTGGAAAACAGGTTAAAGAACATCATTGAAGGTATCCGTTACCTTCTTTCACGATCCGATATGGGTCTTTTCAGGCTGTCCGGGGTTTACGAGACACCTCCAATAGGGGGAGTTGCAGGCGGCAGTTTCCTGAACTGCGTCTTTACGGGTAATTTCTATGGACCCGCAACGGAACTTCAGAGGAACTGCAGGGAAGCGGAAATTTTGATGGGTTCCCGAGTAATGAAGAAAAATTCCGCTCGAACCCTGGATATTGACCTGCTTTTCTTTGGAGATTTGACTAGAAATGATAAAGACCTCACATTGCCACATCCTGGTATTAAGAGTAGACGATTTGTGCTTAAACCTCTTTCCGACATCTGGGACGCGAAGATTCCCGGGCTAGACAACACACCTGAGGAACTCCTTAATAGATGTACAGATAAAAGCAGTATTCAAAGGATCTGCGAGATACCGGAAAGGGGTTGCTTCTGGGAGGTTCCCAACTGACGAATGATCTCAGATATGTGGTTGTGGAAGGTCCCATTGGAGTGGGCAAGACAACTGTCTGCAACCTGCTTGCGTCCAGTTGGAAAGCTGGAACGATTCTCGAAGAGGTGGAAGAGAATCCATTTCTCCCGCGGTTCTACAGGAACAGGAAAGCCTGGGCATTTCAGACTCAGCTGTTCTTCATGTTCAGCCGGTACAGGCAGCAGCAGAAGCTGACGCAGCTCGACCTGTTCCGGAAGAAGATAGTTGCCGATTATATGTTCGCAAAGGACAGAATATTCGCCTCAATCAACCTCCAGGATGATGAATTCGCCCTTTACGAGAAACTCTCCTCAGTGCTAGTTTCCGATATCCCTCAGCCTGACCTCGTGATATACCTTCAGGGTTCATGCGATTCTCTCCTGAGAAGGATATCCAGCCGCGGAAGATCCTTCGAAACCGATGTAAGCCGCTCCTACCTTGAGAAGCTGACAGATGCCTACAATGATTATTTCTTCAGAGCAAGAAAACACCCTACTCTTGTCGTCAACACAGATCATGCCGATTTCAGACACAAGGGTGAGGATTTTAATCGACTTCTTGAGGCGGTTGAAAACCATACAGGGGGTATTGAAAGCTTCGTCCCGAAACTTGGCGGCCGACGATAAAGGATATTGCTGTCCTGAGGACTGCAGAGCAGGTTGGGAAGCTTGTACAGCAGTGGCGCGCAGCAGGGATGAGGATTGGACTGGTTCCCACAATGGGGGCGCTTCATGAGGGGCATCTCAGCCTTGTCTCACTTGCTCTTGGAGAGGCTGACAGGGTTGTAGTATCCATATTCGTGAATCCTTCCCAGTTCGGCCCGGGAGAGGACCTTGCATCCTACCCCGATACCTTTGATGAAGATCTGATGAAGCTTAAAGAAGCGGGTGTGCATTGTGTGTTCTTCCCATCTGTTGATGAGATATATCCCAATGGGTTCTCTACCTCCGTTAATGTTTCCGGTCTCACTGAAACCCTCTGCGGCAAGTACAGACAGGGACACTTTAACGGAGTTTCAACCGTCTGTGCAGTCCTTTTCGGCATAGCACAGCCGGATATTGCTGTTTTTGGAAGAAAGGACGCTCAGCAGCTGGCTGTCATAAGAAGAATGGCGGCTGATCTGGGGCTTGGTGTCGAGATCCATGCAGGGGAAATAATCAGAGAATCCGATGGTCTTGCCATGAGCTCGAGGAACTTGTACCTCAGTCCCGGGGAGAGAGCACAGGCTTCGGTTATCTTCAGAGGATTATCAAAGGCTGCTGAACTGGTTTTAAAGGGGGAAAGGGTTGTAGAGCGGATCTGCTATTCAGTGCGGGAAATCATTGAAGAAGCTCCTCTTGCTGCGGTACAGTATCTGGAACTTGTTGACCCTAATACAATGAAACCTGTTACAAAGCTTACCACCCCCGCTCTTCTTGCGGTTGCTGTATATTTCGGTCATACAAGACTGATCGATAATGTGATCCTGAAACCCTGAGAGTTCCAGAAGGAGGAAATGTTTTGCACAGGTGCTTTTTAGGGGCTAAGTTGCATAGAATGGTTGTAACAGAGGCCGATTTAAACTATGTGGGCTCGATAACTATTGATAGAGATCTTCTTGACATGTCAGGAATTCTCCCCGGAGAACGGGTTCTGGTTGCTGATATAGAGAGTGGTTCGAGGTTCGAAACCTACGTTATGGAAGGTGACAGGGGAAGCGGAGTCATCTGCGTCAACGGTGCGGCCGCACGGCTTGTTCACAAGGGTGACAGAGCGATTATCCTGCAGTATGTCTGGGTTTCCGATGATTGTGCCCCTCCGAAGGCAAGAGTAGTGATTGCGGACGACAGGAATCTCAATCCATCACTGCTCGACGTATGACAGCCTGTATCATTCTTGCCGCCGGGCAGGGGAAGAGGATGAAATCACCCCTGCCAAAGGTGGTTCATCAAGTTCTTGGAGTTCCAATGGTGTTAAGAGTGGTAAGACAGGCAGTTGCAGCCGGTCTTGAGCACCCCGTTGTTGTTGTCGGCCATGGCAGGGAAAGTGTTATCCCGATCCTTGAGGAAGAGGGAGCTTCCTGGGCTGTTCAGGAGGAGCAGCTGGGAACAGCACATGCGGTTACATGCGGATTGAAGAACATATCGGCGGAAAGCGTGATGGTCCTGCTGGGCGACGTTCCTCTGCTTACAAGCTCTACAATCTCAGAACTGGAGGAATCCCGCAGAAAAGCCGGAGCTGCGATAGCCGTTCTTTCAACCTGCCCTCCTGATCCATCGGGATATGGAAGGATCATCCGGGAGGGAGATCTGCTCCGGGCTATTGTTGAGGACAGCGATTGTACTACACGGCAGCTGGAAATCGGTGAAATAAACACTGGACTCATGTCATTTGACGGAGGGGTACTTCCCCAACTGCTTAGGGAGATCAGAACCGATAACGACCAGGGAGAATACTACCTTACGGATGCAGTTTCAATTGCCATGAGCCGGGGAATGCCCTGTATCGCGGTGCCTGCCGAGGATTACAGAGAAGTATCGGGAGTGAACAACCGTGTGCAGCTGGCCTGCGCAACTGAGAACCTTCGAAAACAGGTTCTTGATGCTCATATGATCAGAGGAGTTAACATCCCTGATCCAGGTTGTGTATGGATAGAGGAATCAGTAGAAATCGGTGCAGGTGTTCAGATCGGAAGATCGGTCAGACTCTCTGGAAAAACGCTGATCGGTGAGAACTGCTTCGTAGGAGATGGGAGTATTCTGATAGACGTTGATATTCCTCCAGGCACGGTTATTGAACCCTATTCCGTTGTGGGATGGACGGGTGCCCGGTGAAGCATCTTGCAGCGCCCTGGAGAAGTACATACGTTACCGGTTCAAACCCTGAGGACGGATGTGTGCTGTGCAGAATCGGCGGGGAACCTGAAAATGACAGAGAGAATTATGTGTTATTTCGATGTAAGAGCTTTTTCATTGTTCTGAACAGATACCCTTACATCAACGGTCATCTGATGATCGTACCGATCAGACATGCGGAGGGTCTGTCCGGGCTTGACAGCTCGGAGCTTGATACGCTTATCAGGCTTGTGGTCAAGTGCGAAAAGGCGCTTGCAGAAGGTATGAACTGCATGGGAATGAACGGAGGCTGGAACCTGGGAGGTTGTGCCGGAGCTGGAATTGAGGGGCATGTACATATTCATATGCTTCCAAGATGGTCAGGCGATACGAATTTCATGACAACTACAGGTGAAACAAGAGTGATTTCGGCTTCCCTGGAGAACAGTTACACTAGACTCAAGCCCTTTTTTACTCCGGAGGTTGATCAGTAATGGCTGCTGGCAGAAGTTTCCCCTGGAGGTGGGTGATAGCCGGGCTGGCAATGGCCGTTATCGCGTTGACCGTACTCATTCCCCCTCCCGGGACAGTTCGGGAAGTGGAAATTCCCGAGGATACATCAGAAACGGACTTCGTGGAAGAAAGCGAGCCAACCTGTATCCCTGATTCGATCCGGGTTCTGGTTCTTAACGGTACGTTGATTGATGGACTGGCTACTAGAACCCAGCGGCAACTTCTGGGATCCTCCTCCGATTCGATGGTCATCCTCGCTCCTTTTGATCCCTCCAATACAGATATAAAACCATACGAAGAGACTATCATAGTATCCCATCTGGCTGATGTTTCGGCAGCAAGAGTGATTGCAGATATCCTTGGAAGACCGTTCGATTGTATCGTCTGGGAAGTTCCCGCATACGATGTTCCCCCAATTGTGGATGTGACCGTCTGTATCGGCACCGATATCGGGGAAATGATTCCATCCATTGAATAAATACAATGAGAACTATGGAGGTGTTTTTTGTCAAGAGACATTCTTGATATTTTTGTAGAAGCCATTCGCCAGAGGCACGGTTACAAGGTTGTTGCCCTGGATATGAGCAATGTGCCTCTTACAATGGAGGCTTTCCTCGTGGCTACCGCTGAGAATCGGATTCAGGCCAGAGCTGTTGCAGACAATGTGATGGAAACCGCAAGCAGGAATGGATTCAGGAAGCATCATATTGAAGGTTACGATGAGGGTAGTTGGATCCTCATAGATTACATTGATCTGGTTGTTCACATTTTCCTTCCAGGAACCAGGGAATTCTATAATCTTGAAATGCTCTGGAGTGATGTCCCAAGTATTGAATACAATGACACTGAGGATCTGCCGGATGATGACTCCAGCCATACTGAGGAATAAACTGGAGGGTGTTCTGGAATCTACAGTCCGCAGCATATGGGGGGATAGAATACCCGATGGTTTTCGTGCAGTTGTATCCGGGTCGAATAACCTGGGATTTGGAGATATCTCCTGCCAGAGTGCGATGAGGCTGGCAGGGATAGTAAAGGATAACCCACGTTCAATTGCCGGAAGAATTACTGAAGCTCTAGCTGTTGGTGTCGAGGGAATTTCATCCATCAGCATCGATGGACCGGGGTTCATCAACTTCAGGCTTTCAGATAGCTACCTTGCCTCCACAGCCTTCAAACTGGCTTCCTCCGGATTGCAGCCCTTACTGCCGGATACAGGTGCCCAAAGAGAAGTACTGGTCGAATTTGTAAGCTCCAATCCCACAGGACCATTGACAGTCGGCCACTGCAGGCAGGCTGTTTTAGGCTCCACCATCAGCAGTCTCCTCGAAGCTTCGGGATGGAAGGTCAGCCGTGAGTATTACTTTAACGATACAGGGAGGCAGATGACCCTTCTCGGTGAATCACTCGCTGCAAGATACTTATCCGCTGAAGGCGGAGAGGCGGTAATTCCGGATGACGGTTATCACGGGAAATATATAATTGAGTGGGCTTGCGATCTCAGAGCAGAGCGCGGGACCGGACTGACATGGAAGAGTGACCGGGAAACCTTTATCCGCTTTGCAGAAAAGAAAGCCATGAAGATGATACTGTCGGATCTTTCCCTCCTCGGTATAAAATACGACAGATTTTTTGCCGAGAGCGAGCTGATACCTGAAGCTGTGACTGATGCTATTGAAAAGCTATCCTCTATCACAGTTGAGGGAAGGAGCCTGGTCTACCAGGATGATTCTGGAAAACTATGGCTCAGGTTCACAGCTCTGGGGCGACCGAAGGACAGAGTAATTATCCGGGATAACGGCACATACACCTACAGAATGCCCGATATCGCCTACCATCTCGACAAGTTTTCCAGAAAGTACGACCTGATGGTGGATATCTTCGGGGCGGATCACCTGGATACAAGCCGCGATGTTAAGGCGGCCCTGGAATGTCTTCTTGGCAGAGAGAGAGTTTCTGAGAAATTGAGGGTTATCATCCACCAGTTCGTTACTCTCGTGAAGGATGGCAGGAA
>JAUWSQ010000030.1 GCA_030609965.1 Candidatus Fermentibacterota bacterium
AGGAACACTCTGTATTCCCTTTCAACCTCCCACGAAGGATGTGTAAGGCGGTTCACCAGCTCTCCGTCATTACTCAGCAGGAGCAACCCGCCGGTATTGATGTCCAATCGGCCCACCGGCACCGTTCCCGGTGGAAGACCTCTTATCAGCTCAAGGATAGATCTCTTCGAATCAGGAGACAGGGTTGTCTCAAAACCGTGTGGTTTATTGAGGACAGCCGTGCGGTAAGGCTGAAGCTTAATCTGGTGACCCTGATAGGCTACTCTGTCTGTTTCGGATATCCTGAATCCGGGAACAGTGATGATTTTACCGTTGACCGATACTTTGCCTTCCTGGATAAGAAGGTCGCTCTTTCTCCGCGAAGCTACACCTGCTCTCGCCAGGTATCTGTTCAGTCGAAAACCAGGCTGTTTATTCTTCTCCTGTGCCAAATAGATCCCTCTCCTCCATTTCAGAAGAACTCATGCCGAGCAGCTCTTCAATCTCATCGAACCTTGGAAGGTGATCCAGATTACTCAGCCCGAAATACTCCAGAAAAGCTCTTGTTGTTGAATAAAGCAGAGGCCTTCCAGGTGTTTCCATTCTTCCCGAGATCCTTATCATATCTCTTTCCAGCAGTGTTCTTATTGCACTGTCGCAGTTAACTCCTCTGATGGATTCTATTGCAATTCTGGTACATGGCTGACTGTAAGCAATTACAGCCATTGTCTCAAGGGCGGCTCGGGATAGTTTCCCGGGCTTCCTTCCTTCGAAGAGCTGTGAGACAACATCTCCGAACTCTCTGTCAGTCGCGATACGGAATCCGCCTGCAACCTCTACAATCGTCAGTGCATGCTGGTTATCCAGAAATGCCCTGTTAAGCCTGTCCAGAGCCTGATGAATGGAATCTTCACCACTTCCGGTATACTCGCACAACTGTTCGATACTCAGCGGCTTTTCTGAAGCGAAGATCAGTGCTTCTACTTCTCTTGCTAATCTGTCAAGAATCAACGCTCCACCTTTCAGTACGTTGGAGTTCTATTTCGGAGAACGGGTACGCCTGGTGACAGCTTATCCATCCTCTTCTTATAAGTTCGAGGATTGTGATAAAATATGAAACAATCCTTAGTCTTGCGGGCTCCGGACCGATTATTTCCCTGAAAGAAATGGTTTTACCGGGTACGATTCTGCCCTCAAGCGTATCTATGCATTCGCTGATTGTCAGCATGGTCCTCTGAATTCTCTGGGATGGAATTTCAGCTTCACCTTCGGTAAGGCTGTTGAGGGCTTTCAGAAGGTCAAGCAGTGAAGCCTGCCCCGGTTCGATCTCGATGGAATCAGATGACCATCGGGAGCGCTCACCGGGTGAAGTGTATATCTCTGTCCAGGTTTCTTCACTTCTCTGAAGTTCTTCTGCTATCGTACGGAAAGTTCTGTAGAGTATAAGCTGACGCCTGAGTTCTGCTCCGGGATCAACCTCCTCCTCCCCGTCATATCTGTGTGTGGGAAGAAGAGCCTTACTCTTCATCTTCGTAAGTGTAGCGGCCATGACAAGGTACTCACTGGCTATATCCAGATCAAGCTCCCGGGCGGCTCTGATGTAATTCAGGAACTGGTCGGCCACATGAGCAACTGGAATGTCGTAAATATCGATCTCATCCCGCCGCAGAAGATAGAGAAGAAGATCAAGGGGACCTTCGAAGGCTTCCAGTTCTATCCTGTAGCTTTTGCTGGAAACTGTCTTTTCCTTCAAAAAAGATACCCGAATTCAATAAGATCATCATGGTTTTCCGGCCACGATTCCCTGACCTTAACCCATAAATCAAGATTGAGGGATCTTTCGATCATTCTGGAAGCACCCTTTGATGCCAGATCCGCAATATTCTGCAGCATCGCTCCCTTTCTACCGATCACCACACCCTTGTTCGAATGCCTGGCAACATGCAGATTGGCCCTTACGTACCTTTTCTCATCACGTATGGAGAATTCCTCGATCTGCACCGCGGTTGCAGCTGCTATCTCCGCTGGAAGCACACTGAAAAGGCTTATCCTGATCTGTTCGCTTACAAGAAATCTTTCCGAATGAAGTGATGTGCAGCCATCAGGGAACAACTTACCCCTTTCGGGTATGTACTTCAATATTATACTGCGCAGTTTTTTTATACCCTGGCCGCATGGAGCACATACAGGAACTATCTCCTGATAGTTGACCGACATTGCTATCTGGTTCGTAAATGCGCCGTGAAGTTCTGCCGGAAAATAATCGATGAATGTAGGTACGAATATTATCGGGAGTTTTCTGTTTCTGTTTATGAAACTCCGCAGAAGCGGAGATTTCAGCTTTGTTGAGAGTTCAGTTGCGTTGAGAGCCAGGCATATTACGTCAACGCTGCTGAAAAGTTCTTCGTCTTCATAATAATCCAGCGGAGGAGTATCAATGAAACATATCTGCTCGTTTTCCGTCATATAAATGCTTGAAATCGGAATTCTTGTTGTCCCTCTGTGGTTGTATGAAGGAGATATATTTCTGCATGAAAGGGCGTTGATCAGGGCTGATTTTCCTGAATTAGCAGATCCTGCCAGAGCAACGTATCCCGAGCGTTCTTTGCCAGGTTCACTTATCATTCAGTCTCCATTGAATTCGCACTGACCTCGGACTCATTCTCCTGAACTTCTGGAAGCGCCTGTATTATTTCACCGGGAGTTTCCTCAACTGCTGCCGGTTCGTCGATAACTGTATCAGGAAGTTCTTCCATATCTTCTACCGGTTCTACTTCAACTGTATCGGGAAGTTCTTCCATATCTTCTACTGGTTCTACTGCAACTGTATCGGGAAGTTCTTCCATATCTTCTACCGGTTCTACAATAACTGTATCGGGAAGTTCTATCGCTGTTTCAACCGAATCTTCCTGGGGCACAGTACCCCTCAGAGCCATGAAATCACCGGAGGTGTTTCCGAAATAGAGCACGCCGTCTGCAAGAAGAGGAGCGGTTCCGGAATAACCTTCCATTTTAAGTGAATCAAGCTTCGCTCCGGTACTCAGGTCAAGAATATGTATCCTCTGATCATCGCAGGCTGCATAGATCATCTTCTGCCCCACTGCAGGCGGCAGCTGAATCCAGTTATCAAAATTCTGTCTCCACCGTACGGTCCCGTCAGAGGCTGCAAGGGACGCGAGCTGTCCATCATTTGTGCCGCAGAGAACCACATCTCCCACGATCACTGGCCGTGCGAGGACGCATCTTGAAGCAGAACTTACAATATCTGTTTCCCATATTACATTTCCGTCATGCAGAGAGAATTTTCTAACTGCACCGTTTGAAAAACCGGCATATACACCAGAGGCATCAGCCGAAGGCGGTGACGCCTGGCTGCTGTAGTCTCTTGCCCAGAGTCGTTCCCCTGCGGTATCGAATGCAACAATATTCCCATTCTCAGTGGAAAACACAACAATCGAATCAACTGTAACCGGACCCAGGACTATCCCTCCGATCTCATCGTCCCATACCGGTTCACCGGTACGTGCATCCAAAGCACAGACCGTGCCCATTGAATTGCCTGTAACGATAAGCGTATCGGAAAATACTGCTGTATTACAGAATACATGATAACCGAGACCCGCAGACCACCGTTTGCTTCCGGAGAATCTGTCAAGGGCGTAGATCACACCATCCTGACCGCCGAAGTATACTGTTGTGGAATCCACTGCAGGCTCTCCGCAAATTCCGCAGACAGTAGCGTATGTCCATTTTACAGAACCGTTTGCAGCGTCAACAGCACGCAGATTGCCATCGTTGCAACCGAAATAGAGTACTCCGTCCACAAGAGCTGGTGACGAAAAGAATTCCCTTCCCCCATTTGATCTGATGAACCATAGTTCATTGAAGGGAGCGACTATATCCGGTCCCCATCCTGCATTACCATTGGATAAGCCTCTCGCCTGAAGCCAGAACTCCGGCATTTCCTCAAAAACGATATCATTTTCAATAACAGTCAGAGAATCAATATCTGACGAATCGGCCGGAATCGCCTGCGCCAGTCCGCCTTCCGGTTCTGATGACTTGAATACAGTTGAAATAAGGAACAGCAGAACGAGTGTGGTTATCAGGCTGATTCCGATAACGAGAATATGCTTTCTATCGGTATCTGCGGGGGTCTTGATACCCTCTTCAGCATGTACTTGTGATTTGTGCAACTGAACAACCTCTCAATATATGATTACAGGAGCACCAACTGGAAGTGATCTGTATAGAGCTTCAAGATCGCTGCTTCCCATTCTGATGCATCCATGGCTTACATTTCTGCCTCGGCCCACTCCGTAATGGATGAGTATCCCACCGCCGAGATCGATCTTGTACGAACCCAGGGCTCCGGGAACCCTCTGGACATATATCCTCTCGGCCGCTGTAAGGGAATCATGATAGAACGTAATCTGCTCTTCCCATGAGATCGTATCTGGAATTACTACGTACTCATCCGGTTCAGGAGGTATCATATTCATCTCCTCCCAGTACCAGTCCGGTCTGTACCAGTATGGATTCTCGCCTTTTCTTATTATATAACTTAGCCCTCTGGGCGTAGTGAAATTCCATACCTGACCCTGCTCGTTGCTTGTCCAGCCTTTACCGGTACCGCAGTAACCTGATCTTACCAGTATATCGTTACCGTCACCTATGTTCCTTCTGAGATGAAATCTGTTCTGGTAGGTATCTATAAGAAGGTAGTAACCTATATAATCTTCACTCAGTTCATGTACATGAATCAGGGCCTGGAGAGAATCCAGCCTGTATGCCAGCAAATTCAGTGAATCTGACTGGCGGTGGTAGAAAGAATGTACATCCATAAGTGTATCGCGTTCTGAACTCAGAATCTGCAATTCATCCCTCACGAACCTGTAATCCAGCTGCAGGTCTATTAGCTTTTTTGAAAGAGTATCCGCGCTTACAAGGCTGATAACAAGGCCGGCCAGGAGCACACAGGCAAGTACTATGATAGCGGTTTTAAGTGAATACATTCAGATTGCGCCTTTCATATGACTGGATCCGTAACAAGTGTTCTGCTCGTGGGCCATACCGCTCTGCTTCCGCGAATATCAATATGCACAAAGGGACCGTGTGTAGGAATCCATCTATACGCGGAGGCGCCTCCGGTTATAACTGTTCCTTCTACTTCCAGCCTCCTGACGATCTCAACAAGGTATTCACCATCGTATACATCAACTCGTTTATTCCGATCGATATCGTCCATGAGATTGTTCGAGGGCCAGCTTTCAATCCAGATATCAGCAGCCTCTCCATAAAGGTGGAGGCTTTCGGTCGTTTCGTTGCCTATAGAGGCATTGTATGCAGGGGTTCTAAAGCCGCTGATATTGTGTATATCGGATGCCTGTGGGTAAACTTCCTGTACCGCGGCCAGTATCGCTTCGAGCTTATCGGCAAGTCTGAGGTCAAAGGCCATGTACTGCGGGTAATTTCCCTCAACACGGCAGAGGAACTGACCAATGGTGAGATGGGTTGTGATCCTTGCCCCTGATGTGCTGGAAGCCAGCTCAATGAAATATTCCGGCATCTGGTCACGGTTGTTTCCGTCTCCATAACTTCCAATGGGGAATGAATTAAGAGTAGTGGTCCTCCATCTGCATGATTCTACCGGGACTATGATGGTGTACTTTTCAATTGTATCACCGGAACTTACATCGATACTGAAGATACCATGGTTCCTGGGGGCTCTCCACCCGAAGGAACCGCCGGCTCCAGTGGATGGGTAGCCTTCTGTAGCGCTCCATCCGGTATTCTCATTCTGAACCGAGAGGGTAACAGAATCACCGGGCATCACTACGAATGCCAGGCGGTTCTCCGGAAGCTGGTTCCCATTGACGCTCAGTTCAATGGAGGGAAAAGCCGGGACAGGATCGTCCGAAGTGGAAAAGAGCATCATCCATATAAGCAGCCAGTACATTTTACATTATCCTCTCAAACTAGTTATCATCATGCATTATCCCGAAGCTGCAGAACACCGCTGCAGTACAGTCGTACAGCCTCCGGGTATGCGGTGTGCTCCTTTTGCAGTATCCTGCCGGACAATGTTTCAACTGTATCATCATCCTTCACATGAACCGCTTTCTGCAGGATTATCGGCCCGGTATCAACAGAGGCATCAACATAATGAACAGTACAGCCTGTTATTCGGACACCATGATCAAGTGCCTGCTTCTGAGCATGCAGCCCGGGGAAGGATGGAAGGAGTGATGGATGTATATTCATGATTCTGCCCCGGAACTCCTCCAGCATGGAACCTTTGATTATCCTCATAAGACCGGCCAGACAGACGAGTTCAATATCTCTGTCCATCATTAAACGGGTCCATTCCAGGTCCTCCGCTTCTCCGAATTTCGTTCGGTACCTTCCCGGCGAAATATAATGGGCTTCTACTCCCAGTTCGGATGCCCTGCGGAGAACATCCGCATTCTCGTTATCCGTTATCAGAAGAGATATTTTCCCATTTCCAGTATCACCCCTGCAGAGAGCTTCGAAGTTCGAACCCCTGCCCGAGGCAAGAACAGCTATCCTGAGTATGCTGCTTTCATCATTCTTATCAAGTATCATCAGTTTCTGTCATCCTCATCGATAATCCGCGGCGGATGATCGCTGAAAGTCCATGTTATTCCGAATGAATAACTTCTGTAATCATCCAGAACATCCTCAAGGGCAAAAATGAATGCAAAACTCCCTAATGTAAACAAGGACTTTATATCCATGGTTCCGCTGGTGCTGCTGTCAGCATGCAGAACTTCCCAGGAAACTCCCCCATGTATTCTTCCCGAAGCCCCCCAGGGCAGAAATGGCAGAGCAATTCCCCTGAAACGAAGAGTGTCTTCCTTAATCGAAGCTCCGGCATGCAAAAAACCGTAACCTGTGCTTACAAGGGATTGAATTCCTCCCTCAAAACCGTCCTTATCAGCTTCAATAGTAACTTCAAGAGGATCGATACCCGCGACTCCTATAAAACGCAGATCGGAATCCGGAATTACAGCAACCCCTCCCTGAAAATGGAAGATACCTGATTCTGCGAGTATACCGGCAGTGCCTCCGGGTGAAATATCTCCATCGACGTCAAGAAGATCACTTCTTACAACAGCCCTCATTCCATATACGGGATACTCCATGCGGAGATGAACTTCTGCGCTCAGGATTGAATCATCAGATATGCTTACTGCGCAGGCGGTTCGGATATCAAAACTGGAAATCTCCATTCTATAGGAACCGAGAGCTTCCCAGTACCTGCCCCCCGGATGCAGATGAGCGAATGAAATCCTTGCTGCTGCATCCTGTTGATTCCAGGAGCCCCACAGGGTATAACCATCTTCAGTTGTCTGCCAGCCGCGACCTCCAGTCTCAAATTCACCGTAACGGAATATGTACCTCTGATTGTTCAGTGTGTCCTCTCTGGACATCGAAAAATCAACCAGCAGACTGGACATTATCGGCCTTCTCAGATAGGCTGAATATCTGCTGTTCAATGAAGTGTTCTGAATTAGACCCACTCCGCTCGAGTAAGAGCTCTCCGGAACAGCAAAGGAAGTAAAATCAAGCTCCCAGGCACCGTTTCCCCAGACTCCCGCTTCCAGAGGAGATAAAAGGCTCAGGGATTCAAAAGACCCCCATCCGGGAAGCGGCTGAAACCCGGAGCTTAGCACCGGAACCCCATCCCGCGCGAACCTTGTCTCCCAGCCTAGCATCTGAGAAACAGTCCACGAGTAAATGGGTGATGTCTCCAGAATGTCAGACGGGTCCGGCCCAAGAACAATTACAGCAGTCAGAGCAGACAGGATAATGCAGTTCATCAAGCTTCGTATCCAGGACGGTTCATGGCTGCATAGGTCAGAACCTTGCCCCTCTCAACACCCGGCTGGTCAAGTGGGTTGATATCAAGCGCAAGTCCGGTAAGAACGGTTGCTATCTCGAGTGACATAATAAGTTCACCAAGGGTTCCCTCATCCAGTTTCTTCATCTGCAGGTAACTGACCGGTATACCAGTCTCTTCAAGAGCTTTTCCAGTGGCTGAGGCTTCAGCTTTCCTGAGTTCATCGGGAGTATGACCGGAAAGGTATGCCAGAGAAGAGTATCCTTCGAATCCAGCTGGTATTACAGGTGCATTCATGTCAGGGGGAGTTGTGAGAATTGTCACGGTTTTGTCCCTGGGTCCCTCCATGAACAGTTGAAGCAGAGAATGCTGATCAGCAGGTCCCCTGCATGCGAGTGGAGTCTGGCCTGTCAGCTTGGGCTTTCCCGAAAGATCCATCTTCTTTCCAAGGCTCTCCCCCCAGAGCTGAGAGAACCAGAGAGCTGTGTCGTAAAGCCTGTCATTGTACGGAAACATCACGTGTACAGGGTACTTCGAGAAATTACACAGGAATCCTGCTGCAATTTTCGCTGCCAGGCTTGCGGTGCCCCTCTCCCGAAAATCCGTTACTACAGTCTGCGCGCCCCCAAGCAGTGCCCCTGCATCGATCCCGGCAAAAGCAGCGGGAAAGAGGCCCACCGGGCTGAGAACACTGAACCTCCCCCCTACAGAGGAAGGAACGGGCAATGATGACCAGTTTCTGTCTCTGGCCAGCCTGCGAAGATCTCCCTTTTGTGGGTCAGTAATGACTGTGATTCCCTTTTCCCCATTTGCCGATTCGGCTATCCATTCGTAAAGGGAGAGAAATACCGAAAGGGTTTCAGCAGTGCTTCCAGATTTTGTGATGACTGTAACTGATGTACTGTCGGGATCCATACATGCGGTAAGCTCACGGATAAGAGCCGAATCCGGTGAATCTGCAACGAATACCGTCTCTTTCTTGTCCTGGATTCCTGAAAATGCACTCAAAAGAGCTCTAAGTCCCAGAGAGGACCCGCCTATACCGCAGACTATCATGCGGTCAGCGTACTCCCGCACAGTATCTGCAAGCCGAAGCGTCTCAGAGAGGAGTTCCGAATCTCCCGGAAGCTCCATGAAACCAAGCCTCCCCTCCTTTTCCCAATCGATGAAGATATCAATTATCCCCTCCGGGAGTGGATCAAAATGGTAGGAAGTTCTGAAATTTATCCCGCGCAACTCAGTGCTCAAGTAAATTCTCCATTCATTTCTCTGCCCATGTCAGAAGATCCGAAACAAGTGGTTCCGGAGGCAGTAATATCACAAGGTTGTTGTCCTTCTCACCCACACGGATTACAGGGATTGTATCCTGATCCGCGGTAATTACATAACTTTCGAGTTCACTTTCATATACTGCAAAACGTGGTACTGCCAGAAGCTCTGAGAACCGGGCTTCAATGGCCTGCAGCTCTCCTGAATATACAGCATATTCAGTTCTTTCCTCAACGAAACGGATACCGGTTCCTCCCGAAGGCCAGAAATTAACCGTACAATCCTGTGGAGGAAAGACATGGAAGAGTTCACTGCTTACTACAGAGATTTCAAGAACAGCATTCCCGGGTCTTATACGCTGATCTGCATCGATTAACAATCCTTCAGCGGTACCATCTACAGGGGATAAATACAAAGTTTTCTCGTTGGACAGAAGGGAATCAAGAAGGAGGGCAAGACTATCCACCTTCTGCTGTTGAAGTGAATCAGATGGCAGCATTGCAGAGGCCATATCGAGTTCCATGGAAAGTCTTTCCATTTCAACAACTTGAATATCTTCCAGGAGCTGAAACAGAGTATCACCTTCCCCGATCTCCTGCCCGCTGGAAACGTATATATCGGTAATCACAGCCGATCCCTCTCCTGACCATTTCAGCGATACCGTGTCAGGTGGTGAAACCTCAAACCTGAATCCTTCAACTTCTGATGCATTTGCAGTTATCGTCTCGTGTTCAATGTAGGGTATCACTTCTTTCGCTCCCTCAGGGGAGGAACATGCTGAAAATAACAGCATTCCTGCAAAGAGAATGCTGCCGGGTACTGGACAAATCGGGCTTCGAGAAGTAATTTCCATTAATCTTATATCTCTTGTCACTCAAATCATGAAAGAAGAAGAATGAAATTCCTGTTACATCCTGCTGTCACTGTGCTGTTTCTGGCTTCAGTACTGACCCTGTCCGGCTGCGGTGAAACCAGAACAACTGGTTTCTTCGCTGGATTATCAACTACCCGGACCGCAGCTTCAGATACTTCTGCCGTATACACAACAACAGCTTTCACCACACAACCAGCATTTGACGATACACTGATGAACTGCACTTTTGACTATATACTGGCGGAACCATTCGGTTCCTCATGCTATTACGAAGTCTACAACGGATCGATGCATATAGACAACTCCATTTTTGCAGAACCGGTCATACTTCTTTCCACAGCAGGTCTCATCGATGACGGCCTTGTTGAAGCCCAGTTCGACCTTGTGGATGCCTCATCTCACTGCGTTGTGGGACTAGTTGTAGGCGCTGTATCAACTCAGAATTTTCTGCTCCTCGGAGTTAATTCCAGGGGACAGTACACCATCCAGCGAAGTATCAGCGGGCTCTGGCTGCCTGTAATGGGACTCGATCCCTTTGAATCCAGCAGGCTTCTCCCCTACAGCCAGTCTGGAGTTGAAGTATCGGCGCTGATTCATGGAAATTATATTGACCTGAGAGTAAACGGGCAGCTTATACAGGTTGTAAGAACAACAATGCCTGCTCTGGGTCAGGTGGGAATATTCGTGGATGGTTATGTGAACACGAACCTTGACCGCATCACCGTAGTCCCTTCGGAATGATACAGCTTGTCGTCTCATTCCTGATCCTGTGGGCACCCCAGACGGGCAGAACAACCTCTCTGAGCTATTCTGATCCGGATCCGGCAGATTTTACCGCGCCAAGTGGGATACCTGTCCTTATGTATCACCATGTCAGCGATCCCGTTAACGGGTATTACGGAATCTCCACCGGCAGGCTGATGATGGACCTCCGGCTTCTGGATGAGGCTGGCTTCTTTCTGATAACTCCAGAGGATATCGAGAACGGACTGATGCAGGTTCCAGCCGACCGCAGACCGCTGATGATAACGTTCGATGATGGATGGCAGGATAATTTCAATTTTATCGTTAGCGGAAGTTCAGTGGAGATCGATCCTTATTGTGCAGTGGCGATCCTTGAGGAATACAGTGATGAGCATCCGGAGTTCGGTCGCGGCGCAACCTTCTTTATCTCCTGGGATAAAATTCCCTTCGGCCAGGAGGAATTCATTATGGAGAAGTTCAACCTCCTTCTTGACATGGGTTACTCAATAGGAAACCATACGAACAGGCATGCGGATTTCATGGTTCTCCCCCGGAACAAATGGGAGAATTCCGTGATCACGCCTATGGTCAAATTCCACAGAAGGCTGGGACTCAGAACTTCACAGATCTTCGCAATGGCTTATCCTGGAGGCAGATTCCCGAAAGGCATAGGAGCCGAGGAGTATCTGGCCGGATTTCAGTTCATGGGCGAGGAAGCCGTAAGAATCGGCTTTCTGGCCAATGGAAGCGTCTCCTCTTTCCGACCTCTTCTCAACTCAGCTGAGGGCTGGTTCCGCATCGGGAGGCTCGATATGAGCCAGTACAGTGTAAGAGAGGTTCTTGGCTGGAGAAACATCATGACTACCGGTCCAAGGGATGATTTGCATGATCCACTCAGACCCAGGATTCCTTAGTCCGGATTTAAAACGTTCAGATCTTTGAAGGCGATCAGTTCGAGGTACGGTACAAATTCACCGTACAGCGGGTGCCACCAGATTTACCACCCGCATAACAATCCCTTTCCTTTAAGAATTCAAAACACTGTAGATCCTGGGCGGGGTCTTCCATTTCGGTTCCAGAGCGGGATAACCGATGCACAGGACTGCTGTTAGCCTTGTTCCCCTTGTCTTCGGAGTGTGCCATGACCATGTGAAGGGGTAGATCCTCTCAGCTACACCGTTCCAGAGGGTACCCATTCCCATCGATACGGCATGATACATAACTGCTGTTGCGGCGATAACTCCGTCTGCGCGTCCTGTCGGGTTCTTTCGCGGGACAAAGAAGAAGAGCACAACAGGCGCTCCTCTGAAGATCATATCCTCTCCCCCTTTAAGCCGCGCAATATAGTCCGACATTCCGGTGATCTTCCCCACAATATGAACAAGACCCGTTAACGAGAGAATTTTCAGCATCTTTCGCACAGGTTTCACAAGGCTGCCAACAGCATCAGCTCCTTTGACAACGCGAACGATGATACCCTGTTGATTCACACCTGTGGGGGATTGAGAGAGAACTGAGATAAGCGTGTCTATCTCATCTTCCGATGGTACTTTATCTGAGTAGAATCGTATGGTTCTTCTGGCTTCGAGTAATGATCTTAACTGCTGGGGTGTGGCTGCATTCCTGCTAAGAGGTTCCAGTTTAAACGCGTTCACCGGACAGAATACTCCGCAGTGACCGCAGCCGATGCAAAGAATGCTATTGAAGGCTGGATATCCATCGCACATCTGTATCGCATGCGAAGGGCAGACTCCAGCACAGGTGCCGCAGCTTGTGCAGTCCTTCCTGCTGAATTTCTCCTCAGGGAATAATGTCAATATGCACCTCATCCGTGATAAGACCCGGCTGGACGAGAACAACACCGGGAAACGTTCCATAGGGCTCCATAGGGCTCCATGTCCCGGAGGCGTCGGTATCAACGAAAGCAGCAACCGTATAACGTCCTGCCTGTATGCCGTTTATCAGGTAATCCCCCGCCTGGACCGCAGCGTAGGTTACTGCGGCATCCCCTCCTCCTCCGGTTCTGCTTATCTGGAGAGTCAATGCCGGGGATTGCGAGCCGGTGATTCTTCCGCTTATCGAACCTGGTTCATCTCCCCAATATGGGGAAAATACCCATGTAAAGGGCATTCTGAGGGTATCGCCCCACAGTGTTGTAAGACCTGGAAGCAGTTCAAACCTGTACTGCTGTTCGCCTATGAGCTGATGATCAGGATAGAATTCAAAGGACCTTCCATCAACTACGGATAAAGCTCCCTGAACCAGAACGTTGTCAGCTACACTTCTAAGGCTGAATTTTGCTGCAAGGGAATCAGGATCTATCCAGTAATTGAACGAAATCATGTAGGGACCTGCAGGATCAGCATTGTCCGATCCTGGAGCAGGATAGTATGAGCGGATCCGCAGGCTGTCCGCAGGTATAGAATCAATACCGAAGAATTCAAGTGAATCCGATGGAGAAGAATTAAGCATAAGATCTTCGACACCTGAGATATACGCGGTATTCAAAGCATCGGGAATTTTCCAGGTATCAAGTAAAACCGTTGTTCCCGAGTACCCTCCGGGCAGCCAGAACCCGTTGACTGGTATCTCATCTCCAAGGCTGTCCCTCAGAACAACATCACCTCTGCTGAATGATTCGCAGGATACCTCTTCGTTGAAAAGTAACTGTAAATGGTAGCTGTCGAATGCAGTTATCCCGGTGAGAACAGGACCTACCGTATCCACAACGGTCAGTGTGAAATCAACTGTCATGCTGTCATTTTCCAGAAGTGTAACCGTGGTATCGATACCTGCTTCCTGCTGGGAGTTCCACTGGTAGGACCTGTCCGGATCTTCGTAACAGAGCAGACTGTAATCCCCCAGATCAAGCCATTTAATCCGGGCTGTACCGTTTGAATCCGGGACTGTCCTCCGAAGAAGAACCGAATCCTGATAGAGTTCCACGAGTGTAATCGCTGATAGACTTCCTCCCCCCTGCCTGATCATCGAGATTATCAGCTGTCCCTCCGGCAGCGAATCCGCGGAACTATATACCAGATCATAAGATAAACCCGTCTGATTGCCCCGTCTGTCTCTGATCTCTCTGGGCAGGTGAATTATCAGCGGTACCTCTGCGACAGCTGCTGAAAGTTCGATCTCCATTGTAGCACCGCCTAGTTTAAGGCTGTATTCCACATTCGGATAAATGAAAACCGCGACAGATGCTTCATCCAGCCTTTCACTCCATTCAACGGTTATTCTTCTAAGATCACTGTAGCCGGGTCCCGGAGTCGGAAACACGGAAAGGATAATTGGAGGGGTTTCGTCCTCAGGTCCTCCGCCGGGGGCCGCCATCTTCGCGCACGATATCAGAATAAGAATAAACAGCAGGAATGTCCCGAATCTCACCTGACGACTCCAGTCCTGGATTTCTTTCGAATTGAACCGGCTTTCCTGTAGAATGCTGAAGCCTCAGTATCCCTTTTCAGCTTTTCAAGAACTATGGCAAGTTCCACAAGGTAATCCGGTTCCTCGGGCAGCATTTCAAGAGCCGATCTCAGTGCATTCTCTGCCGAAACGGGATCTCCCATGAGGTTTTTACACCTTCCAAGATAGAAATAAGCCGGAGCATAATACGGATTTGCTTCTATAACTCCCTCAAGGATAATCACAGCTGCACTGTACAGGCCGCTTCGAAGTTTTAATATCCCATTCAGAAATTCCATATCGATCCGGCTGACATCCCTTTTCTCCAGTTCCGTTTCCCACTCGACACCTCTCAATTTCAGATAACGCATCAGTTCTGTAGTATAAGACGATTGAACGATAGTGCTGGGAACGGTTTCATCGAAAGATTCTTCATGTTCATTCTGCAGGATAATCTCCGGTTCATCCAGCTGAATATCTTCGTCCATGAGGTTTTCTATATCCACAGGCGGAACATTATCATCCTCGTCAATTTTCTCCTTCTCATCGGCAAAGAGAGCCATCTGCCTTCCTGTGAGTTTCCCCTTTACAAGATGGTTGAACATATTTTTCTGAGATCCTTTATCCGCTAGCCGGACTATGGGCCGAAGCTGGAACTCGCTGATATCATCTGCCAGAAGCAGTTTCCTCCGCATTTCTTCCGGTAATTTGAGAAGATTGAGTATCTGGGTGATTCGTGCTCTCGAATACCCCAGAAGTTCAGAAAGCCTGCTTCTGTTCTCACATAATCCATTACGAAGAAGAGCATCGAACAGCAGTGCTTCCTCCGTACAGTTCTTTATTGACTCGTGAGCCAGAGATATGTGTACACTGCTTCTTACAACCAGTGCTCGAAGAGTGAACAGCCCCTTTGTCTGAGCCTTCCAGAAGCTCCTGTGATGAGCAAGCAGAGTGAATCCCGTGGATTCCAGATCACCCTCATTGGGCTTCTCCTCAATAAGCACCGGAGGCACATTAGGTTCCTTCTGATGAAGATCAGGATCCCATTCATCTGGAGGATCAATGAAATCGATATCCTCTATCTTCACCTCCTCCAGAAGCATGTGCTCGAGTATCTCTCCCGATTCCCTCTTCTTATCCATTAGAACCCCCTTCTCCGAATAGTAATTCTTCTATCAGTTCCTGGTTGTCTCCGACCCAGACTATGCCTTCAAACCGAGAGAACATGTTCTTCTGTTTTCTCACAAGGTGCCATGTATTTGCGGAAATGGCATCTACTGTCTCTTCAATGGAGGCGATAGTACCATCCAGAAAATCAAGTACTTCACTGTATCCGATTGTCCTGCCGAGAACGCTTTCCCTCCCCCAGCCTGCGCTCAGAAGGGATTCAACTTCATCTATCAATCCATGATCGATCATGTCGAGAATCCTCAACCTTATTCTCCTGCGATGCTCCTCCCGAGGCAGAGTAATACCGACTATTCTGAACATCTTTCTGACATTCGGATCTCCGCCCTTGCGCAGAACCGCAGGCAGTGAACCAGTCAATGCGTACAGCTCAAGTGCCCTGACCTGTCTTCTTATATCTCCTTCTCCCGTAGCGGCAGCGGTGATGGGATCCAATTTTTTAAGCATGCGGTACAGAACTCCCGTGGTTTCCCGTTCAAGAACTTTCAAACCTTCCCTTACACCGCTGCACTTCTGCGGCATCGGATCAAGGCCTCCTGTCAGAGCCAGCAGGTAGAGAGCTGTCCCGCCTGCTATCACTGGAATTGAATTCCTGCTTCTTATTTCCCGGATCAGCCGCCATGCTTCCCTCGCGAACATCCCTGCTGAGAAAGTTTCGTCCAGATTAATAAAATCAATCAGATGATGGACAAGGACTGACTGTTCATCGGCTGAAGGCTTCGCTGTTCCGATGTCCAGCCCCCTGTATACCTGTCTGGAATCCGCACTTACAACCTCTATATCATGCTTCTGCGAAAGGTTTAGAAGCACCCCTGTTTTTCCGGAGGCGGTGCATCCTGTAAGTACAGGTATCGGCTTTTCAACGTCCAAATTTATCACCAAGCTCTTCGAAGGATATCTCAATCAGTGTAGGTCTTCCATGAGGGCAGTGAAAGGGATCTGATGTGGAAAACAGCTGATCTATAAGATGCCTGGTCTCTAGAGGTGAAAGTGGATCACCAAATTTTACCGCACCTGCGCAGGCTGCGGCTGCTGCCACTTTCTCACGAATAGGCATATCTTCATTCTCTGGATCCTGGAGGGATCGGAGTATTTCCCTCAGTGCACCAATCCCATGGAAGGTTCCAGGAGGAACAGCGGTAAGAATCAGTGTGTCCCCTTCTATGTGGAATTCGAATCCGGACCTGTTGAGTACAGCACTGTAATCTTCCAGCTGTTCTCTTTCGGGTGCATCAAGCCTGATGTGCTCGGGAAGCAGGAGTTTCTGCTGACCGGATTCCGAATCACTGTTCATTGAGCTGAGTACCGTTTCAAACAGTATTCTTTCATGGGCTGCATGCTGGTCAATAAGAACGATACCTTTATCGGTGGATGTCACCAGATATGATCTTCCTATTTGTACAATTGGAAAATCCTGTTCCGCCTTCCTCGCGGTATCAACGGCACCAGGAGCCTGTACCTGAAGTGCAGCATTGAAAAGATCTTCACTGTAATTCCTTCTATCGATTCTGTCATGAGGGATACCGGCGGATCCTCCTGTGCGGGAAGTTAATTTCATTCCGTTTTTCCTGGATGAGGCCAATTCGCCAAGGGCGTTCTCAACAGCCTCCCTTATCGATGACGGTTTTCTGAACCTTACTTCACGCTTTTGAGGATGGACATTAACATCAACTTCATCTGGAGGTACGAATACACTGCAGTACAGGAGTGGATAACCCGCCGGACCAGCAAGAGCCGCATCGACGGGACCTGCTACCAGACCCGCATAGACCAACCTGCCGTTGACGAGGATATACTGATGGCTTTTCCTGTTCCATCTGCTGTCGGGAAACCAGATGAGCTTAACGGATGTTCCCCCGGAGTGCCCTTCGGATTTAACGTATCTGCTGTCTCCAGGCAGGCCGTATCTAGAGCATAACCTTTCCGGAATTGATTGCCCTGCTGGAAGATAAAAAAGTTCATTTCCATTATGCAGTAATCTGAAGGAAATCTCATTCCTCGCAAGCGCGGATCCGGTAATGTATTTCTCGACCCAGGACAGTTCTGTAGCCTGTGTCCTAAGAAAACGCCTTCTGGCAGGCTGATTGTAAAAGAGTCCGGCTGCAGTTACCGTAGTACCTCTGGTTCTGGCGGCGGGGGAAAGATCCCTGAGGATTCCGCCATCCATCCGCATTCGAAAGCCATCAGCTCCATCTGAAGTAAGAATGGTAAAATGGCTCACAGCAGCGATGCTTGGTAGAGCTTCACCCCGAAATCCAAGTGTAGAGAGAGATGAAAGATCACTGCTGGAGGAGATTTTGCTGGTTGCATGCCTCTGAACTGAGAGGAGAAGGTCGTGCCTGTTCATACCCAGGCCGTTGTCCCGCACTATTATGGATTTTCTTCCCCCCTGTTCAAGCTCTACGGTGATCTCCGACGCTTCCGCATCAAGAGCGTTTTCAAGCAGTTCCTTCACTACAGATGCCGGTCTCTCCACCACCTCACCTGCTGAGATCATGTTGATAACAGTATCAGGAAGAACACGAATCTGAGACAAGGGCATCCTCTCGGAAAATGGTGCCGGGAGAGGGACTTGAACCCTCACGCCCAAAAAGAGCAACGGATTTTAAGTCCGTTGTGTCTGCCAATTCCACCATCCCGGCATTTGTTAACGCAGAATATATCAAAGACCGTGGACATTACAAAGGGATCATGGTTAATCCATATTGGTATGAGTGTTTATATGCTGTATCTAAATATTAACACATTATAATCGTCTGCCGGGTCCCAGGTATTGTAATCCCTCTCAAATGCTCTTTCAATGACCTTCCTGCATGATTCGTGGAGAACAATGCATGAATGTGAAGCACCTGCCCTCAATGCCGCTGCCTCTGCTCCATCGAGAAAACCGTCCGGATCTTCTTCCGAGCCTCCCAGAGGGGTAGATTCATCTGAATTCCGTTCTCTCAGCAGAAGGACGTCACCTGTCCTCCAGACATCGCACCGCTGCAATGCCCACTCTATACCTTCCGGGCAGAGCCTCGGGTATTTCCAGCCGCAGGGAATGTACCCCGGGAGAGACATGAAATCTTCGTCTGAAGGCTTAATCTTTTCTATTTCTGCAGTCGAATCGATACCTTCCCTGTTCATAAGGATAAAACGGTTTACCACTCTGAAGCCCTGGGTGAACGAGATGTGTATACTTTCATCGTTTCTGAAATATGTTGAGAATTCCATGCATTCTGCTCTACCGCTTTCTATGATTTTCTTTCCCGTATCAAAGGCCGCATCTGCAAGCTGCCTTCCGTATCCCCGGCTCCGGTATTCCAGTTTTACGCGAAGAGCCTCCATCCAGAGCACCCCTGCGGGCATCGGAGATAATCTGAAAGTTCCCACAACCCTTCCATCGAGTTCACCGGCATAAAGACTGCAATCCCTGATCCATCTCGGGGCTTTTTTCTCAAGGTAATCATCTCCATCCCACGTTGTACGGGAGATAGCTGCAATATCCTCCAGATCATCCATGACTGCGATTCTTATTCCTAATTCCGACATATTCCCTCCCGGGGGAAGGCAATATTTCTGTTATTCAGTATATTACCTAACTTCAGAGCTTGGTTCAGCTAGTACCCTGTCAAGTAATAGATGTCGCTATAATGCGCCGCTATTCTGAGTTCCTGCAAGGCACTGGTGATTGAACATAGCATCGCTATGTAATTGAACCAGTAACGCAGCAGGGGCTCTGAAGAGCAAGCAGAGTACGTCAGTTATTGCTTGACATGGTACTTGGCTTCTTTGTTGAATAATCATAGATAGATGGAACGGAAGTATAGAATTGTCAAGGAAGTACTCACTCAGTCACCTGCGTAATATCGGAATATTGGCGCACATTGATGCAGGTAAAACGACCGTCTCAGAACGGATACTCTTTTACACAGGTAAATTACACCGAATGGGTGAAGTTCATGACGGGCAAGCCGTAATGGACTGGATGGCTCAGGAGCAGGAACGCGGAATAACCATAACAAGCGCCGCAACAGCGACCGTCTGGCGGGATCACATGATAAACCTGATAGATACCCCCGGACACGTTGATTTTACTGTAGAAGTAGAACGCAGCCTCAGGGTACTTGATGGCGTGATTACTCTCTTCTGCGCAGTTGGCGGTGTCGAACCCCAGTCTGAGACCGTATGGAGACAGACTGAGAAATACTCGGTACCCAGGATAGCCCTTGTTAACAAAATGGACAGGCTCGGGGCGGATTTCTACGGTGTTGTCGAATCAATTCAGGAACAGCTTGGAGCCAACGCTGTACCGGTAGTTATACCTATAGGCGCAGAAGACAGTTTTCGAGGTATTGTAGACCTGGTGGACAATTGCGCGGTCTATTACGACAAATCCGACCGCGGAATGTCATGGCATTGCGAACCTGTACCCGATGATATGCTCGACGAAACGAATAAATGGAGAAAGCATCTCATCGAGAAAATAAGCGAAGTGGATGAAGGTCTTTTCGAGAAGTTCTGTGACGGAGAGGATATCTCCGCAGAGGAACTCAGTCATGCAATAAGAAAAGCCACCCATTCCCGCACTGTCTGCCCTGTTCTGTGCAGCAGCGCATACAGGAATATGGGAGTTCAGAGGCTTCTGGATGCAGTTATTTCCTACCTCCCAAGCCCGCTTGATCTTCCGCCAATAAGTGGTCAGTGCCTTGAAGGTAACCCTATCGAGCGTATTCCAAAGGATGATGGAAAACTTGCCGCGCTTGCGTTCAAAGTCGTTACCGACCGCCATGTCGGCAAACTTGTTTATGTGAGGGTCTATTCCGGTACACTTGAATCCGGATCATACGTCTACAATTCGTCCGAGAACAAGATGCAGAGGGCGGGAAGAATACTCCGTATGCATGCTGACAAGAGGGAAGCGGTGGATGCCCTGTACACTGGTGAGATAGGCGCCGTCACAGGCCTGCCTAACACCTCTACAGGAGACACACTTTGCTGTGAGGAGAACCCGATAGTCCTGGAAGCGATTGAATTTCCTGCTCCCGTTCTCAGTGTTGCTGTCATGATTGAGAAGAAGGGAGAAAGGGACAAGCTTTCTCGTGCCCTGCTGAAACTGTCAGAGGAAGACCCCACATTCATAGTTTCAACTAATCCGGAAACATCTGAAACGATAATCTCTGGAATGGGTGAACTCCATCTGGAGATAATCCTGGATCGCCTGAAAAGGGAGTTCGCTGTTGAAGTAACCACCTCTCCTCCCCGGGTAGCGTACAGAGAAACCATAACCTCTACTGTCGATATCAATGAAAAGGTCTCCAAGCAGACAGGTGGCAGAGGCCAGTATGCACATGTCATAATGACCCTTTCGCCAATGCCCGCCGGTCACGGTTTCGAATTCCGGAATCAGGTAAAAGGCGGTAATATCCCCCGTGAATACATACCGGCAGTTGAAAAGGGAATAGTAGATGCAATGTCTCGCGGAGTAATGCTTGATTTTCCCGTGGTTGATATCAGAGTTACACTGAAGGACGGTACTTTCCATGAAGTGGATTCTTCGGAGATGGCTTTCAGGAAATGTGCCGAGTCAGCTTTCAGAAAAGCCTTCATGAAGGGAAACCCCCAACTTCTTGAACCTGTCATGAGCGTTTCAGTTACAACACCTGAGGATTACGCGGGAAATGTTACCGGAAATATCTACGGGAAGCGTGGAAACATCACATCAATGGACATGCAGGGAAACGCGCAGGTCGTAAAAGCGTTCATTCCCCTGTCGGAAATGTTCGGTTACGCAACAGATCTTCGGAACATGACCCAGGGAAGAGCAGGATTCACAATGCACTTTGAGCATTACAAAGCGGTTCCCTTCTCAATTGCAGAAAAGGTGCTGGAGGAATTCAAAAAGAGCTGATCTGTTATCCGTGAATTTTATGTGAAACGAGTTTTTCCCGTAGCTTCGCAATAGCCCTGGCTCGGTGACTGATGCGGTGTTTGTCCTCCGATGAGCATCTTGCGAAAGTATAGTCAAGCTCATCGGGAAGGAAAACCGGATCGTAACCGAAACCCTCTTCTCCATCAGGTTTCTCTATGATCACACCGGTAATCTCACCTGTTACGCTGAATTCCACCTCAGGTGACACCAGAACTGCTGAGGTCCGAAATGCGGCTCTCCGATTCTCCTCGCAGAGCATTGTTCTCAGGAGTTTATTAACATTGTTCTCATATGAGCAGTCGGTGCCGGCGAACCTGGCAGCGTAGATACCGGGAGCGCCACCGAGCACATCGACGAAAAGACCTGTATCATCTGCGATTGCCGGCAGGTGAGTTCTCTCAGCTGCATCCCTCGCCTTGATGAATGCGTTCTCCTCAAGGGAGATCCCTGTCTCTTCAATGGACCAGTCCGGAATAAGATCGTGAACCGGGATTATTTCAATCTGCAGGTCGCGAAGGAGGTATTGAAGTTCCCTGAGTTTATCCCGGTTACCGGATGCGAGAACGATGCGCTTCATTCCGCTGAAGCCTCCCTCTGAAGCGGGATAATGATCTCTCTTATAGCTTTTACAGCTTTTTCCGTCATTGTGTTGACCGTTTCAAGGGGAACAGTTCCACCTTCCGCTGTAGCCTGCAGTTCAACCAGTTCACCTGATTCTGTGGCCACAACATTCATGTCCATGACAGCTCTGAAATCTTCATCGTAACATAGATCAAGAAGGATATCGTCACCAACCACACCCAGGCTTAAAGCACTGACATAACCCCTGAACGGGTCATCCTTCATTTTCCTCTCCACGATCTGCCGCTTAATTGCAAGCCGAAGAGCCACTGCACCTCCAACGATTGACGCAACACGTGTTCCGCCGTCAGCAATCAGAACATCGCAGTCTATCGTTATGGTCCGCTCACCCATTCTATCGAGGTTAACAGCCTGTCTCAGGCTTCTTCCAATCAGTCTCTGGATCTCATGGGTGCGGCCCTTCACTCCATTGATCTCTCTTTTAATTCTACGGTTGCCGCTGCCTGGAAGCATTCCATACTCCGCGGTAATCCATCCGGTTCCTTTGCCTGCCAGAAAGAAAGGAACTCTATACTCAACTGAAGCAGAGCATAAAACCCTGGTTTCTCCCCATGTTATCATCACGCTGCCATCCGGCAGGGGCTGGTAACCGGTTTCTATCTCGATATCCCTGAGATCATCATTCTGGCGTCCATCTACTCTCATAGGGCTCCCGTCACTTTCAGAATCGCGGTTTAATGAGGATCAATGAAGATCACCCACTTCAATCTGTGTAACCAGGGGTACGGCTTTACCTAAAAACCTCTGCGCGATCTCCTGGAATTTCAGAGGTATGTCACTTACATAAAAACTGTTCTCCCCCTGCAGGAAATCTGAGCTTAAACCCTCTGTGTCAAGAATAGAAGCAACCTCATCTGCCGTTGATTCAGCAGAATCAATCAGCCTGATGCCCTCTCCAAGGATACCTGAAAGCGCATCCCTCAGAAGAGGATAATGTGTACAGCCAAGAACCAGTGTATCGATACCCTCGTTTACAAGAGGTGCTGTGTATTCCTTCAGAATCATTTCGGTGATGCTGTGATCAAGCAATCCTTCTTCCACAAGAGGAACAAGGAGAGGTGCAGGCTGGGCTATCACCCTGTTCACAGAATCAAACGATTTCAGGGCTTTCTGGTACGCTCCGCTTGAAATAGTGCCAAGGGTTCCGATAACTCCCACTATTCCGGATTCAGTTATTCCCGCTGCAGCTTTCGCTCCGGGTTCTATAACGCCGATTACGGGCACATCAGCGAACTCTCTTAGTGCGGGAAGACTGACCGATGATGCTGTGTTGCATGCTACAACAAGAAGTTTCAGACCCTTCCCCAGAAGGAACTCAGCATCCTCTATTGCAAATCTGATTACCGTTTCGGGGGATTTTGAACCGTAGGGTAACCTTGCAGTGTCACCAAAATAGACCACCGATTCACCTGGAAGCAGGCTGTTCACAGCCCTTACAACCGTAAGGCCCCCAACTCCTGAATCGAAGATACCGATTTTTCCTGAGTTCATTGTCTGAATACTCCTTCAATGCCTCTCAGCGGAATACCTTCAGGATATGAAGAAAGCAGATTTCCAGCAACAATGGGAAACAGACGTGTAAAACAGATAAATCGGCTCTCAATTGTCAGTTTCAGACCAAGAAAATCTCTTTCAGAAGGAAGGTCAACAAAAATAGTATCGAGTTTGGTAAAAACGTAAACCTGATCGATGTATTCATCCTCTATTCCCGCTTCTGCAGCCCAGCGTTTAACCAGGAACAGAGCTTCAAGGGGCTTATCCCTGATTTCCGGAGCGGTGGGGAGTGAATCGATAACGGGCTGGGATGATTCAGAAACGTATATGGAGCAGGGTATAACTTCCCAGGAGGCTTCAGGCCCCTCGGGGAGATCCTCAATTTCGGGAAGAGTTACACCCTCATCTGATACATAGAGGCTTTCTGGGAGTGTATAAAGTTCAACATCTTCAGTTGTTTCATCCGTGGTTCCCTCTATTCCCAGGGATTTATTGACCGTTTTCATGCCGAAAGAAATGGCGATATAAATCAGGATAATAATACCTGCGATAGCGCCCAGGCGGATCAGTATTCCCCTGAGATCACTGTTTTCAAATTTCAACATCAGAAATCCTCCATTATTACTGCTCTGCAAACTTCAGAACAGCATCTACAATAGCTTCTGCAGATGCAAGACGGAAGTCCAGAGATTGAAGCATCTGCTCCTCCCCCGGATTTGAGATGAACGCTATTTCAACAAGAACCGAAGGCATCAGCGCTCCCCGAAGTACGTAGAATCCCGCCTGCTTCACTCCTCTGCTCGCATTTCCTGTGAACCGATCAGCCATGCTATCCTGAATCTCAACGGCAAGTGAGCTGCTTCTTTCCAGGTATATATTCTGTGCTATATCAGCAAGGAGGAACGAAAGAGCGTCATCCTGGAAAGTATGTGAAGCTGCATCGTATCCCTCATCATACTCTATCACACTGTTCTCCAGCATTTCAACCGCTCTGCTGTCATCTGTTCTGGCTCTGGAGAGAAAGAATGTCTCAAAACCGTTCGCAGAGGAGTTTGTAGCCGCGTTGCAGTGAATACTGATAAAAAGGTCGGCTTTCATGGAGTTAGCAAGACGTGTTCTGGCTCCCAGTGATACGTAGCAGTCGGTGCTTCTTGTCATGACGATTTCCAGATCGGGTCTTCTGATATTAAGGATATCCCGCACCAGAAGGGCTATCTCAAGTGCCCTGTCCTTTTCAAAAGTACCTGTATAACCGACGGCTCCCGGATCCCTGCCGCCGTGCCCCGGATCGATAACAATGCAGTCGAAATCATCAAGCCAGGGAGACTGCTGTCCCATTTCCAGAGCTGCAATTATCGATGAATCAGAATAGATCTGCTCTGAATCACTGTATGCTGGTTCCCTCGGAGGACCTTTCCATGAAAGTTCGGGAAAAAGCAGAGGTTCAGCGGCCCGAAAGAAGATCAGCATAACCCGGCCGTCTTCCCGGAGTGAGTACTCAAGGGAATCAACCGCATCAGTCAGTTCAACGGTAAAACCGCAGGAATCGGCATCAGGCTCCCAGCCGAATACCCAGAAGGGCAGGAAGGCTTCGGGCATAATAACCCTGTGGCCAGGTCTTACATTCACAGAATACCCTGTAATGGTAATACTGTCTGTGATAACTTCTGAGGATGTAAGCTCCATCAGCAGGCCATCGTACCTGGGAATGATACGAGTGGATACCGTTCCGCCCGTCAGGGCTGCCATACAGAAGAGAAGGTGAAGGCTAATCATTCCCTCTTAATGACCTTTTCATCTCTGTTCTTACATTCCTTTCATTATCCCGCTCGGCAATGGAGCGGCGCTTATCGTACTGTTTCTTACCCCTGCAGATCCCCAGTTCAAGTTTTGCCCTTCCAGAGGTAAGATGAATATCCAGGGGAATGAGCGTATAGCCCTTCTCACGAATCATTCTGCCCATCTTTTTCAGCTGCTTTCTGTGCGCCAGCAGCTTTCTGTCACGGTAGGGTTCATGATTATCCCTTGCCTGATCATATTCAGCAATATGCATCTGATGAACCCAGAGTTCCCCATTATCATCCAGTGAAGCGTAAGCCCCGACAAGGCTGACCTTTCCTTCCCTTATTGATTTAATCTCGGAACCCCTCAGTACAAGCCCCACTTCCATTGAATCCAGTATCTCATACTCGTAGCGGGCTTTCCGGTTCCGTGCAATTACTATTTTATCATCTTTCATATATTCACCTTTCCCGGTTGGGAAATATACAGCAAAACAGTGAGTTCGGTAAGATGAATATTGACTTTATGCGATTTCTTCCCTAGTATCGCGGGCACAGAGCCGAAGTGGCGGAATAGGCAGACGCGCTAGGTTCAGGACCTAGTGAGATTTTTTCTCGTGGGGGTTCAAGTCCCCCCTTCGGTACCATTAGGGACGGAGGTAATTAGATAATTTAATTACCTCCGTCCCCTTTTGTTCTAGCGGTGTGCGAAAAAGGCAGATACGTGAAGAACAGTTTCAAAAATCCAGCTCACATACAACCATATTGGAATTCAGGTTAAATCCACTGTTTCTATAAAACTCCAGGGCAGCAAGGTTTCCTTTACCTACCAGTAACTTAACAGTATTGATATTCATTTTACGAAGTTCGCTTTTACAGAAATCGATCAATCCTTTTCCAGTAGCCATGTTCCTGTATGGTTTTAACACATATATCCAGTTTACAAAGCCAATATTGTTTTCCTTGTCAACATCATACATCCATGTCAGGTCTATTCTTCCCACAATCATTTCCTTGTATTCGGCAACAAGCAATTTGTAATCCTCAATATCCTCTATTCTTTTTCTAAAGAAGTGTGCTTTGAACTTAACCTCGTCAAATTCATCCGGAAAGATGTATCCCTCAGTCTGATAAGAACTTTTTTCAAACTGGACTATTTTATCATAATGGGTGCTGTTTGCTGCATAGTACAATACATTTTGAATTTTTTCTTTTTCTGATTTCTGAGCTTCAACAAAAGATTCATACTTCTGAGACCATTCATAATGTTTGTTCATCCTACCTCCATGCTTATCCCTGCCTGAGCTGAGCGATTATTGGTGGAGTGCGTCATCCTTAAGGCTTTGTATATAATAGTTGTACTTGGACAAATACAAAACTGAACGGAAGAGGAAATTAATGCTCAAAGGCGAAAAGGTTTTACTTCGTGCGTTGAAAAGAGAAGATATCCAGAGAATGCGCGAGTTCAAACAGGATATAGAGATGCATATTCTGGATGGCACATTGCCCCATGTAATGCCATATGAAAAAGTTGAGAAGAACTACGAGCGAATGGTTGAAAGAAACAGCGAAAAAGAATACTTCGCGATCGAAGCGGATGGGAAGTACATCGGCTTCTGCGGGTTGTATCTAGTGTATCCTGGTGTTCACAGGCTTGGGATTGGAATAGGAGATAGGAAATACTGGGAGAAAGGCTATGGCAGGGAAGCAGTCAAACTGCTTCTTCATTACGGATTCCATTATTTCGGCGCTCGACGTATTGACCTTGGAACCAATGCAAAGAACGAGAGAGCCATCAGTTGTTTCAAGGCCTGTGGTTTTGTTGAGGAGGGACGACCTCGCAAGGTAATATGGATAGACGGGGATTATGTGGATCAGGTCAATATGGGTATCATGCGCGAAGAGTGGGAAGCAATTCATGGAGATAAACAAAGCGAAAATGATATGGATTGAAACATAGCACAACTGCATGAACCAGTCGCCGACCAGGGATGCGAGACCTGAGTATCAGCGCTAGGAGGCTGTCCGACAATGGGCATAGAGCAGAAGAGCCACATTGCTGAGATAGAATGATTACAGATTTGAAGAGAATACTGGTATGTATTTGATGATAATATGTGGTCATTATAGCCAGATATGTGGTTCCTTATGCCGATGCTGCATTATCGGACAGCCTCCTAGTTACGCTGAATATGCTATATCCGGATCAGTCCCAGGTGTACGGTTCGTTCAGAACATCCCTTTCGGAAACAACAGGATTCTCTATCCCCCATTTGATGGATATTACCGGATCGTTCCAGGCTATACCATGCTCATCGGTATTATCGAAATAGTTACTGACTACGTATACCATGATAAGGTCGGTAGCCGCGGCGAATCCGTGGGCTACACCGGGTGGAATAAGGAGCCCCGGAGGGTTCTCCGGATCCAGCTCGAGGGATAGTGATCTGCCGTGCGTGGAAGAATCTTTCCGGAGGTCCGCAAGACCTGCTGTCATACTACCGCTTATCGGAATCCAGAAATCCCACTGATGCTTATGATAATGGAGCCCTCTGATCACACCTTCTGATGATCTGGAACAGTTGATCTGGATTCTGTCGCCGAAAACCTCAGGAAGCCACTCCTTTCGGAACAGCTCAAAGAAGCTTCCCCTTCTATCAGGGTATTGCGTCAGATTGTAAAGACGAACGCCTTCTATTCCGCATTCTTCTATCTTCAAAGAAATTCTCCTTCCACTTGCATTCAGGTCACCGAAGATACTAGATTGACGCATAAATAAAAAACTTCTCCGAAAGGCTGAAAAAGTGAACAACAGGAAGCGTATCGAGATTCTGCTGGAGCGCCTGCCTCTTCTCTACCCTGATGCAAGGTGCCTACTTGAATACTCTGATGACCCTGAAAAACTACTGATAGCTACCATTCTATCGGCAAGAACAACGGATAACGCTGTAAATCAGGTAACTCCCCGGCTATGGAGTAAAGTTAAGGACATCTGCGGGCTTGCGGCAGCGGATCGGGGTTTGATTGAGGATACAGTTCATTCGCTGGGATTTTTCAGGTCCAAGGCGAAATCTATCCAGAATGCCGCAGAATGGCTTCTTGCGAATGATGGGCTGCCCGATACTATAGAAGGACTTGTCCGGATCCCGGGTGTTGGAAGAAAGACCGCTAACGTAATAATCGGGGAAGTATTCCGCAAACCTGCGATTATCGTTGATACCCATGTGGGAAGGCTGTCGGGCAGGCTTGATCTTACCCGGGCAAAACAACCGGATAAAATCGAGGCCAACCTCAGGAAACTGGTGCCTTGCGGCAGCCAGACATCATTCAGCCACCAGATCGGGTTCCATGGCAGAGCGGTATGCACCTCCAGAAATCCCTCCTGCGATATATGTGATTTCATGAATATCTGTCCCCGAAGGGGTGTTCGCTAACCAGCTCAGGGAACTTACAGGGGAAGAATCGTGGAGAGTTTCAACAGAATGCTATCTATCTTATATGGTTTCTGAATGAGTGAGATACCATCCTTCTTCAGGTAATCCTTATCACCCTGCGACAGTGGATAAGAGCTCCCTGCGAGTATGGGGAGCAGGGGCTTCTGCTCATACACCTCTCTGATAAGATCGATACCCGATCCATCATCCAGCACGATATCAATGATAATACATCCGATATCTTCAAGGTTCTCACTGACAATCTCTTTTGCATCCATCAGTGAAGTTGACGCAATGACAGAATATCCATATTCATCGAGGCCGCTTACCAGCTGCTCTGCAACAGCCCGGTCATCCTCCACTACAAGCACTTTGCTGCCTACTTTGTATTTGCTGACAGAATCGACCTTGAATACACTATCATCAGGGGTACTTTGTGATACTTCCGTATCAGCATATTCTGAGCTGCACAGGGATAGGAGCTGCTTTGCGAGGGGAACTCCATCTCTGATAGAGTCTGCTGCCAGGTGAAGCTGTTTCGCTTTTTTCTCCGAAAGCGTCTTATCCTGAAGTACCTTCTCTGTTTGCTCGGCTGCGAAAGTAAGAACGTCATTCAGTTCATTAGCTATCATGGAAACACGCTCTATAAGCATCTGCAGTTCCAGATCGTTTCGGGTCTTCAGCTCAGGTTCTTTCCCGGTCTCCGGAGGAATCTCCTGTCTGGTGATGTCCTTCTCCGGTTGATTAGCTCTGCTGCTCAGAATCCTTTCAAGATTACTTTTATCCTTTTCAAGCTTGATATTCTCAAGTATGTATTTAGTCACTTCTTCCCTGGCCTGCTCCACATTATGGATTACTCTGAGGCTTCGGAGGCGGTTAGCGACCCGTTCGGACCGCAGATGATCCTCTACCTCATGATAGAGTTTCAGGTGCTCAAAGGCGGTATCGAACTTTCCTTCACTTTCAAGGATGGAGGCCAGGTTTTTGTGTATCTCTGAGAGCTGCGGTTTCAACCCCTCCTTTGCAGCGATTTCGTAAGCTTCACCAAGCTTATCAAGCGCAACATCATTCCTGCCCAGTTCAAGCATGACCATGGAAATTCCTATAAGGGCTTCCGCTGTCCCCTGACTGTCTCTCAGAGAGCGGAACCTCTTAAGACTATCAAGATAGAATTCCATTGCTTTGCCGCTGCCTTCTGCAAGGCAGCATTTTCCCATGTTTGAAAGAACAAGCGCTTCCCCTTTCAGATCATCCAGAGCTTTGAAGCTGGAAAGGGCTTCCCTGTAGTTCTTCATTGCCTCTTTGTTGCGACCCAGTTGCATCATAGCAGTCCCGATATCATCAGTGGTTGCCGCAACAGCCTGTTTCATATCATTCCTGAGGCAGATCTGGTATCCTTCTTTAAGGTGCTCCAGAGCGTCATTGTACATACCCATTCTGCTGTATATTTCGCCCATATTTACGCAAGTTGCTGCTTTCAGATCTGCAGGTCCATCAACCTTATCGGCCAGTATCTTTACCTGTGTATAGCAATCAAGGGCTCGATCTGTATCCCCCAGCTGAAGGTATACTGCTCCGATATTGCTGAGGATTCCAGAATTGGGAGTATTGCTTAACTTGTTATGGATTTCGAGTGATTCAAGGTAGTGTTCAAGCGCGCTGGCTAACTTGCCCCATCTGAAATAAATGGAGCCTATCACGTTCAGGGCATGTCGAACACCTGCCTGATTATCAAGTTCTCTGTAGCTGCTCAAGCCCATCTGAGCAGATTTTTCGGCAGCCTTAAAACGGGACATATGCAGGAGACCCATGGCTTTCGAAAGGTAGCACTTTGGAAGATTGGTTCCCATATCAATGCTCAGAGACAGCTCTAAAGCCTGATCTCCAAGGTCAACTGCACGCGCCGGATCAGAGTACTTTATACTCCAGGCAAGATCTGCGATTGCACAAGCTTTCTCTGCATCGGTTGAAGCTTGATCGACCTTCTCTTCCAGAGTCGATATCTCATCGCTGTTCTTACTTTTCATAATCCAACTATTACTGATTTATGGTATGCTGTAAACAGGTAGAGAATTCCGATGATCCGGATCGGGTAGGAGGCGGGATCACTCCCGCCGTCCTCCCACACCACCCGGGCATACGGTTCCGTACCACGGCGGTTCATGTAACACATTGAAGACGTTCCAGATGACTTTGCAGTGACACGAGTCCAT
>JAUWSQ010000044.1 GCA_030609965.1 Candidatus Fermentibacterota bacterium
CATCCTTCTTTGCCAGAAAACGCTCAAAGAGCGCTTCCAAGGGGAAATCAGGTAAGATTTTCAGACCGGAGGAAAAGAAAGGTAGCTTTGTAAAACCGGCACACGATCCCGGGGCCAAGATCCGCCCCCAAGGGTTGGATGGAGTAGAGGAATACTCGGTAGAGGAAGGGGGAAATGTCGTACAGCAGGCTCTTCAGAATAGAGGATGTGGCTGCTGTGGTTCTATCACAAGTTTTTTCTGGTTCCTGGGCATTGGCGGTATGATTGCATTTATCATCCTTGTGGTTAAATGCGGAGGTTGCTGAGCCTTTCCCGAGTAACTGCAAATGCTGAATTCAAAGTTACTGCATACCAGGTGAAGAGGATAATATGAAGCCCGCACTGCTCGCTGAAAACCTGAGTTACTCCTACGGTAACCTGAAGGCTGTCAGAGGTATCGGTTTTCAACTTAGGCCGGGTGAAATACTGGGCTTTCTGGGTCCTAACGGAGCCGGGAAATCAACAACCATAAAAATGCTTACCGGTCTGCTCACTCCCGATACTGGCTCAATTCATGTACTGGGCAATGAAATGTCCCTTGATGATCCTGAAGTGCAGGCCAGGATAGGAGTCTGCTTTGAGGAAAAGAATCTTTACCTGAACATGACCGGAAGGGAAAATCTCATATTCTTTTCTAAACTCTTCGGTCTAAAGAATTTCGACACCGATACCCTTCTCCGCAGAGTGGACCTTTCTCAGAGGGCTGATGACAGAGTGAGCAAGTATTCAAAGGGCATGCGCCAGAGGCTGATGATGGCCAGGGCTATCATTAACCGTCCGGATGTACTTTTCCTGGATGAACCCACCGACGGCCTTGATCCTGTATCCAGCCGAACCATTCGAAATGTCATCAGGGAACAGGCGGAGAGAGGAGCCGCTGTTCTCCTTACAACACACGACATGTGGGAGGCTGACGAACTATCGGATAGAGTAGCATTCCTGAACGAGGGTGAACTGTTCGCTGTGGATACTCCTGATAACCTGAAAATGAAATATGGAAAAAGATCAGTGAAGGTCCGCCTTGGAAGCGGCAGCCATGTTCGTGAGGAAACCATTGAACTTATAGCAGCAGATGCAGGCGATAAAGTAAGGGAACTGATTAATTCACATAATGTCATGACCATACATACTGAAGAGGCAACTCTTGAGGATATTTTCATAGAGATCACAGGCCGGGGACTGGACGTGTGAAACGCGTGTCATCCAGGCTGGCAATTATAGCGGCCATAGTTCTCAAAGATCTCCGGGAGTTTTCCCGAGACCGCCTCTGGATGATTCTTACACCGATATCATTGATTTTTATGACTGTGCTTTTCCTTATTCTTCCCGCTACTGTAAGCGAGACGATTACTCTGGGTGTATATCCATCATACATTGCAGAGTCCTTTTCTATGCTGCTTGACCGCGCCGCTGGTGAATTCAGGGGGCTTGAGATAATCGGTTTTGCTGATGAAAACTCTCTTGCAGATGCGGTTCTGTCGGGTTCGGGGGAAATATCAATGGGTATCGCTCTTCCTGTGGATTTCACCGAATCCCTTCTGTCAGGCTCTGTAGGCAGCGTTTCAGTGTATGTATCCGAATCGGTCCCAGTGGAGATACGTCGAGCCCTCGCAAGCGGTGTCCGTGAAATAGCGTATGCGGTTGTGGCTGTTTACGCGGGAAGGGATCCCCTGAGCGCACTGCCGGTTGGCCTCCCCCACCTGCAGGCAAGAATTCTCGGTGAAAACATGGATGGCAGGCAGGTTCCCCTGCGGGACAGGATAAGGCCGATACTTATCATATTGATACTTCTTATTGAATCCCTTGCACTGGCGGGTCTTGTTTCAGTGGAAATCGAACATAGAACCGTGACAGCATTGCTGGTTACTCCCGCGCGAACGGGAGATTTCCTTGTAGCCAAGTGCGTTACCGGCACAATTCTCGCAGTGAGCCAGGCCTATCTTTTTCTTCTGGTTACAGGTGGGTTCATCTTCGACTGGTTGATTCTGACAGTACTTATCCTTCTCGGAGCAGGTATGGCTTCTGCCGTAGGTATGCTCTCAGGAACCAGCGGCAGGGATTTTATGGGTACCCTCTTCTTCGGAACGATATTTCTGATTCCCCTTATGATTCCCGCTCTATCCATCATGTTCCCGGGTAGGCCAGCTATCATTATCAGGCTGCTCCCCTCATACGGCCTGGTTCAAGCGATATCAGGCGTGCTGGGCGAGGGGAGGGGCTTGCGTTTCGTGGCGCCCCACATCATGGCAACTGTTCTTTGGGATATTGTTCTTCTCGGATCTGCCTTCTTTCTTCTGAAGCGAAGGGTGGAATCACTATGAATATCCGGCGGGTCTGGAGCCTTGTTTCTGGTGATCTAAGGCTTGGATTCCGATCCCCGGTTATTCTATGGGTTCTGATAATGCCCTTTGTGATCACTTTCCTGATGCAGGTTGTTTTCGTCGCTCTGTTTGACCCCCAGCCACGGATATGTATTTACAATTCAGGGGAATCAGCTATTACATCTGTCTTTGAAAGAATAGAAGGTATCAGACTTTCACATGCCGGGAGCCCTGCCGAGCTGGAAGCGTATATAGAGAACAACAATGCCGATCTTGGACTGGTAATTGAGAATGGTTTTGATCAGGCGTTAAGGGATGGCCGGAAACCCGAACTGGAATACTTCTTCTCAGGCGGAAGCCTGGCTTCAAACCGCATCGTTATCAGCCTGCTTGTGCTGGACGTGCTCCGGGAAATGGAGAACAGGGAGGCTCCTGTAGAAGTTGTTCTCCATACAGGAGACGAGGAGGAGGTAGTTCCCCTGACGCGAAAACTGATACCGGCAATAGTCCTTTTAGTACTTATCATTACGGGAATTTTCGTTCCCGCATTCCTGCTTGTGGGAGAGAAGGAACAGGGCACCATGAAAGCCCTTCTGGTAACTCCGGTCACCGTATCCGATATTCTCTTCTCCAAGGCCCTGCTTGGTTTTACAATGACGGTAACCATGTGTTTTATCACACTGATGCTCAACGGAGCCCTTTCCGGTCAGCCACTGGCGCTGCTGGCAACTGTTGTTGCCGGTGCTGTGGTCTGCAATGCAATCGGACTGATTTACGGCACACTCGCAGGTAACGCGAAAACCCTTTACACACTTGTGAAAAGCCTCAACATACTCCTTGTGGGTCCAATTCTGTTTTACCTCTTCACCGGCTTGCCTCAATGGATAGCAAAGATCTTCCCAACCTACTGGTTCATCGATCCCCTTTACAGTATAACACTTAAAGGTGCTGATTTTTCTGATGTATGTTTCAAGCTTGCAATTGCGCTTGTCGTAGGTATTCTTCTGGGTATTGCAGTCGTTCCAATGAGTAGAAGAATGCAGAGAAAATTAGCAGAATGATGGGAGGAGATATTGTTATGCTGCAGATTTTACTGTCAGTAGTACTTCTCATTCCGGGAAGCTCAACGGGCACCCCGGGAGAGATTTATACTTCAACCTTTTCCATAGTCGCGATGGATACATTGACGGGTGAATTCGGAGTGGCCGTGGCATCGAAAGTTCTCGATGTGGGGTATATAGTCCCCTGGGGAGAACCGGGGACCGGAGCGGTCGCTACCCAGGCTCAGACGAATGCAATGTTCGGCCCAGACGGGCTTGAAATCCTCAGAACCGGAGCAACTGCGGAGGAAACCATCGAAAGTCTACTTGGAATTGATCCCGAAAGGGAGGTAAGGCAGATTGGAATCGTGGATGCAAACGGTAATTCCGCTTCCTTTACAGGCAGTGCAACTATGGACTGGGCCGGCAGTATAACCGGCTCAGGGTACGCAATTCAGGGAAATATACTTACGGGCCCGGAAGTTATTGAAGATATGGAGAGAGCTTTCCTTTCGGAGGATGGTTCCCTTGGAGACAGGCTCCTGGCAGCGCTTCTGGCTGGAGATTCCGCTGGAGGTGACAGCAGAGGCAGGCAGTCAGCAGCAATGGTCATTTACCGGGAAGATGGCGGATACCAGGGCTCTTCCAACCTTCTTGTTGATATCAGAGTTGCCGATTCAGACGATCCGCTTGGTGATCTTCAGAGGATTTACTCTAAATGGTGTATGTGGTTCGTATTTCCTGTCTATATCGATGCCGGTTCCCCCGAGACAGAGTACGCGCTTATCATTATGGATGATTATCTGGCATCAGGTTATGTGGATGCCCAGACCCTGAACGGCCTCGCCTGGGAACTTGCAATCAGACAGCTTCATCCCGAAAAAGCCGTCGAGATAGCTGTAATGGCCATCGAAATGGAACCTGAGGATTCGAACATCATGGATACCGTTGCTGAATCGTATTTCGCCATGGGAGACTTCGAAATGGCTGTCGAATGGGAACAGAAAGCTCTGGAGCTGGACCCTGAAAACGTTTTCTACAATGAGCAGCTTATAAAATTCCTGGAATCCCTCGAAGAATAACTGCTATTGGGGACGTGCTATTGGGGACGGAGGTAATTAGATTTCTTGAATAATGGGGACGGAGGTAATTAGATTTCTTAATTACCTCCGTCCCCAATATTCATTGCGCGAATTTCAGTTATAGCCTGGAATCTCTCAAGTAATTCTGATTCATCAGGTTCTTCATCGGTGATTTCCAGTATCTCATCCATCGGCAATCTGCACCAGTTACTACCAAAAGAAACGGCAATATCTTTGATATTCCAGCTGCGCTGCTGATCGAGATATGCGGCATATGAAGATATGAGTATCAGCTCGGTCCACTGGTCCGGCTCTCCGGTCCATTCTCCGCCAAGCACTATAAAAAGCACAAGTGATGAATCAGTCCCGGCCAAATTCACTATCAATTCCCCGTTGAGATATTCCTGAACTGCGTCGCTGATAAGAAGCGCATCCTCTGGATAGAGGGAGCCCTCCTGAACCGCCCCCATGGCCTGAAACAAAAACATAAGCACAATTACAGGTACGGCAGTTTTCATAGTTCTTTCCTCTCAGTTCAGACTGACGGATTTGTACCCGGATTGTCCGAGATCCCTCCCCGATTTATCGAATAATTTCTTCAGATGATCATCCATTGTGAAATAGAATATCTGCCAGCCGCTGTTCACCAGCCCGATAACACGGTTGACAAGGTTTTCCCTGCGCTCCCAGTCAGAATGCTGGAACGCATCATCATAAATTAGAAAAGCAGCCTCACCCATTGTGATTTCGGCAAACCCTGTTCTCAGAGCGATGTAAACCTGCTCAGCAGCACCTGTACTCAACTGTGAGAGTGGGAATTCATCTCCTTCGGAAGTGGAGAGGTTAAGATATCCATCACTGTCCATCTTCAACCCTGTGTAATGCCCTGTGATCCGGTGCAGCGGAAAAATAACTTCATCTGATCCAAGAGCTTCGCCCAGCCTTTCATTCTCCTGGGAACGGAATTCTCTTACCGCCCTGAAAACTGTATTCTCGGCCAGGATTCTGGCGGTAAAACCTTTATACATATTTTCGGTTGTTTCTATCTTATCCTCCAGGGCTGTCAGGAGCTCCCTGATATCTCTTGAATTGTTTCCAGTGGCCACTGCAATAGCTGTTTTGAGGGTATCAATACTCTGCTTCTCTCTCTCGAGATCCACAGATACGATCTCAAGCTCTTCTCTGAGTCTCAGATATCGTCTCTTATCCCATTCTTCAAGAGGGGGATCGGGCAGATAAGAATCCTCATGGATGTTGAGTGAAGAGAGGTCTACTTTGAGAGAATTGACTTTTTTCTGAATTTCGTTCTTCTGATTTCTGATCTCTTCTATTCTGAAATCCCAATGATTAACGGGTACCTCCTCCCCGGCAATGGCATGAAGCCTGGACAGAATGCTCGCTTCCATTGCTGCTTTATCCCGCTTGAACTCCATGCGATTATCCCTGAGATTCTCAGATCGAATATGCGCCGCTTCCATTTTCTGGCACTCAATCTGCAGTGTGGCGGAATCCGTCAGCTCATGCTGAAATCTTCTTCTGAATTCCTCCTCCAGTTTCTTCCGGCGTAGTTCGGCTGATGGCGATACCGGTTCGGGTTCATTCCTGCTGCGTAAAATCAGACAGACTACAGCCCCTGCTGCGGCAGCTATCATCAGAGGTCTGCTGAAGAACCCGGCCGCTGCTGTCAGCAGGATGAAAAAGAGTAGCAGTGCCAGGGTGACCTTATCGATCAGGGATCTATTTGCGGGAGTTTCGACATGTGAAAGGTATTCTTCCCTTGCCTTATTCAGCCAGATATAGTTGTCTTCTTCATCGGACGTGTTTTTGAGTTCTTCCTCAATATCGGTAAGATTCTTGAATTTGGCTCTATAAAGACTGATTTCAGTTCCAAGCCCTATCAGATCCTGCTCGGAAGGAAGACCTTCCATATCAAGCTCAAGTTTTCTTAGTTCCTGGCTAATCATATAAGCTCTGTGTTTTTTTGCGTCTTCGAGCTCCTTTAACTGACCGGAAATTCTGTCCTTTGTATTTTCAAGAGTATTGACTGCTCCGAGGGAGGCGCTTTCATCAACTTCCAGTTGAAGGGTTTCCACCTTGTTTCTTTCCTTCTCCGCCTTCAACCTGTCATTTACGAACCCAAAATGTTTGGAATCTATTGTGCCATTTTCTATAACGGCATTCTTGACGGCTTCATGTTTGATGGTTTTCTCGATCTCGTCCAGAACCCCTTTTCCGGAGAGATAGGTTCTGAGAATGCTGTCGCCGACCCCATCCCCGGTGGAGGACAGTCTTGTATCTCCTGCCCGGACAACCATCAGCCGGGACAGTTCTTCCGGGAGGCTATTGCCCGAAGTCCTGAAATCCTCGAGCTTACTTCCACCTGAAGTGAATACAGTAGTTGTATCCTCCAGGCCGGAAACCAGTACCTTTCCCCCGGGCTTCCATTCTCTGAAGGTAGACTCCGGTGAATTGTTTTTATTCTTTATCCATGGGGAACCTTTCCCGGTCTTGAAGAGAAAATCGATCAGGGCTTCAACGATGTAGGTTTTGCCGGTTTCGTTACTACCGTAGATGAGATTCAGTTCTGCAGGTTCAAGAATAAAATCATCCTTCAGCGGGCCACCGCGATTGATGGATATTCTTTCGATACGGATAGCCATTATCAGCCGCCAGCTCCATAAATAACCGAAAGGGCAGTTTCGATGACTTGTTCTTTCTCAGGCTCTTTACCGCCGAATTCCCAGTCCATTTCCTCGATCAACTGCAGAACCCTCCTGGCAATTGTGTTTCTGCGATTGTCCTTTGCAACGTACAGTGAGGAAATATCCGGTTCCTCATCCTTTACAAAGCTGAACTTTGCGAACACAGTCTTCAGACATCCCATGATGGCTTCTCTGTCACTGCTATATCCAGTGGCTTTAATCCTGATCCTGGCCCTTTTTCTATCATCTTCCGTCAGTTCCCAGGCTGCGATTCTTCCCTCGGCATCATTTCGGAGCCTCTCTACCTCATTCTCATCGGGGATGACCAGGAATTTCTCCTGCAGATAGATTACATCTGTTTGAAGTGTTTCTGAGGTGATATGCCCGGTTGCTGTGTTGAATACAAGGTATCGTCTTCTTCCAGTTTCGTTAATGTCGATTCCACAGGGTGAGCCCGGATAGTAGAGGTTATCGATATTCAAGGGCTTGTGAATATGCCCCAGAAACACTTTCCAGGGTGAAAACCTCTCAATATCTTTCCTATACAGGGGCATGTAGGTGCCCTTTTCGTAGGGATTGCGCTGTTTCAACCCGCCGAAATAATCACCGTGACCAATAAGAACCCAGCGTTTGCCAGGTCTAAACTCCCCCAGGTTCTCCCCCATCCCGGCTATCGCTGAATATGGCAGGAAAACGAAACTCAATCCATTAAATTCCTCCAGCGCAGGTGAATCGTATATCCTGATATTCTCCCCTACGATGACGCTACGTGATATATCCGGATCGTGATTCCCCGGGATTATGTGAATATCGATCTGAGGATACTTTCTGCAGATATCCTCAAACCGCGAGTAATTACTGCAATCCTTATCGAAAAGATCCCCGGCTATTATCAGTATTTCTATGTCCTGCGCTGCAAGACTGTCGAGGATATTCACAAGAGCATTGTATCGTTCGGGATGGTTATCACCGGCAGACAGATGAACATCCGCTGTTATTGCAACATTCACTTTGACTGAACCTGCCGAATCTGAATTACCAAAACTAAAACCCTCCCCAGGTATGTTAAATGCTCAGGACCAGGAACTCGATTCTTCGGTTTTTGGCTTTGTTGGCCGCAGAATTATTTGGAACAACAGGTATGGATTCACCATAACCTGCTGTAGTCAGCCTGTTGTCTGCAATACCAGTACTTAGCAGATACTGGTAGACCGATTGAGCACGACGCTCACTGAGGGTCTGGTTTGATGCCTCACTGCCGTCACTGTCCGTATGCCCTGAAATCTGTATTCTGGATGTTGGATTATTTCTCAGAAGAATCGCAACACTATCCAGTATGCTGTAGCTTTCAGGTTTCAGAGTGGCGCTACCGGAAGCGAAATAGATGTTATCAAAGCTTAAAACAGCTCCCTCACGGAGTGCATCCCTAAGATCAAAGGAAACATTCACTGTTTCATTGGCGAAGAGGGATACAGACCGGCTGTCAGAAATGTAACCATCTGCCTGTACCGTAATCGGCCAGGTTCCCGGTTCAACATCAGCTGTGAAGACTCCCGTTTCATCGGTTGTTACAGTAACCGGTGCAGTGCATCCAATCGTCACTGCAGCACCAGCAATGGGTCTGCCCTCCCCATCTCTGAGGGAACCTGTTACCGAACCTTGGTTCGGAAGCATAGCGAAATCAAGTATGACAGCTTCATTGCGTTCAAGAACGATAGTCGCGCTTGCATTTCTGTATCCGGGGGCGACAACAGTTACCGGAACTTCTCCAGCTGCGATTATATGTGTGTAAAAACCGCTGATATAATCACTTGTGACATTAGGAATGGGCACACCCGGGAAGGTGATCGTTGAAAAGACAGCTTCTCCTGTAAGGGAATCCGTCACTGTTCCACTCAAGGTTGCCATATCGGTCTGACCTTCATCGGTTACCATATCCGACGAGAATCCCAGTGTGATACTCACGCCCCAATCGAATACTCCACCAATCGGCAGAGGAGCTCTCTCAGCTCGCTCTGCCTCGGTAACAACGCTGTCCGTCTGGTACAGACCGTGACCAAGATCGTAATAAGCAGGGTCAAACTTGCTTGTACTGAGGTCAAAAGAAATATCCATGAATGTTCCTGAAGTGTTTTTGAACCTCAGTCCTGGTGTGAAATAGGATACCGAAGCATTGTCCCTGTCCATAAGATTCTGGTTTGTGTATTCCATGAAGACGTCAATGTTCGGTGTTGCGATCTCAAGCCCTAAGCCAAAGTTGAAAATACCATCAGTTACTTCAATATCTACAATGGTGGAATCGGAATAGGACCATCCCACAACTTCTGGCGTAATCCTGAAATCAGTCAAATGGTAATTCTGTTTATACTTTGCATAGCCAAAATTAAGATGCGCTTTGACTGGTGCCATTGGAATCCAACGGCTGAAATCACCTGTAATCAGAAGATCCATGCCGAAGCTGTTATTGCCTGTTGTTGTGAATGGTCTGCGAATTGTGCTTATCAGCTGCCCTGTGTGCCATATCCCATCAGGGTCGTCCTCGGTACGCATGAAGACAGTATCCTCCGAAGAAATTCCCAGACGGATATCTCCGCCAAACCAGACAACATCCTTCAGGCTGGGAACAGGATTATATCCTCCATGAAGTAGAAGGTTAAAACCTTCGAATCCATAAATCTCTTCCCAGTGTCCTGTTGAACGCTCTTCGTACAGACCTCTTTCAAAAATTGTACTGGAATAGGCTGCGTTCATCGCTATATCGATATAGTCCCACACTCCATATGTAAGGTTGAATCTACCCTGTCCGGTATGCTCTACATCTGTAACTTCGGGAAATAGGAGTGTAGTGGGTTGGAAATGACTGTGGTAAATGAAATTCTTGTACTCATTAGCTGCGGTCCAGTAAGTCAGGCCGAGAGCGAATGACATTTGATTGAACCCCAGAGGTATGGCGCTGTTTACGCGGTAAAGGCCTGGGATTCCATGGATTGACGGGGCTGCGAATGAAAGGGCAACCAATACAAATATGATCGGGAGTGTAACAATCTTCAAATCATTCCTCCATTAACTAATCGGTAAGAGGACTCAATACACAGGTAGATGAAGAATGTGCATATTACGGGGTGCAGTCAAGCAATTCGGTTTCTATGTTTGAAATCAGTGTTCTAGCTAATTGCTGTTCAATTTACTTCATGACCTCAATCAGGAAATGGAAGGATTGACATAATAGCACAGAAGAAAGAGTATCCAACTGTATAAGATAAGAAATCTGTTCCTGGAGGATTAGAATGAGAATATGGGTAGTATCTGTTATAATGTTGATCTTTATTACTTTATACTCAGCATGTGGTGATTCTGCCACTGAAATAATCGGCACACTACCTGTAGTTACAGACATTGAAATAGATTCAACAGCAAGTGAAGGTGATACCATTGTGGTAACCTGGACAGCATTGACAGGTACACAGATCGAAGGGTATCTCCTCTGGACCAGAGTCAAGCCCGGGAATCCCTGGATGCTGCTCGACGTTGTTGATCAGAATATCGCGTCTCACATCGCCGATCGCTCTGCATACTACACCGTCATGGCATTCAATGGGGATGATACTTCATCCGATACAGGTTTATCAGCGAATACCAGAACGAAGAAACTTTCAGAGATAAGGCAATATTTCTCTTCGATATCAGTTGGTTTCCGAATTGACCTTGAGGGAGATTCTCTCATCTCCGGTGACCCCGCTTCTCCAGGTTTCCAGCAGCAATTCACAGTTGCAGTTGATACACTTGGGGGGGACAGATACGTATACGCTGGAAATGCTAATCCTCGATTATGGCCAGGTGGAGCAGAAACGAGTGTGTCTTTAAGCAGTGGTTTTGTTGCCCCGCCTCAAAATGACACTACTCAATGGCGGGACAGCATTTACTACGGTGGGAACTTCTTCCTCGCGCTTGACGATGGATACTACTGCAAGCTCAGTGCTTCAAATACCAATCCTGATACATTGACCATTGCTGACACGCTTATAATCGATGGCGAGTTGCAGCCCATCAGGAATGTCAGAGTGTTCAATCAAAGCTGGTAATTGGTAAATTCCAGCAAAAAGAAACATGACACTTTATTGACTGATGACTTTAACTATGTCGTGTGCCCTGTCACTGTCAGTTCCCGGTGTTTCCGAAATTCCGGGAATCGCTTTGAACTCGGGCATTGAAGCAAGGAAGCGAAGGGGCTCGAGACCTATCAGCCCTTCTCCTATCACGGCATGACGGTCTTTGCGGTTTCCGCATTCTCCCTTTGAATCATTGATATGAAAGGCTTTAATTCTATCCATTCCAACGGTATCATTAAATTCATTCATCGTTTCCCGAACAGCACGTTCGGAGGAAAGATCGTAACCGGCTGCGAAGGCATGACATGTATCGAAGCATATACCAGTCCGGTCGGGTATGGAGGTTTGTTCAAGCAATTGTGCAAGCTGCCTGAACGTATATCCTAAAGTGGTTCCCTGCCCAGCGGTGTTCTCGTATAGTATCCCCGTATCCGCAGGTGAGTTGAGCAGAATCTTCCCAACCATCGATGAGATCTTTCTGATTCCTTCATCTTCCCCCGCGCCGAGATGGGCTCCGGGGTGCAGAACACACCATTTGATTCCAAGTGCATGTATTCTTCCCAGCTCAGCTTCCAGCGCTGGAACTGATAGCTTCACAACTCTTTTGTTCGTTGAGGCAAGATTGATCAGGTATGAGGTATGGGAGATAATCGCAGCCGTTCTGCTGCTGTACCTTTCGATCTCTTTTCCCGTGACAGCGCGACTCTTCCACTGCTGCTGGTTTGATGTGAATATCTGGCCACAGGGCAGCCCAAGCTCAGTGAGTGTATCAAGTGCCTTATCCAGCCCTCCGTTAACGGAAACGTGAATTCCCGGTATCATGCTGGAATTCCGGTTATTTCTGCAGGCATGTCTGTTTGAAAAGCTCAAGGTTAAGGGTACATTTCTCAGCCAGTTCACTCCTCTTTTCAGATAGAGTCTGCAGAATATTCTGCGAAGTGTCCCAGGTTCTATCGAGCAGAACGCTCAACTCCTCATCCCAGTTGTCTGAAGAAGAATCGACGGTAAGGCCTGCAATGCCTGCCTCCTCCATGAATCTGTAACCCTTGGATGCGTAAGGTACAGCGATCGGTATCGTACCGGTAACTAATGCAAGGATCGATCCGTGAAGAGGGACTGTGAGGATTATCCTGCATTCGGATATCCTGGTCAAAAAATTTCTGATGCTGCTGGGCATGATCACTGTTGCTCGATCACTATGCTTCATCATTGCCATGACAGCTTCACATTCCGAGTCGTCAGAATTCGAGAGGCTTCCGGTATGGAAGGGGAAAAAATGTATCTCCCCGCCATAAATATCGATGTGTCTGTCAAGGAGGTCTGCCCATTTTCTTCTGATACCGGTGACATCCGGTTCTCTGTAAAGACCTAGTTTTCTCCTTATCTCGAGAGGCAGAATGTTACCCTGCCTGTTGGATACGTTCCTCACAGCCACACCAAGGATGGAAGATGTACTGTGGGGCTGCGCGTAATCGCCAGCGAGGGTGAAGGTGGAATCTGACGCAAGTCTGACTTTTTCCGGGTTCAGTCCTAGATTAAGGAGTATGTCGAGGGAAGGTTTGTCCCGGACAGTAATACCGCTGCAGTACCCGAGCCATTTACGGAGTTGACCAGGTGTCCACCTCGCCAGTTCATTTCCCTGTCCGATTCCAACTGACCAGGCAAAAGCTGGTTTGCCGTATCGCCTGGCGAGTCTGATGGGATGCAGGTTGAAAGGTGTATAAAGAAGTGACGATCTGTCCTGGGCAAGTTCTCCCCCACCGACTATTACTACATCGCACCATCTTACGCCGCGGGTCATTGCACGGAGCTTACCCTTTGATACATCGAAGGGTTTCGCATTGTAAACATTCTCCGTTTTTACAGGAACTCCGGACATTACTCCTATCCTGATGTCGTCAAGAGAGGAGAGGTCTTGAATCTGTGAGGCGAATATTGCTTCATCGCCAACGTTTGAACCGCCTTTTTCAAGCTGTCCCCATGAGGAAGTAAATATTTTTATCATAACAGTAATATACTGAATTGTACGTTGGGTCAGACAATTATGCCTTCTGTTACGCGGGGATTGAATGACTCGTACTGATTTTTAGAAGGACGACTTCAGCTCCCTCAAGCGTGAAAGGAGAATTTTCTCAGTGTTGCCGCCATCTGCCTGAGTCTGCGGTCAACCTTTCCGTATATTGTTTCGGATGGATACGTTCCATCTCCCAATATTTCTCCAGCCTCTGTTCCCATGAGAAGTTTCGCGCCTTCTTCAATGAACTCAATGGGATAAATATGGAACATGCCATCCCTGACAGCATCAATGACGTTTTCGCAAAGCTGAAGATCCTTAACGTTCGAATTAGGTATCATTACACCCTGGGTTCCGGTTAATCCTTTCCCGCTGCATACACGGAAGAAACCCTCAACCTTCTCGTTAACTCCGCCTATAGCCTGTATTTCTCCAAACTGGTTAACCGAACCGGTAACAGCAATGTCCTGTCTTATTGGAATCTCCGAGAGTGCACTGAGCAGAACATAAAGTTCCGTTGAAGATGCGCTGTCTCCGTCCACTCCACCGTAGCTCTGCTCGAATACGACACTGGCGGATAGGGAGAGAGGGTATTCCCTTGCAAATTTGCCCTGTATGAAGCCTGATATTATCAGCATTCCCTTTGTATGCGTAGTTCCAGACATATCAGACTCACGCTCAACATTAATCAGCCCTTTTCTCCCGACTGAAACCCTTGTGGATATTCTTGCAGGCAGCCCAAAGGAGTAATCAACACCCTGGTACACGGCAAGTCCGTTTACCTGTCCAACTTTTTTTCCTTGAGTATCGACCATAATCGTGTCATCGATTATACGCCTGGTTGCGTAAGATTCACCGAGATTCAATCTGTTGATTTTTTCCTGTATCGCTTCCCTGACATGGCCTGCAGTAATGATAGAATCTTTCTTCTGCTGGGCAAAGTAGTTTGACTGGCGTAGATAATCGGCGACTCTGTTGAACTCCAGAGAAAGCCTGTCCTGCTGGCCGGCCAGCCTGATACTTTCTTCCACAACCGCTGCAACTGCGCCTGCATCCATTGGGAGCAGATCTTCAGATTTAATGATCCCTGCGATAACATTAGCGAAATCACGGATGTTCTCTACTGTGGATTCCATTGTGAAATCAAAAGCAGCCCTTATACGGAAGAGAAGACCAAACTCCGGTTCATAGGAAGCAAGAAGATGATAGAGTTTTGAAGAACCGATAAGAACGATCTTGGCATTGGTATCAATCGGTTCGGGATGAAGATGAACCGGATAAAGACCCATGGGATCATGGCTTCTTATTACAGTAGTCTGATTCCTCAGGGTCTGAATTAGTCTCTGCCATAAATCCGGTGACCTTACCAGATCCAGAGCGTTCATGATAAGGTAACCTTCATCAGCCTTATGCAAGGCGCCAGGCCTGATCATCGTATGATCACTGTAAGGTTTCCCCTCAACAACAATTCGATCTATGTTGCCGAAGAGGCTTATTGAATCGGGAAACTCCTCGATTACAACTGGCCGCTTGGTTTTCCCCGCGTTATCAAGTATCAGATTGGGTGTAAAAAGAACGTATGGATCCTTACTCTCCGAACTCTCCGCAAAATCCTTGAGATTCTCCAGAATGATCTCTACTATCGAATCAGTCCATTTGTCTGCCTTATCGTTACCTATTTCCTTAAGTAGGGAAACAATTCCAGATATTGTAGGTTTCACAAGCCTGCGGTACATTTTCTCCAGCTTGATCTGGATCTCTATTTCCATATCGCGGGTTTTTCTGAAGGCATCTGTGAGTTTCTTGAAAAGCTCTTCATGCTGCTGCGTGTACTTCTTGAGATCTTCCTCTGTCAGCTTCCCTTCGTCCTTCATCTGTTCAAGTTTATCGAAGGTGATTGTCTCATCCTTGATCACAGGAAGAACATCCGGTCTGAATTCCCCCGGTGAGACAGGTACATTGACGATGGAGAAACCGGCCTCGGCAGCTTCCTTCTTGATGGCATCCATAAGAGCCTTTTTCCTGTCATGGTAGGTTGCTCTTATTGCCCTGCTTTCCATCTCGGCCTTTTCGCTTCTGAGGACAGCGGGAATGTTACTTTTGAGGAGTTGTACACATTCTTCCATAGCAGTAACGAACCTGGCGCCGTTTCCCGCAGGAAAAGTTAGTGCTATCGGGTTTCTGGGATCCTCCATGTTTCGAACGTACATGATGTCTCTCAGCTCATCGGTGGTCGTATCGATACTTTCCAGAATTTTCTTTATGGTTGTTTCACGCCCTGTTCCGGATATTCCTGTTACAAACATGTTGTACCCTATGGAATGAATTTCAAGGCCGAGTTTGAGAGCCTTTATAGCTCTTTCCTGGCCTACTATCTCTCCGGTAGGTTTTATATCTTCTGTGGTTTTGAAATCAAGAGCTTCAGACGGGCATTTCCATTTGAGTTTTTCCGGTTTGATTGGGCTGATAGCCATCTGCTTATCCTTCCCGCATAATTTTAGAAATCTATTTCTCCGACGGTTCAGGCTCCAGAGGGGCTATTGATAGCGGGCCGGCTTCCACTGAGAGTCCCCGGATCCTGCCCCCCCTTTCTACCTTACCCCTTACTATAACAGTAGCTTCAGAACGAACAAGAATAGACTCGGCCCTCCTCCAGAGCGGCGATGGTAGAAAGATATCCGCAACTCCAGTATTGTCCTCAAGCATAAGGAAACCTGCGCCGGCGGCAAGTCTTCTTCCCGTAACGAGTCTTCCCCAGATCTTTATGCTGGCCAGTGACCCGATTCTCCCCAGAGGGATTGTTCCCTCCGGACGGTCGATTAAGTCCAGGGGAGAGGCGGAAAGCGGGAGACCGAGGAGACCGAGTTCCATAGCGACCCTGTTATTAATGGAGTAATCGGGAAGATCGGGTGTACCCGGCGGCAGACCGGGGAAAAAACCCCCATCACCTGCCTCCAGCTGCAGGAGCGCAGCCGGGGGCGAGAAACCTGCTTCCCGGAAACAACCCGCTGCAGCCATTTTTCTGCACAGAGATATTCCACAGCCTGCTTCAAGAACTTCAGAAGGGTATCTGTACGGCCTGCCATCCCTCAATTTCTCGTATTCCGTACTCCCCATTCCCTTGAGGTGATGGAATCCCGGAATTATTTTTCCCTCTTCATTCGCACGAGTGAGCCATTTTCCAGTGTTGATTCCCGGAGGTATAAAAGAAATACCAAGCCTTCTAGCCTCTTCGAGGTAAACTCTCGGGCTGTAGAAACCGCCCCCTGCCGCCATGACAGAGGCCATGTAGAGCGAAGGGTGCGTAGCCTTCAGAAGTGCTGCAGCGCAGGAGACAGCACCGTATGTAAACGCATGAGCCTTGCAGAAACCGTAACCGGCATAGCTGGAAAGCACTTCCCAGACGGTTTCCGCTTTAACCGGGTTCATCCCTCTGCGCCTGCAGATTGAGATAATCTCTTCCTTATCAACCTGCTTCTTTTTGAGCCTCCTTCTTAACAGATCGGAAGAAGCTTCATCACTTCCCAGAAGCACTTCAGCGGCTTTTGATACGTCTTCCTGGTAAAGCATAATTCCAAGGTTCTCCTTCAGAATTGATCGGAGTTCGGGAAGTGAGGAATTGTGAATCGATTCCGAATGGACGCACTCAAGGTAGTTCTTTCTTCCACCTCCGGCAGATGCTCCGGGTCTTACCAGTGCGAGAGCTCTTGCCACATCCTCCATTGTGCATATCCTCATCTCCTTCAGCAGAGCCCTCATAGCCGGTGATTCTACATGAACCACTCCTATGGTTCTGCCGGAATCCAGAAGATTCCTGGCAGCATCCGGAATGCTCCCCCCTCTGCGGAAAATGCTCATCGGGTCATTTCCGATTGACGAACATGCAAGGGATATTGTTGTGAGCCCTCTCTGGCCGAGCAGATCCATTTTCAGAAGCCCGATCTCCTCAATCCCATCCTTGTCGAAATGGGTTATATCGTACCCGCTGGGACTAGGTTGAAGAGGCACAAGTGTGTCCACCGGCTCGCCAGTGCAGACAAGCCCGCATGGATGTGGCGCCAGATGGGAAGGAATACTCCTGATAAGTTTCGAATTCTGCAGTGCTGCAGAAGCAGCCGGTCTGCTCCAGGCAGCATTATCATGGTAGCGGAGAAGTTTAGTAAGGCTGTCGATCTCCCTGCTGCTGATACCAAGACCTGAAGCCGCTACTCTGAATGCAGATCTGGAGCGATGTGTTACTATCTGTGAAACAGCCGCCCCGTACCTTCCCGCCTTCCTGAGGACCCATTTTATGACTTCATCCCTCCTGGAGCTGTCAATATCAAGATCTATGTCTGGAGGTCTCGAACGGAGAACATTGAAAAATCGTGAGAACGACAATCCGTGCTGAATGGGGCAGATTATGGATATACCAAGAAGGTACGCGATAATACTGCCCCCGGCGGAACCTCTGGCTGATACCGCGATGCTTTTTTCTCTGCAGTACTCGATAATCTCATAAAACCGGAGAAAATAGCCGGCCAGGCCGTTTTCGCATATAACTTCCAGTTCCATTTCCAGCCTGCGTCGAGCGGATGGGCTTTCAGTGTAGAGGGATCTCAGCCTTTTCTTCACAATCCCGGTCAGCATCCTTTCCTCCGGTAAAATTCTTTGCCTTGCTTTACCTGTCTCCGAGGGTTCTGTTGAAACCAGTTCTGAGAGCTGTCTGTTTTCCATCAATGAATGCTCTGCTCCGCTGAAGCTCCTTTCAAACGTCTCAATATCCGGCAACACATTATTCTCGCCGGCAAATTCATATGGATCCGGATTCCTTTTCTCGATGGCCAGATATCCCCTGCGAAGGATCCTGTGGGTTTTTATACTGGCGGAATCGTTAAATACAACAGGCCAGGATGCCAGAGGGCGGCATCCCAGCTCAAGGATCTCACGCTCTACCGAGCCGGGTTTTCTACCAGACATGAATTCCGGGAAAACGGAAACGAATACCGGTCCATTGAAACCCATCTCATGTTTCAGGATTTCTACTCCGGAAGGTTCTTTTACTATCGCTGCCAGTCTGGTGCATGCTGCCAGTAATTCCCCGGTTGAGATCCGCTCCGGTATCGTTGTAGAGGTTATAAGGCTGCAGAGATCGCTCCATCCACCTTCGAGAGCCGTAAAAACCATCTTCAGTCCTCTGATTCTCAGTTCGGCTCCCGCAGCTCCGCAGATTCCATTCTCTCTGCACGCTGCAGCGAATTCCAGCTGACCGGTTACAACACTGAAGTCTGTTAAAATCCCACCGGCATAACCGCAGCGGGCGATCCCCGCTGCCAGCGATGCAGGGGGTTCTACACCGTACCTGAATGAGTACCAGCTTCGAACGGGGGTAATAACATATTTCATGGCATATATGTAAACAAATGTTCACGTTTCTGCAAGGGGATTGTTTCCACGAAGGATTTGTAGATATTCTCAGTAAGAATTGAATTCAGTAACTGATTGGAGATCGATATGAAAAAGTATCTTGCTGCTGCTGTTGTATTAGCTGTAGCTATTGCCGGGTGCTCGAACGATCCTTCTGCACCATCGGGGACTCTTCCCAATGTCCAGAACCTCATGATAGACACGGCAGCATCAAAGGGAGATTCCGTGGTCCTGGTCTGGGACGCACTGGACGTAGAGGTGGATGGATATCGCATCTACTACGCCACAACTGTACCAGGAGACTGGAGTGAAGTCGCTTCAACAGCGGATACAACCTGGACTCATATAGCATTATCAACCGGATATTACGAGTTAACAGCCTTCCAGGGGTTGAATACCTCCTCGGGCTTTTCAAACAGAGTTGATACAAGGGCGCAATCTTCCATTCTCGAACGGGAACTCAGGGTAAATACTACATCAAACGGTCTGGTTTTCTACGATGAAGGTGCAGGCTGGGGGCTCGGCTGCGCAGATTCGGCAGGATTCGCGCAGGACATTTACATAGGAATAGCCAATAGCAAGATTTACATCTACTCAGGCAATCATAATCCATCTATGTATCCAGGTGGACATGATACAAAGCTATGCCCCAGGGGATTGCACGGATACGTTGCTCCTGGACAGGGTTCCTCAAACTGGGTCGATTCCGTACAGGTAACCGATTTCAATTGGATATTCGTGCAGCTGGACAACGATCATTACGTTGAATTCTACGTTGACAGTGTTTATACCAACGGCGCGGATCTTTTGTCCTTTGAGTATCAGCTTATCAAAAACCTCAGGCTGTTCAACGTTTTCTAGAGCGGTTCATTTCCGCAGGGCGGCGGAGTTTCGCTCCGCCGCTTATTTCATTAGAACAGATCTTTCCTGGATTTCATAGCTCTTTTTATATTGAATACCAGTTTCTTCAGGTCTGGATCCTTCTTTACCTTCTGATCTCCGGTAATTCCGGCTATCATTTTATCGATCCTTCTGAGCTTCCCCGAAACCAGTTTTCCAAGAGTAACCAGGTACTCCATAGCAAGCTGCGGATGGATCCTGGCCATATCGGCAAGTTGATCACGTGTCAGTCTGTATAGAACTGATTTCCCCGATGACCGAACAGTGGCAGACCGTCCCCCTTCATCGAATAATGACATTTCACCGAACGAATCACCCGCTCCCAGGGTGTCGAGAACGACCGCCTTGCCGCCGCTGCTTTCGATGACCTGCATCTTCCCCGATTTGATGATGAAGAAATCCGTTGTAAGTTCTCCCTGAAACATCATCGCGTCGCCGCCGTTCAGTTCCACCACTTCATAGAAAGGCAGCATATCAGCTTCAAGAAGATTTCTGCCCTGATTGAAGAGTTTGATTTTCTCCATTTTTCCCCTCCCCCGATGATTTCAATAACTGCAATTCAATTAACAATTAAACTCTATCCCGGGCTCCTGTCAACCTTGAACTACCCATTACACCTTACTCTAGCAAAGGCTCCCTGAATATCTAAAATCGTATATACTGCCAATTTATTCATTTAGTATATAATAATAATTTATAAATGCATTATAAAAACGACAGCGAGGGTAAGATACGTAAGTCCGACCTTATTCGTTTTGTAACAGATGGAATAACCTGCCCCCTGTTCCTGTAACAGCAGTGAAAACAACAAGGGAGGTTTGAAATGTTTCTGAATGCAATGACATCACTGATGATTCTCTCTGTATCAGTTGCCGGATACTTCTGTCCTGGCAGGTCTTCAGATGATAACTATCAGGAAGTGGTTCAAAATGTGTCGGAGATGGTCTGGGATCAGAGTGTCATAAAAATGGCAAGCGGGTATGGGCTCGATGTGGTAAATGTAACCTGGGAGGATACAGGGCGATACTCCGGTTCATGCTGGGGGCCCAATATTTCCGATATGACCATACAGGTTCACAGTTATGAGAATGGAGCGGAACAGCCCACACTAACCTGCATGCCTGTGATAAGGTTTCCGAATTTCCATGACATTTCGGCGGACCTGGACCCGGATAATTTCTATCTGCTGGTAGGGAACGAGATAGGAGAAGATCTGGCGCCTGTTTCTCTTACTGATTTTGTTGACAATATCAGATATTACCTTCACGATCCCCAATCATGGGACGGTGATGAACACAGCCTTCTCGCAGATCGCGACAGCTCCGTTCTGGTAAGCGCTCAGGCGGTATTCCTGCCGATTCAGTCCTCGGGTGATGCTACCTTCAATCCTGTGCTTTTCAATTACCAGTCCTACGAAGGTGACCCCGCCGTACTCACCATTCTGGTCACGAGAGAGGGTACGAGCGTAACCGTGATCGATAACGCAAGGGACGCCGTTCCCGGATCCTGGAGCTGGGGACAGAGACTCTTCTTCAACGAGGACGGGCAGCGTGCCAGCTTCACAGGACAGAGAATATCGGATTTCAGGGTTGACTACGCGAACAGCGGTGGTGACCCCTCTGACATCTCCGAGGAGAGCAACCTCAATATGGTCCTGTTAATACAGATACCTCTGAAGCAGAGAAGCGCGCAGAGCACATATTTCGATGATGTCTGCTGCGAATCTTCCAGCGCGCCAATGGGAGGATCATCTGGCTACAGCAGCGGGGAATCAAACGTTGAAGCCGCCGTAATAGGCCACGGAGAACTGGAAGGTCCTTTCACGGAGATAGATGACCTTGATATCCGGAGGGATCCGGAATTCCCCATCAGGGTAACCGTTCAGTTCTACAAGGCTACTTCCAACGGAGTTGCTTCTCAGCAGGATATCGACGAGATAGCTGAAGAGATACAGAAGGTTTACGATCAGGGTACATATGTCGGTTCCCTCGTGGTTCCCGACCCTGGATCATACAGACCTACCGACTGGGACAGAGCATCGGTACCCAGAAGACTGAACAGGTACTGGAGAATGGTGAGCAACAACTACCTCAGCTGGACAGGAAGAAGAGATCTTGTAAACTGATCAGGGGGCCGGGGCCGGGCGGGAGTTGGGGCCGCCCGGCCCCTTTTTCTATCGATACTTGCCGACCTGAAAATATCCAACATATTCATTTGGTATGTATTTATCGATTTTCAGGAAGGTGGGTTTCATGAAACCTCTATTAATAATACCATTACTGCTTCTCGCGGCTATGGCGGCTTCCGGTTCTTTCTCCTTCGATACTCCTTACTACCTGCAATGTGCAGGTATAAATATCGATGTGCAGTACTACGGTGCTCCATGTGTCGCTGATTGGGATGGTGACGGCCTGAAAGACCTGATCACAGGACAATTCTATTACGGAAACATCAGATTCTATAAAAATGAAGGTACAAACGAATCTCCCGTTTTCAATTCTTTCGAGTACCTTCAAGCAGATGGCTCCAACATAACTATGGGTTATGGTTGATGCACCGGCTCAACAAATCCACAGGTTGTGGACTACGATGATGATGGAATGCTTGATATCATCGTTGGAGAACGAAACGGTCCTGTTCACTACTACCGCAGAACATCTGAAGCACCAATTACACTTACCAAAGAAACCGATCTAGTCTGCGGAGGTATTACCATTGATGTGGGTTATAACTCAGCCCCTGTATGCGTTGACTGGAACGAAGACGGCAACAGAGACCTTCTTATCGGCAACGAGTCTCCTGGATACATCAGGCTCTACATCAATGATACCATAGGTTCCAAGCCTGTTTACAATACCTATACATTGATCGAGTCTTCAGGCACCTCGATAGTCCGCTACCGTAACTGTCCACAGGTTTATGACATGAATCTGGACGGTAAAAAAGATATTCTTGTGGGCGCAAATGATGGTTACATACACTATTACGAAAACACCGGAACGAATGATAACCCGGTCTTCACTGTAAGTGAGATTATTATCTCAACCGGAAGTTCAGGCGCAAGATTCTGGATAAACGACTGGAATGAAGACGGTCTTCCGGATGTGCTCACAAGTAATTTCAACGGATTAATACGGGTCTATATCCAGCTCTTCCTGTCCATTGAGGAGGGAGAAACTTCAGCGGCCCGCACACTTGCGGCGAGCACGAATCCATTCGCGGGTTCAGTGATTATCAGTGCTGATGGTTTCAATAACGGGATCATCAGCATATATGATCTTCAGGGACGTGCAGTACTGACCGAGCCCTTCAGCGGGATCTTTGAGTGGAATGCGCCGGAAGCATCATCTGGATGCTACTTCGCTGAGGTTCACGATAATCAGGGAAGCTCCTCTGTAAGACTTCTTAAGCTATAGCAGGCCTCTTGAGTTGGGGCCGGGCGTCACTTCTGGTCACTTATCCGCTAAGTGACCAGAAGTGAC
>JAUWSQ010000033.1 GCA_030609965.1 Candidatus Fermentibacterota bacterium
CCTGAAATGGGAGAAGGACAGGCCTCGTCCATAGGAGAAGGCTGGGATCTGTACGGCTGGGTTGACTCCGGAGTGAACCATAAAACGTTTGTATTAATAGCTATATCCCCTGAAGGCAGGGAACTTGGATTCATTCTTCTTTGTGATGATCTCTGTTGTGAGGAAAAGGGTGATCTTGCGATGATGCTCCTCTGGGAGGCCGCTGCGCAGCTTTGACGTGCAGACCTTGCCAGTGAACTCCTAATGTATTAAACTTAATCTGAGTTATTGTTGCAAGGGTAGAATAGGCTGCCCTTGAAACGAGGAGGAGAGTAATGAAAAGGGTCTTTCTACTTATATGTGTTCTTGCTTTCGCCGGAACGGCCTTCGCCGGGTTCTCAATTGGCTTCAAGCAGACACCGATTCCTACATATGTAGGATCTAATCTTGAGGTTGAAGATGTTTACATGTTAAGAATTGGCGCGATGGCATCTCCATCTTTCCGTATAGAAGGATACCTGGGTTATGGCACCGAACATCTCGAAATTGACCCAAGTACACCAACAGTGGATTGGGATGGAACCGTTATGGTCTTCGGCGCTGGCGGGTACTACGTTATCGCAGCCCCGGCCAACACCAGCTTCAGCATCGGTGCCCAGTTCCTTTACGCAAAAACCACATCCGAAGCAAGCGGTGTTGATAATCCGGAAACAACTGCCTGGAGTCTTGACCCTCTCATGAGGATCGATTTCGCCATTCCCGGTGCCGAACGTCTTGCATTCTTCACCGAGTATGGAATCCGCTACGCTAATGCTACCACTACTGATGACACCGGAGCAACCACCGTCGATTACAAGTGGTCAGGATGGCAGACATATTCACCACCGAATATTCTGGCAGGCGCGTACTACGTTTTCTAGTAAAACAGATGCAATATCAGGGGCACGCATTATGCGTGCCCCTTTTGTTTTGTGCGCCGGATGTTTCAATGTATATTCCCCCGATACAATTTGATTTTCAATATTCTTTAAGACCAATAATTGAAAGAGGTGCTTTTATGGCTGTGAATTTCAGGGGGCGGAGTCTGCTTACGCTTCTGGATCTATCGGGGGACGATATTCGATACCTGCTTGACGTTTCTCACCTGCTGAAGTCTGAGCGGACGGCTTTTCAGATCAATCAGCGGTTCAGGGGAAAAACCCTTGCGATGCTTTTCGAGAAAAGATCAACAAGAACGCGGTGCGCCTTTGAAACGGCATTCGGCGAAGAGGGCGGTCACCCCGTATTCCTTTCCAGCTCCGATATACAGCTTGGTGTGAAGGAAAGTATTGAAGATACAGCCAGGGTTCTAGGCAGGATGTTCGATGCTATAATGTTCAGAGGTTTTGAACATCAGACCGTGGAAACGCTTGCCGAATTCTCCGGGGTGCCGGTTTACAACGGACTGACAGATATGTTCCACCCAACGCAGGTTCTTGCGGATCTGATGACCATTGAGGAAAACTTCGGACAGCTGACAGGTTTGAATTTCGTTTATACTGGTGACGGCAGGAACAATATGGCAAACAGCCTGATGGTGGGATGTGCCACAATGGGAGTGAACTGTACGATCCTGGCGCCGGATTCCCTTTATCCTGAATCAGAGCTTGTTGATACTGCTAAGCAGATTGCTTATGATTCCGGTTCGGCTCTTACAATAACCTCTTCAATTAAAGAGGCTGTGCTCGGAGCTGATGTGATATATACGGATGTATGGGTGTCCATGGGCGAAGAGGACAAGGCCGCCGAAAGAATGAAGCTTCTGGAACCCTACAGGGTCAACTCCGAAATGATGGAAATGGCGGACAATCCCGAAGTTATTTTCATGCACTGCCTGCCTGCAGTGAGGGGCAATGAAGTTACTGCGGAAGTTATAGAGGGCAGTTCTTCGGTTGTCTGGGATGAGGCCGAGAACAGGAAGCACACCATAAAAGCCCTTATGGTGGCCAGCCTCCTTTAGATGGAGCAATAATGATCATTTTACTTCTGCTTCTGGTTGCAAGTGAAGAACCGACTGTGCTTATGCCTGCTCAGCCAATGATCGAGGAGATCGATCCGGCGGAGTATGTTGTAGGTCCGGGTGATATTCTCTGGTTCTCCGTACAAGGGTTGGGACCGGCTATGCTGATGGAAAACCTGGACGGATCCATTCTCTATATGACAATCACACCAGACGGTTACGCTGTTGTTCCTTCAACGGGTGCCTGGCCGGTTGCCGGACTCAGGCTTTACGAGGCAACCAACCTTATCGAAGCCGGTTTCGCAGCGAAATATCCCGGTCTCCGCGGAATGGCAGGGCTTGCCGTTATCAGAACGTTCAGGGTTCCCGTTACCGGTCAGATATCCAACCAGGGGATTTATAATGTCAACGGAGCCAGCAGATTAACGGATCTGCTGAACCAAGCAGGGGGGATAGCATCCTCCGGAAGCTGGACATCGATTCAGATAGTACACTCGAATGGCGACACAACAGAGGTCGATATTACTGAATTTCTTCTGAGTGGCTGCATGCAGTCTAATCCTGTTCTTTCCCTGGGAGATAGAGTGCACATTCCTGAAGCGGAGGAATTTGTGAATGTAGAAGGTGCTGTGAAAATGTCTGGTTCTCCTGCGACCGCCTTTGGAAACTCTCCAGAATACACTGCATGGTTCGGAAGCATCAGAGGCACAGTGGAGTACATACCCGGAGAAACCGTGAGTGGTCTCATTCAGAGAATTGGGGGAACGAGGACATGGGCATCCAGGGACAGCTGTTACATCATGAGAATTCTTCCAGGCGGTAATGAAGAAAAGATAAGGGCTCCTCTGGATGATCCTTTGATAGATCCTTTACTTCTTCCACAGGACAGAGTGGTCTGTCCCGGAATACCGCCAATAGTGACCGTTTCCGGTTTTGTTTATACACCCGGAGTGTATTCACATACTGCGGGGATGGGAGTTTTCTTTTACATCTCACAGGCTGGAGGGCTTGAAAGAGAGGCATCCGAATCCGGAATCAAAGTAATACTGCCAGACGGAAGAGAGGTTGGTATTCGTGATATTCCGGTGGTTCCTTTCGGATCCGCCATAATTGTTCCTCGAAAGGCATTTGTAGGCTGGGAGGACCCTCTTCTGATCTTCACGAGCATTGCGTCGATAATTATCGCATGGAAGAGTCTGGAGTGAAATGAGCGAAGAAAGACGGCCTCTGTGGTACCTCTATCTTCTTCTTAAAAACAGATGGTTTCTTATTAAGGCACTTCTTATCATAATGATCCCAACTGTTGTGGTTACTTTCATGCTGAAGAAGAAATACACTGTAGTTTCGGTAATTATGCCGCCCGAAGACCAGTCAGCCTCTGGTCTTTCCATTGCAGGCCTTGGTCTTTCGGAATTTGCGGGTTACTTCAGCGGAGGTATGGGATTCTCTCTGCCCCTGATGACCACTATGTCGGATGTCTTCGAAGAAATATTGAAAAGCAGATCTCTCGCCGAACATGTGATTCTGTCAACCGCATTTATCGATTCCACAGATCTCAGGAATGTTTACGACCAGAACAAGCCCGTGGGGCTTTACTGGGCAAGAATGAAATTCAATGATAACTACTCAACCAGTGTAACCCCATCAGGATTCTTGAGAATAGAATTTACTGCTGGAAACCCCTGGTATGCCGTAGAAGTATCCGAATCCATTATCGCTTCGCTTGACAGTATTAACAGTGAAATCAACGTCAGCAGGCTTGAACAGACGACGGATTTCCTTGAAACCAGAAATGATAATGCGGACAGTCTGCTGAGTTTGGCCATACTTAACCTGCAGATTTTTGAGGATGAGCATGGCATGATGAATCCTGATCAGGAGTTAATGGTATTCATAGATAATATCGCAGCACTCAAAAGAGAGTATATAATCCTTCTCACTGATGCATCTGCTATACGGGCAGGCATCTCCGGTGGTTACAGTTCAACGGCCCTTCTGGAAGAAAGACGGGCTCAGGAACTTCTGGAAGTAATCAGAATGCTTGAAACAGGCAATCCCGTAGAAGGTTACGAGGATATCATGACCTCAATGTCTCCGGGTCAGTATTCGACTGTTCAATACGAATACGCAGGCTTGAGAGCGGACTATGAAATGACACTGAGAATGTCTGCTGGCGCCAACTTAAGCCTGCAGCAGGCAATAGTTGCCGAAGGAAGGGAACAGCACTCAATAAGGGTTCTCGACCCACCCAGTCATCCCGGCTGGAAGAGCAAACCTAAACGAATTATCATCCTTCTGGAAGTGTTTCTTCTGGCGTTCATTTCTCTATTCGGGTTCCTGATAGCCAGGGAGAATCTTCGGGGTATGAAGAAGACGAGACCGGAACAGTGGGAGCCATGGCGCAAACTGTTTGAAGAGATCAGGAGGGATATCTCCTTCAGGAGGAAAAGACCCTGATCTAAGAATTCTTTTCATCCATAAAATTGATGTATTTCCCGTAACGTATTTTTGAAATTGATCCATTTTCAACAGCTGACTTTACTGCACAACCGGGCTCGGAAATGTGCAGGCAGTTGCGAAATCTGCAATTCTCCAGATATTTACTGAATTCAGGGAAACAGAACTGCAGATCGTTCCTGGGAATATGATCGATGGAGAACATTCTCAAACCAGCAGTATCGATAACGGCAGTGTCACTTTCCAGGGGGATCAGCCTGGCAGACACCGTTGTGTGCTTGCCTTTGCTGGTCCTGGGATTTAGTGAGCCTATCTTTACGTCAAGGGATGGATTGTAATACTTCACCAGTGAGGTTTTTCCCGCTCCGGACGGTCCTGTCATGACAACTGTTTTCCCCTTTATGTATTCGAGCAGTTCATCCGTGCCGCGACCAGTTATGCAGCTGACAGGAAAGAGAGGGTAACCCGTTCTCTCCGGATCGTATGTGGTCAGGATTCTGGTTTTCAGCTCTTCATCCTGCTTGCTGCAGAGATCCATCTTATTAAGCACGATCGTCGCTTTCAAATCCTTCCAGCTCGCAGCGGAAAGAGCTCTGCAGACGAAGCCGTCAGTGAATTGGGGGTGTTTTATCGAAGCCACTATAAGGACCATATCCACGTTAGCAGCAATTATGTGTGTTGATCTGCCGTTCGACGCTGTACGCTGAAGGACACCTGATCTCGGCAGTATTTTTTCAACGAGCGGTATATCAGAAGTAGTAACTGCAACAGCATAATCACCCGTGACAGGCTTTGTTTCGTGGTAAACCCGTCCGACTACTCTTGCTCCCGTTTCGAGGCCATTCTCATCGATAATGGTGACCCCTTTCCTCCCGACGGAAGAGATTCTGCATTTGAATTCTTCGGCACTCAGAAGGATGCTCCCGTTGAATCGGCTTCTGTGAATCTCACTATGTGTTCACCTTCCCTTGCCCAGCCAAGAATTTCCCTGACCATACGCTCCAGATAGATAGAATCACTTTCGAGCAGTTCGATCTCCAGTTCAAGAGAATCGATCTCTGCATGCAGACTGTCGATCGACAGAGCAATCCTGTCAACATCTCCCTTAAGTCCGGCAAGGGAAATGAAGCCATGCCTGTTGAAAACGAGAATCGCGGCTACAATAACAAAGACAGAAACAAGTATTACGTAAAACAGTCTCCGGTTTCCGTTACTCTGCCGCCTCAACTCAATCCCCGCTGCCTTTTTTGAAGAATTGAGGTCCCCTGAAGACCGCCTGTGTTCCAAGTTCTTCCTCTATACGAAGCAGCTGATTGTACTTGGCGACCCTGTCCGTTCTGCATGCGGACCCCGTTTTCAGAAAGTCAGTGTTCATGGCAACAGCAAAATCACTGATATATGTATCTTCTGTTTCGCCGCTTCTGTGGCTTACAACCGCCTTCCAGCCATTCTTATGTGCCAGGTTAACAGTGTTCATGGTTTCAGTTACAGTTCCGATCTGGTTCAGTTTTATCAGGATCGAGTTGGCTGCAGCAGAGTCGATAGCCCGCGATAGTCTTTCCTCGCTGGTTACAAGAAGATCATCTCCGATAATCATTATTCTGTCCCCGAGAAGACGGTTCATCCTCACCCAGCCATCCCAGTCGTTCTCAGCCAGTCCATCCTCGATACTCACAATGGGAAATTCTTCAATAAGCTCGTTCCAGTAATCCACCATCTGAACGGATGTCAGGCCACCCGGGTCACATCCGTGCATAAAATAAAGACCGTCTTTATAGAATTCGCTTGCAGCAGGATCAAGAGCAATAAAAACGTCTTGACCCGCTCCGTATCCTGCATCCGTGATACTGCAAACGATCAGCTCAAGAACTGCATTGTTGGAAGGCAGATCAGGGGCCAGTCCTCCCTCATCGCCTACTGTAGTTGAAAGGCCCATAGACGAAGCTCTCCGCTTCAGGGCATGAAATATCTCGGTTCCCGCCTGCAGGCCTCTGCTGAAACTGTCAAACCCCGCCGGAACTATCATGAATTCCTGCAGATCGATAAGATTCGAAGCATGCTGTCCACCGTTGAGAATATTCATGAAAGGTATGGGAAGATGCCGAGCGATCGGGCCGCCGAGATACCTGTACAGCGGAAGCCCCAGGTGGCTTGCTGCCGCCCTGGATACGGCCATTGAAACGGCCAGAATGGCGTTAGCTCCCAGTTGGCTTTTGTTGGGGGTTCCATCCAGCTGGATCATTATTTCATCAATCGCTGCCTGGTTTAATGCTGAAAGACCGCAAATTTCCGGAGCAATTACCCTTTCAATATTTTCAAGAGCCTTCAGCACCCCTTTTCCTCCATAGGCGTCGCCTTTGTCCCTCAACTCAAAAGCTTCGTGTTCTCCCGTTGAGGCGCCGCTGGGGACAGCAGCTCTTCCCCATCCACCGTTGAGAAGAAATACCTCAACCTCAACAGTGGGGTTTCCTCTTGAATCGAGGATCTGACGTGTATGAATATCAATTATATCAGGCATCTTCATCCTTTCTCATGTATACATTCCATCTGGGAATATACAACTCGGCGCTATATTCGAGTATGAATTCCTTCTGAAGCTAACTACGAAAATATAACCTGATTAGAGCCCATAGAAATGTAGTCACTGACAATAGCTTCATGTGAAGTTTTCTCCAGAACAGAAAGAAAAGCATCGCAAATCTCCGGGTCGAACTGAGTTCCGCTGTTCTTCCCGATTTCCTCTATTGCGAAATCAACACCTGGAGATTTCCTGTAAACCCTGTCTGAAGTCATAGCATCGAAACAGTCAGCAACAGCAAGTATCCGGGCACTGAAAGGGATGTGTTCCCCTGATAGTCCTGTTGGATAACCCTTTCCGTCGTATCTTTCGTGATGGTACCTGACCGCTTTGATGAAACTTTTGAATGCCGTGACAGGTTGAAGGATATTGTAACCTACCTCCGGATGAGTCTTGATGATATGGTATTCTTCCTGAGAGAGGGAGCTCTCCTTGTTCAGTATTGTCTCAGGAATGCCTATTTTGCCAATATCGTGAAGAAGGGCGGCGTTATTCAACAGGGAGATCTCTCTGGAAGGAAGTTTCATTTGTGCGGCGATACGGGTACAGTAGGCAGCTACATTCCTGGAGTGATTGTGGGTATAGGGATCCTTCGCGTCCACTGCGCTGGCCAGGGCCGAGATGGCCTGGATATAGTTTCTCTCGCTTGTTTCAAACAGGTAGGCATTACTCACAGCCGCTGCGGCGTGCCTTATGAGTATAGGTATATATGACGGAGCTTTGGCAGTTCTCTTTTCCTTTGTCCAGCTTGCAAGAACTATCATCCCCCTGAAGGAACTGAACTCACCAAGGTCGAGAATATCTACTACAGGAATACTCTTCCAGTCGGCAATCTTTGCGCTGGCAAATGAATCCCTGATTCCACTATCAAGGAAAAGCCGGATATCACTGCTGTTCTGTGTTTTCTCCAGAATAGAACGAAAATTAGTATTAAGAACCTCATCTGGAAGATCTGATCTAACCAGCATGTAACTGAGAGGTATCATATCCTTACCGCTGAGGAAAATTCCGAATAGATCAAATTCAACCATGGCTTTCAAGCCCCGGCTAATGGAGGTAAGAACCTTGCTTGTATCAAGGGAAGACGTAAACTCTGCTGCAAGGATATTGACCTGTTCAAGATTATCGGTCTGTTCTCTGAGATAGGAAGCCATACTGTAGTTAGTAAGCTGATTTCCTGCCTGGGCAGAAAACAATCCCATGAGTTTAAGATCTCTTGTGGTGAAGGGCGCAGGAATACGTAATCGTGCAACCATGCATACTCCAAGATTACCTTCCGGGCTGGGAATTGGGACAGCCATCAGAGAAAATACGCCAGAGCTCTCGGAAAGCAGATGCTTTGTGTTCTCATCTGCCAGATACCCCCCCTTGCTTTCAAGTGTTGCTCTGCTTGAAAGCTCCCAGATATCTTCGCTGAGAAGTTCCTCTTTTCCAGAACCGGTGTTTCGCAGAAGAGAAGCCCCCCCGGGTTCCTCAGACAGGTATATCCTTGAAGAGTCTCCTCTGAAAGTATTTTTCAGACTGCTGACCAGATTGTCCAGATATGCCTGGATGGACTGTTTGGAGATGTCTATGTTTACAGTTAGGTCGTAAAGGTCTTTCAGTTCAGGAGAAGGGAGAACTGAAAGTTGCTTTTCCCGCACTTCAAGTGCTCTGACAACGGTCTGGTTGAGCTCCTCCATTTTGAAGGGTTTTGTAATGAAATCAAAAGCGCCCCGCTGAATGGCATCCTTTGCTAAATCGATTGAACCATGTCCGGTAATCAGAATTACAAAAGTGTCTGGATATTCGTCCCTTACTCTTGATGCAAGGTCAAGACCGCTGATATCAGGCATCATTATATCACTGAGTATCAGACTGAAGGATTTTTTTTCAAGCATTCTCAGGGCTTGCGCCCCATTCTCGGCTTCCTCTATCAGGAAATCCTGTAGTTCGAGGATTTCTTTGCAGAAACTTCTTACCCTCTGATCGTCATCCACAATCAGGATACTGGTCTTCACAGTCATTCAGTCCTGTCTGTATCTATCACTATACCGAGACTTTTTATCCGAGCAAGCAGGGTGGTCCGTTTAAGACCAAGCAGCCCGGCTGCATGAGTTCTATTCCCTTTGCTCCGTTTCAGTGCATTAATGATATAGTGCTTCTCAATATTATCCAATAGGGAATCAAGCTGGATTCCATCTACCGAAGAATACATTTCAGGTGGTTTTTCATGTGAGGGTAGCATCCTTCCTGGAAGATCCTTCGGCAGTATTACACTGTTCTCGCAGAGAACCCACGCTCGTTCCATGGTATTTTCCAGTTCTCTGATATTTCCCGGCCAGTGATAGGAGAGAAGAATGGAAATGGAATTGGAACTCAGCGAGCATGCCCCCCTCTTCTCAGAGCCCATCTGCCTTGAAAGAAAATGCTCCGCAAGAGGAAGTATATCATCTGTTCTTTGTCGCAGAGGGGGCACATGTACCTCAATGACATTGAGCCTGTAGTAAAGGTCTTCCCTGAATTCATTTTTGCTCATTGCATCTTCGAGATTAATATTGGTTGCAGCGATAACCCGGACATCTGTGGTAAGGATTTCAGAACTTCCGACTGGTGAAAACTCCCCGTCCTGAAGAACCCGCAGGAGCTTGACCTGCATAGCCGGGCTCATGTTCCCGACTTCATCCAGAAAAAGGGTTCCCCCGTCAGCAACACGAAACCGTCCGTGATTTGTTGACGTCGCACCTGTGAAAGCCCCCTTGACATGACCGAACAATTCGCTTTCAAGAAGTCCCTCAGGGAGGGCGCCGGAATTAACCGATATGAACGGTTGAGTAGATCGCAGGGAATTGCTGTGAATAGCCCGTGCTATCAGCTCCTTTCCTGTTCCGCTTTCTCCTGTGACAAGAATAGTACTGTCCGTTTTTGCGATCTTACTTACCAGTTCCATCACCTGTTCCATTATATGGCTTCTGTATACCATCTTCCGGAATCTTCTGCCCCTTATCCGCGTGAATGATGCATGAATTGCGCTGTTTACTGCAGATAGTACTGTACCAGTGGTGAAAGGTTTGGGAATGTAATCCATGGCCCCCATTCTCAGGGCTGATTTGGTACTTTCAATGGTGGCATAACCGGTGATAACAATAACTGGCAGAAAAGGATACTTCTTCCCTGTTCTTTCAAGTATCTCAAGCCCGGATATATCCGGCAATCGTATATCGGTTATCAGAAGATCATAACCGTTCGATTCTCTGAGCTTTCGAAGTCCTTCTTTTCCACATTCGGCTGTGTCGCAAATGTATCCGGAAAGCTCAAGCGTTTCTTTCAGAAGAGATGTAATATGTTCTTCATCATCTATTACCAGTATTCTATATTTCTTCGTATTATTGCTATTCATATTGCTGATAAGGTAACATAATCGTGATGGATGTCAATATTTTGACGAACATAAGAGAATTCGCTTCAAATATCCTGACAGTATTTATACTGCTTCTCACCGTTTCCTTCGTGATATCCTGCGGAGGAGAACCGGAAGAAGGAGAAATAGTTATTCTGGCGGAGGATGTCGTTCCAGGCGATTCTACTCTGACGGCTGACACCCTATTGCTTGCTGATACTGTTGTATTTTCAGGGCTCGATACCCTGTCGGGACCCGATTCAACCGTAATCCTTGTGCAGGTCGAACCCGATTCGATTGAATGTCCGTGGGAAAGAATCGCAATACAGGTTGACGGCTCGATATACGCAAGTCTGAGGGATAATGTTGATTCCCCGGATATTCTGGGAGCACATATAGTTCGGTGTATGTGGTGGGATTCCGATCCATGGAACGGTATGAATGCCGGGGATTCTCTCTACATACTTACAGGGGAGACGGGAAGAGAGAACCAGATAATAGCGCTGAGGTATGTTCCAAGGGAAGGAACTTCGAACACACCATTTTCTGTATACAGTTTCAGAATGACCGGGGACAACTACCCTTCACACTACTACTCCGATGGTACCGAGGTGATGAAACAGCTCAATTACATGCCGATAACAACCTTTGAAGAAATGACAGGCCCATACGGTGAACCCAGAGGCGATCACTATCATACCGGAGTTGATTACAAAGCCCCTGATGGAACTCCCGTCCGGACCTGCAAAGGTGGTTCAGTGACAAGGTTGAACTGGAATCCGGATTATAACGGGAACTGTATTGAGATCGGAATAGGCAGCGGATACAGCGAGATATTTCTGCATCTTCGGGGAGTAGCCGAGGGTATCCATGTGGGGTCAGTACTGCTCAAAGGTGACGTGGTCGGATATGTCGGCACCACCGGTGTTACATCAACCGCGCCGCATATTCATTACCAGATAAATGATGAAAACGGAAACCCCATAGACCCCTACCTGTTTTACAGTTCTCACAGGCGGCGCCTCTCCCCTGAAGATATGAGTGTATTCAGTACATTCAGAGACAGATGCGACGTATGGCTGAAATTGATCCCCGAATAGAACTGTAACTGTTCTGTTTGGAAAACATTTCAGACCCCCTATACTTCCTGCTTTGCGGGCGGATGTATATTATTGCAAATTACATCAAATGGAAACATAGAATCTAAACTTGCCTTATGGAGAGAAATGACTGCAATTCTTGGTCTAAATTGTTTCAAGCACGACGCGGCTGCCGCGCTCCTTATTGACGGAGAGCTTGTAGCGGCAGCAGATGAGGAAAGATTCCGAAGGATCAAACACTATCCCGGTTACCCTGAGAAGGCAATAGATTATGTGCTTAAGGAAGCATCGATCGGGCCTGATCAAATAGATCGTATAGCTTTCTATATGCTTCCATCTCTTGTAATGCGGGAAAATATCTGTTACAGCAGGCATTACTTTCTGAAGGAAGGGGGAATTCACTTCCTTCTTTCTCAGTTGAACGGTGCCCGGAGGATGCAGAACATAAGCAGAACAGCCCGCTCTCACCTCGGAGCAGGACTGAAGGCCCCCGTCAGTTTCGTAGAACACCACATGGCACATGCCGATGCAGCTGTTTTCTTCTCAGGATTTGATAGTACCGCTGTTCTTACAATAGATGGTGTAGGAGAGAGGGAAACCAGTATTCTGGCCAGTTACGGAAATAACAAATTCACGAAGTACACTTCATCAAGGTTTCCAGGCTCCCCGGGAATCTATTACAGCGCAGTTACCAGACACCTTGGATTCATCCCGGACAATGACGAATACAAGGTAATGGGACTGTCCAGCTACGGAGAACCGGAGTTTCTCGATATTTTCCGTAAAATAATCAACAGCAGCCAGGGTAGAATAAGGGTGAACACCCGGATGCTTGATATTCACAGAGGGGTGCACGATTCGTTCTTTTCCCAGTCGGTCCAGAAGGTAATAGGCCCCCCAAGGCAACCCGGATCTGATATCACAGATCTTCATAAGAACATAGCCTGCTCCGCCCAGAGGGCCCTGGAAGAGACAGTGCTTTCAATTGCACGTTACCTGAAGGATATTTCCGGAATGGACAGACTGGTGATTTCCGGAGGAGTCGGGCTTAACTGTGTTGTGAACGGCCTTATCGAGAAAGAGGCTGGTTTTCTTGAAGTTTACCCCTTTCCGGCACCTCATGATGCGGGGACATCTATAGGGGCAGCTCTGCAGGTCCACAGAAAGTTTTACCCGGAAATACCGCTGGTAAAGCCGGAAAACATGTTTCTTGGCCCCTCCTTTACAGAGGAAGAGATACTGGACGATATGAAGATGGCCAGGCTGTCATGGGTTAGGCCGGATAACCTTGCGGACAAGGTTGCAGAAATGATCGAGCAGGGAATGATAGTAGCACTGTTTAACGGTAGAATGGAGTTCGGGCCGCGGGCTCTTGGCAACAGATCAATCCTTGCAGACCCCAGAAGAGATGACATGAAGGATATTGTGAACAGTGTTGTTAAGCACAGGGAACCCTTCAGACCCTTCTGTCCCAGCTGCCTTGAAGAGTATTCCGGAGAGTATTTTGAAGGCTGCGGCAAGGCTCCTTACATGATCAAAACCTATCCTGTATTTCCTGAAAAGGTACGGGAAATTCCATCCGTTACCCATGTTGACGGAACAGCGAGGGTTCAGACTGTTTGCAGGAAAACAAATCCGTTCTATTTTGATGTTATAGATTCGTTCTACAAAAGAACAGGTGTCCCTGTGGTTCTTAACACATCATTCAACATCAGGGGTGAGCCTATTGTCGCAACACCGGTTGATGCAGTAAGATGCTTCTACGGAACAGGTATTGATGCTCTGGTCATGCCTCCATTTCTTCTACTGAAGAAACCTGCTGGAGAATGACGCTTTAAGCTCTTCGTGATAGAAAGGGAATAATATTGATTACCGCTCTCGGAAGAGGCACAGTTCTTATTGCCGATGAGAATCCGGAAAGGGCTCAGCATCTTAAGAACAGAGTATCCTCCATGGGTTACAGCGCCAGTATCCAGTCAAATGCCAGAAAGACCCTGCGGAAGATACGATCACGCTCGGTGAATGCAGTTATTATTTCCGCAAGCATAGGTGATATGCATATTACCGGTTTTCTTGAAACCCTGCAAAAAGCTAATCTTGCCACTGGAATAGTCATCTACGGGAAGAACGTAAGCGCCGAAGATGCCATCAGCTGGATGAAATCCGGGGCGGTGGATATTATCCTTCAGATCGAAAGCGAGCAAGCCCTGAAAGCAGCTATTCAGAGAGCATTCTCGTTTTCGATAAAAGCAATCGAAAGCAAGTCATCTTCAAGGCAAACGGGGAGAGAAGACATTCCTCCTCTTCTTTACAGGAGCCGAATCATGGGTGACGTTGTTAAAAAAGCCACCAGGGTTGCTCCAGTGAAGGTCACTGTGCTTTTGACAGGAGAGAGCGGAACAGGCAAGGATGTTCTTGCGAAACACATCCATGCCCTAAGCGGAAGAACGGGAGCTTTCGTTGCTCTTAACTGTTCAGCGATTCCCGAAACCCTTCTTGAAGACGAACTCTTCGGACATGAAAGGGGAGCCTATACCGGAGCTGAAAGATCAAGAGAAGGGAAGTTCGAAGCTGCTTCCCACGGGACTCTGTTTCTGGACGAAATAGGGGAGATACCTCAGGACGTACAGGTAAAACTGCTCCGGATCCTTGAAGAGAATATCGTCACAAGGCTTGGAAGTAATGAACCCAGACCGGTTGATGTAAGGCTGATAGCGGCAACTAACAGCGATCTTAAAGCTGCCGTCAGGAAGGGTACGTTCCGTGAAGATCTATATTACCGCTTAAAAGTGATCGAGATTCACCTGCCGCCCCTTCGATCCAGAAAAGGGGATATCCCCATGCTTGCCATGTCATTCCTGAGAGGGGCTGCGGAGAAGCATAACCTTCCCCTGCCGGAAATAACCTCAGAAGCACTCGAACGCCTTGTGGTATTCAGCTGGCCGGGAAATGTCCGTCAGCTGCGAAACCTTATTGAAAGCCTTCTGATAATTTCCGGTAGCGTGATAGACACAGTAGACCTGCCCTCGGAGATAGCGGATCTGCCTTCCGGGGAAACGCTGGAGCTGCATTCGGAGCTGCCGGTATCCCTGGAAGAGCTGGAAAGGCTGGCCATTGTAAAGACCCTTGAGATTACAAGAGGTAATAGAACCAGGGCAGCGGAACTTCTTGGCATTGGGCGAAGAACACTGCAGCGCAAGCTCAAGGAGATGTGACAGATCAGTCAATTGAACTGCATAATGCAATTTGGAGGTTTAAATGAAAGTAGTAAGAGACGGAACACTTAATTTCAGGCACTACAAGTGGGGGGCGCTTGTACTTGTTGTATTACTCTGGGTCGTTCTGGGGGGACCATTCTACATAGTCGGCCCCGAAGAAGAGGGAGTGGTACTTACATTCGGAAGGTACACCGCAACCACTCCGCCGGGGTTTCACTTCAAGTGGCCGTGGCCTGTACAGACAGTATACAAACCGTCTGTTAACATTGTTCAGAGGATAGAAATAGGCTTTAGAACCCTTTCGAACGATCCTCCGAGCTATATCAGCTTCACCAACGATAAGGACATGCTGGCTGAGGCGCAGATGCTAACCGGAGACGAGAATATCATCGACTGCGCTATAACAGTGCAGTTCAGAATCGGCAGCGCTACGGATTACCTCTTCAATGTACGCGACCCGGAGGGTACCCTCCGGGATATCGCCGAAGCCAGCGCACGTCTTGTCATAGGAGACAACGCGATAGATGCCGTACTTACTACTGGAAAACTGGAAATTCAGAATCGAATAATGGATATGATCCAGAATATTTCGGACGAATACGGTATGGGAGTGAACGTCATCGCCGTACAGCTGATGGATGTACAGCCCCCTCTGCCGGTCTCAGCGGCTTTTAAGGACGTAGCAACCGCACGTGAGGATATGCAGGCCTACATAAACGAAGCGGAGAGTTACAGGAATCAACAAATACCCAATGCCCTGGCGGACTCGGTGGTAATGGTAAACACCGCCATGGGTTACAGCGCAGGCAGAGTCAACACCGCGATCGGAGAAGCATTCAGGTTCACAGCGCTGGCTGAGGAGTACAGAAAAAGTCCAGGTGTAACTGCTACGAGACTTCACCTCGAAACACTTACAACACTGCTCGAAACAGTAACGATAACAGTAGTTGATGAATCCGCTGGCGCCCTGACGCACTACAATCTTACTGGAGGTGCCCAATGAGACGCATAAAACACCTGATTTACGGCATAGCGGCGCTTTTCCTTCTTATGGTTGTACTTGGGGCTTTCTTTACCGTAAACGAAATGGAACAGGCAGTAATTCTACAGCTGGGAAACCCCATCCGTGTGATAGTTGGGGACAGAACCCCTGAACAGATGGCTGATCTTCAGGCCTGGATCGATAATAATACTCCTGGTGTAGCGCTGAGCCAGGGTGCCGGGCTTTACTTCAAGATACCCTTCCTTCAGCAGGTGGAGATATTCGATAACAGAATTCTCGAATATGATGATCCGCCCGCAGATGTTGTCACCAAGGATAAAAAACACATACAGGTTGACTGCTACGCCAGATGGCGGATATCCAATCCCTTACTGTTTCTCAGGAGAGTGAGGACGGAAAACGGCGCGCTGTCCAGACTGGATGACATAATCTATTCGATGATCAGGCAGGAACTTGGAAACAGCAATCTTATCCAGATAGTCAGAAGTACTAACGATCCGATAGGTCTGGGAGACTACGTAAGACTGGTAAACAATGTCACCTATGCTGATACGCTTGAGGATATCGAGATAGATGCTGAGGGAGAGATCCGCGAAACAATAAAACTGGTGAGAATGGTGGCCACACAGGGGAGAATAGCTATACTGGAGAGAGTAACAGCGACGTGCAGGCTTATGGCGGAGGACTACGGCATTTATATCGTGGATGTCCGCATCAAGCGGGCTGATCTTCCGGAAGAGAACCAGACTGCCGTCTTCTCCCGGATGATGGCGGAGAGGAACAGGATATCCAACCGGTACAGGGCGGAGGGCAGAAGAATGTCCGATGTCGTAATTGCTAACACCGATCTGCAGGTCGATTCCATAAGTGCAAACGCGAACAGATCCGCGCTCACTATAATGGGAATCGCCGACAGCACGGCCGCTGCAATTTATGCCGAAGCTTACAACAGCTATCCCGATTTCTACAGCTTCACCCGATCCCTTGAGACTCTTGAAACCGTCATGGGAAGCGCCAGCAACATAGTTGTAGGAACCGATGGTATTTTCGAGTACATAATTTCGAATCCGGGGGATTTTCAATAAGTGAGACTTTATGGGTGATGTCTTTGATGATGATCGGTACTGCTTCGTATGCGGGGAGAAGAATCCCTTCGGACTGCAGCTGCAGCCGGTTGGGAAGGATGGAAAGGGAACCATTCTCTGGACCCCCGAAAAGCGGCACCAGGGGTATAGCGGTGTTGTTCACGGAGGGTTGATTTCAACCCTCCTTGACGAGGCGATGGCCTATGCCGGCATGAGTGTGGCGGGATTCTGCGCTACTGCCGGCATTTCGGTCAAGTTCATGAAACCCGTACATACCGGAGAAACCGTTAGAGTAGAAGCCGAGCTGGTTGAACGGAGAGGCCCGATTCTGAAGCTGAAGGCATCTGTATTTCAGGCTGGGGAAGAGAAAGCCCGGGCCACGGCAACCTTCATAATCGTTCAAGGAGAAAGACGGAGTAATTGAAGAAATCCCGGGTTCTTCTGACCGGAGCAACAGGCAGGTTGGGCTCTGTTATTCTGGAAGATCTTTCGGATATCTGGGACATCATTCCTGTGTCCCGAGGCGGAGGCGGGGGAACTGTAAAATGCGATCTTCTCTCACACGAAGACAGAATAGTCCTTCTTGGAAAAGATTTCGATATGGTGGTGAACGCTGCCGCATCGTCATCCCCTTCCCGCTGTGCGGATAATCCTGCGGAAAGCTGGATACTGAACACCCTGTGGCCGCGCGCGCTGGCGGAATATTGCCGCTGCAAAACCACACGACTTATCCACTTTTCAACTGATCTTGTATACAGCGGCGGAATCCCTCCATACACCGAGGCTTCTGCAGCGGTTCCAATGTCATTCTACGGATGGACAAAGCTCATTGCGGACATACTTGTACGGAAAGCCAACCCAGATGCCCTGATTGTCAGAACATCGGTTCTATGTGGAGTAACAGGCTCTAGCAGGACCACATTCTCGGAGGATCTGCTTTCCGGAAGAATTAACACTGTATACGTTGACAGCTGGAGGAATCATACTCCCATTCACTGGCTTGCAGGGATTCTGCCCGGGCTTGCTGCAAAGGAGGAGTCCGGCCTTGTAATCGCCTCAGGTAAATATTCGCAGTCCCGTTCCGCCTACGCGGAAGCCCTGCTTGAACGCCGCGGAAAAAGTACGGAACATCTGATTCAGGAGTATTCACCTGCGGGTGTACCCTCCAGGCTCCATCTGAAGGGAAAGTACAGCTATGAACAGTGAATCCGAAAAGAACTGCTTGATAGAAAAGGGTATTTCCGCAGGGGAAATCGACATGTACGATGAAGACAATACCTGGTCGAAGTACAGCAGTGACAAGGTGGATATAGCGGAAGAGCTTATGTGCGTGATCAGAAAGATCTTCAGGATGATTCCCGCCGATCGTCTTCTTCGCGCCCTTTCAATCGGATCAGGTTCGGAGCCCCAGTTTGAGATCCTCGAAGCGGCGTTCAGAGGAGGATTGTACCTTCTTGATATAGACAGTGTGCCCCTTTCCGTGATCGACAAACGTGTTAAGAGCCATTGGATAGATCATGTAAAGACTATTCAGGCGGATTACAACAAAGTTCTTATTCACGATACTGATGCGAAGCTGTTTCTCAGAAAAGCACTGGGAGGCAGCAGACAGAACCTTATCACTCTGCACCATTCTCTCTACTATTCCAGCGAGTCCGACTGGACCGAGCTGTTCGGGAGCCTCTACGGAACCATCCTGGCAGAACAGGGGGCCATCCATGCCGTAATGATGTCTGCGCAAAGTACAAGGAAGGATTCCACAACATGGCTTTACAACCACTTTGCCGGCAAGTTCTTCGGCTGCTGCAACGACCAGGACCTTGCCTCATTCGGTAAAACACTGCATAGCAATTACGGCTTTCAGAAAGCCGATATTCGTATTGAAACTCACAGCGTCAAGTTCTTCACCGATGATTTTGAAAAATTCATGGAGGTGATATGGATGATACTTCTGTATCCGAACGTGCATGATTATACCCATGAACAGAAGGAAGAGATTACGGAATACGTCTACAGCAGCTTCTATAAGCCCCGGAAACCACTTGTTCAGATGCAGGATCACCTTATCGTTACCAGATAAATAACATCGTACATCTTTCGCATAACACTCTAAATAAGCAGATCCAAGCCAATCGAAGGTCCGATTGATGAAGCCTGTTAAACACTTTTGTGTCTTGCTATATACAATCCTCTGCCAGTCAATCCATCTTTGTCATATTTCACGCTGAGTTCGACAGTATTGAAAGCTTCCATGATTTCTTCGAGCGAAAACAAACCAAGTTCATGGAGTTCTGTAAAGTATTCAACACCATTACCTGTACCAATCAGATAATGGAAATTGAGAATAGAAAGTGAGTCTTTTTGCTCACTTATGTTCATTCGACATATCTTACCTTCAGCAGTTTCTCCTGTGAGCATATGAACTCTATCATCGGGGTTCCATGCTGCCGGAACAAACCAGGGCTCTATAACGATGATTCCGTCTTCGCTCAAGTGTTTCTTAAAACAAAGAAGTGTTTTGATGACATTATCTATTGTTTTCACGTACCCGATAGAACTGAACAAACAGAGGACTATGTCATAGGTTCTGGATAGATCAAAATCAGTCATATCCGCACAGATATAGTCTCCATCTGGATTCTTTGTAGAGGCTATCTCGATAAACTCTGAATTGATGTCTATGCCATCAACGCTGTACGTAAAAGAGAGATATTTGTCATGTTCTGCCGTCCCGCAAGCGATATCAAGTATCGATTCTGCTCTCGGATGCTCTCTTCTCAGAAAAGAAACAATTGCTTCAGACTCCTGTTGATAGTCTTTAAGGCTGTAAAGAGCATCATACCATTTCGTACTGTTTTCGAACATTGATTAATCTCCTGAATCTCTGAATGCATGAGCTTCGCTCAGTGAATTTCATGCAAGTGTTGCGGCTAGAGTGTTTCCAGGCCGATGTGCTTCGCCATCAAATCAAAATCCGAATCATTGTGGACGATCCCGAACCCTTGCTCAGCGCAAAACGTTCCGACTAGAACATCGGTCGTCTTTCGAACAGTAACCCCCTTCGATGTGAGGAGTCGGTAGTTTGCCGCGGATTTTTCTGCAATACTGAACCCAACCATGTTGAATTTCGGCAGGGACAGAAGAAGCGAGGAGACCTTGCTTCTTATCATACACCTCCATGATGTGTATTGACAAACACATTATTCCGAGTGTTGTAAATCCACAACAATGAATATGCAGAGTCTCTATATCGGGGAGACTCAATAATCAATAGTTGCCGGACAAATTGATTTGAAGAGAAGATTAAGGATTCTTGAAATATCAGTTATCGAGAGGGTTGAATCGAAGTAAGGTTCATAGTATTGTAACTGCGAGATTGCAGCGCCGCCCCGTGGGCGGTATCGATCACACACCCACAAGGGGGAATAAATGAAACTCGTTTCTATACTTTCACTGACGGTGATGTTCGTTTTGATGGCATGTGGAGAGGAAGCATTGCCCGAAGATTCAATGACAGCCTTCGTTACGGCAGTTAAAACCGGAGACGGCGCAGCAGCAGCCAGTTACATGTCCAATCACGCGCTGAGTGTGCTGGATGTACAGCTCGTTGCGATCAAGGAGAATCCCGGGATGTCTGTCACTTATTTCGAGACCATGGGAGTCGAAACAACAGAGAGCGAAATCGCGGATTGGACTTCTGCTGATCTCTACGCAGCGATCATCGGAAGCCCGGGAATGGTCGAGGAACTGGGAAACAAGCTCGATCTGGTGGTCAACGGCTCGGAGATCGATGGTTCCGAGGCAGTCGTTTTCTTTACTACTGCCGATGGTGACGAAGAAGAAATCGATATGATTCTTGAGGATGGAGTCTGGAAGCTCTACGAAATGCCATCGAACTAACTTCCTTCCAATTATTTATATGCGCCCCGTAACATTTCAATTACGGGGCGCGTGTGTAATCCACTGCAAACTCGATAACACAAACATTTCCATAGGCTGAATGTTCTTCTATTGCAATACCGACCATCATGAAATCCGGATTGAGAATACTGGTTCGATGTCCCCTGTCAGATACTCCATCATCAATCAGAAGGCCGATTACGATCTCTCTTCCGGTAGTCGGGCCATATGAGATGACTTCTCCAATTGAAACCAGCCATTGACCGTACCGCTCGATCCTGGCTGCAAACTCCGACCCGTCACTTCCGATGTGACCGGTTTCTCCTGTCAGCGACTGATCCCGAGCATGATCCAGCGCAGCCAGACTGATACCCTCAGATGGAACAAGAGGGTTCATTGCATCAGTATCTTCCATATCAGAAACACACTCATCAACTGCCCACGCACCTTCCCGGGTTATAAGTGACGGTTCAGAAAGTTCACGATACATTACCCCGGTAAAGTACTCCGTCCTTGGCTCGATGAAAACGCGCGAGTAACGTGACGGATCTGTCCGCGCCATATTCAGGTGCAGGATCACGTCTTTCTCAAGATCGTCAAGGAATTCCGCGTCTGCAGCTGTTGAAAGCTCACTGAGAGCCCAGTCTGTTACCGGCCAGAGGTCCGGTTTGCTCCATTCAATGGATGAGTGGAGCTGGGGGTCCTTGAGCGTGACTGAAGGAACCTTAAGCTGTTGCGATATGGATCCGCAGCTGGAAATGGAAAGGATCAGTACTATCAACAAAAGCAGTTTCAATATGTGCATTTTCATGGACTTTCTTCAGAATCGTAACGGGGATGAATGTGTGCGTGAAGCGCCCGGTCTGAGTTGATCGGTTGGGCCTTTCCTATTTCTGGACAAAATTAACTCTCGCTGGTTCTAATGGCACGATTAGCGTTTGCCCATCCACGACGAGTCGCAATTCAGCTCGAATTTCTGCAGGTCCGGGTATTGCTGTTGATGGTAGCGAACCATAATTTAGTCCCCACGGACTAATGGGAAATCTCAACATATGTTTTCGCCCGGACACGATAGGAAAGGATACCATCGACTCTCTCGGGCTCAAGACCTTCATGTCATACGTGCAGAAGAAGTCAAACATGCCGTCTTCGTCTTGATCCTGGGTGACCGTGATAGTGCAGCGAGACCCTCTCTCACGATAAACTCCGCCGCTATTCTCCGTGGGCGGCTCAATGACCTCATTGGGGGAAGTGTCAATATGAATGGATTCGTCTGTATAATTCTCGATAACTATATCAACATGGAAATCCTTCTTGAAGGTGACGATATCATTAATAGCGATTCTTGCGCCAATAAGGCCAGGAGACGATACGGCGATCTCACCACCAGAGTGAGTACACCCGACCAAGAGTACTAGCACGCAAATACTGAGCAAGTATCTCATTCTGATCCCCCTTATTTGTCTTGCGGCCCAACGCCGCGAATGAACCGCTTCGGATAGGGTATCGAGTGTTATGCCATGGTTAGTCCGAAGTCGCGTTCGATTCGTTTGTTCGGGATGCTGTTAATCTGGTCTGGATCTTAGCTGGATCTCGCCAGCAATCCAGCACTGCCCATATCTGGAGTATATCCTGCTCAATGCGGTAGTAGATAGCAAATGGGAACCGTTTGGATAGTAGTCGATGATAACCGAAGTGAATTGAGTGAATTCCAGCATAAAGATGCAGCGAATCAATATCCGAAAATAAGGAATTAAGGAAATAGTCCCCCAGACCATGTTCCTGCATCTCATAGAAGCGAGAACTATCAATCAGATCCTGTTCAGCCTCATTGAGAATTTGGATTTTCATCAAGTTCGCTCGCGAATATGATTCTTGGCATCTGACCAATCATTGAAACGCGACTTTCCCTCTTGAACACGATCCGCTCTGGCATGAAGCACATCAGCATGCCAAGCTGGGGCTGGTAGTTCATCAGGTGCGCGCAGCAGGTCGCTCCATATTTCTTCGATTGCCCGTAGCTTATCTTCAATCGTCATCTTGTCAAGCGGAATCTCTACATGCATAGGGTTTCTCCTCCCTTCTCTATCAATCATACATTACAGTAACTCCACCGGGCAATTACAATGCATTTCTCTTTTCCGAACAATGATTATGTAGAATCTTCATTATTGTTTAGTATCTTCTTAATCAAATACTATTAAATCAGATAGCATGCTGTCAATGGTAATTGCTATTAAGGAGTTTGACATAAGCGGGTAGTATTTGTCCCTTAAAGCAGTTGAAAACCGTGGATATGTAGAGAGCAGGATAACGTATACCATGCCTATAGGTTGGGAGATACTCTTTCTTGTCCCGTGTAATCCGAATGATGCTGTATTTGCTGATGAGAATCCACTACCCGGCTATGGCCGCGCAACCTTGGTGAAACGCCCTGTGCGGAGCCGCAAGCAGGGTGTTTGTGGGGGCCGGAGGAGAAAAAACTCAGGCTACCCGATTCGAATCCCGGTTAAGCTCTAGCTTCTTCTATGTGTTTGGCAATTACCATCTTGATTAAAGATTGCCTTGGAATTCCAAGACGCTTAGCTTCCTTGTCCAGCGAGTGAATCATCCAGATAGGAAAGTCGACATTTAGTCGTCTTTGTTCCTGGTCTACACGACGAGCTCGAGCGAGTTCAAGGTATTCGAGAATATCTTCATCATCATCAAATTTCTTGTCCAGATCTTTAGCCTTCATAAATCACTACCTCATCAGCAATCAGCGTAATCAGCGCCGCAACCTGAACATCGAATACCTGACCGGTGACTGGTTCATGTTGTGGTTATATGGTTTATTCATTCGGTTTATGCACAACGAGTACAAGGTGATCTTTTTCTTTGTCATAGGGTCTACCGCTAATACCGCCGAAGGTTTTGGGATTAATAAAGCCTGACGAGGTAAACATATCAATGTATTCGGAAGTGCTGTACAACCTCATCCCATATGTATACTCTCGGCGTTCGGAACCTTTAATCAGAATCCATTTTGTCGTACTCCAAGTCCAATCATCATTTACAGTTGTTTCTTCAAGTCTTATCGTTCCGTCACTGTCTTCAAACCAGTTTCTAGACTTCCTGTTGGGTCTGCAGGCAACAGCAAGATCTCTTGTAACAACATTGAGTATCAGTTTGCCTCCAGGTTTCAGTGACTGGAAGCAGTTTTCAATTACTTTCCTGTCATCGCCTGGATCTTGAAAGTATCCAAAGGAATTGTACATAATGATGATGTTCTCAAAGCGCTCTGGTTCTATGTATTCACGCATATCCACGCACTTGAATTGTACGTTCAGATCCATTTCGGATGCCTTTTTACCAGCTTCCTCTATAAAACTTGGATTCAGGTCAATACCAGTAACAGAATATCCCAGCTTCGCTAAAGGCAAAGAGTATCTTCCAAATCCGCATGCCAGGTCTAGAATGGATTCACCGGGTTTCATTTCAAGAAGTTTGGGAATATTAGCCGCAGCAATATCAGTCATCTCAATTCTCTTTTTGCTCCATATAAAGGAACGATTTGCCTCCCATAACTCTGAATCGAAAAACCAATCAGATGTTGGTAAATCCATTGTATTTCCTTCCAGTGGAATATCAGCTTCAGGGCATTTCTGTCCCAGCACCCTTAACATACATGTCGAACCATCGGAGCTGCGGCGCGTGGAGCATCTCCAGTCAATCTTCGGGTGGAGACTGCCACTCGGTTACCGATTGCAGGCTGTCATCGGATGCACCTGCGCTTGGCACCATCATAAAAGCTGCCACTGTCATTACAAGCAAAACTGCTGGTATCACCAAATTTCTTTTCATTATTGACCCCTATAAAGCAATATTGGTACGATTATAAATATCTAACGCTTCAAATCACCAGACTGCGAACAAAACCTTGCTATGAAGCGCATAAGCAGCTCTGCTGCATTTGATAGGTTTCTTATTATTCTCCATTCCTTACAGCAAAAGCTACATACTCCTTGGATTCAACATACTCGATGAGCTCAGTCACAAGATGCTTTAGAGCAGATTCAGGACCCTCTGCGATCTTTGAGTAGTATGCCTTAATATCCTCTCCGATTATCATCACATGTTGGTCTGTGTCGATTGCATTCACTCTGCTGATAGGGGCAGCCATGATTTCCACATCCGCTTGTCGCAGTACTGAGATTATCGATGCCTCCTCAACTGACCTGATCTCAATGATCCTTCCGTCGAAATAGAGTCGACCAGGTTTATGCTCGCCGGTGTGCCCACTGGGTGGCAATAAGTGCTGGGATAACAGAACGCTGTGTTCATGATCATCAGGATCCGAAATTCGCAGGGAGATAGATCCTCCATCCATAGCAAATGCACCATCTAGGATTGTAATACGTTCGGGTATATTCATAACATCTCATGTTCCTAACGACACAAATCAGCGGCGGCGCGTAGCGACGTCCACTGCATTTGTCTTGTTATGTCCTTGTTTTCACTCCTACCCATTTCTCTATGGTTGGATACTTATAATTATAAAGTTTATCCAATATTCCTTCCGGCGAGACATCCTCCAAGAGCATGTCCCTGTGTTCTTGTTTCATAAAGCCTTCATTTACAGCACCATTGAAAAATGAAAGCAGCGAATCAAAATACCCATTCACATTAATAATGCCGCAAGGCTTGCAACTCAATCCAAGCTGAGACCAGGTTAATAATTCTGTTACTTCTTCTATCGTTCCAAATCCTCCCGGTAGAGCGATAAACCCATCTGACTTCTCAAACATCATCATCTTTCTCTCATGCATTGAATTAACGACGTGTAATTCTGTCAGTCCTTGATGAGAGACTTTGTGCGCAAATGATTTTGGTATGATTCCAATAACGTTTCCGTCTGACTGTAAAACAGTGTCAGCTACCTTGCCCATCAGACCGACATCAGCGCCACCGTATACAAGTTCGATATTCCGTTTCGCTAAAACGGAACCTAGTTTTTCCGCCACTTCCATATAGACAGGGTCAAAGCCAGGGCTTGATCCGCAATTAACACATATTCGTTTCATACAGTATCCTCATTTTGGACATAACAATGACTATGTAGAGTCTTCATTTCTCTTCACATGTCTTTATATCAAACACTATTTATTCAAGTATCATGATGTCAATGGTAATCACAGTTTGGGAGCTTGACAAAAGCTTTAAACATTTGTCCACTAAAGCAGGTGAAAACCGTGGATATGTAGAGAGCAGGATAACGAAAACCATGTCTACAAGTTGGGAGATACTCTTTCTTGTTCTGAGTAATACTGAGATGCTGTGTTTGCTGGTGAGAATCCACTACCCGGCGACAGCCCTGTAACCTTTGTGAAACGCCCTGTGCGGAGCCGCATGCAGGGTGTGTTTTGGGGGCCGGAGGAGAATTATCTCCGGCTACCCGATTGGGCGCAATTGTATTAATCATAATTACGGCACTATGAGTGGTTGTCTTGCAGAAACTGTAAGTTTGTTTTCAAGACAGCCGCATAATCTCCACCCAGCCCACCAAAATCGAATAACTGTCCCCAAAATGCCACCGGAGCAAACAGGGGAGAGAGCTTTTTCAACTCTTGTGGAATCTGCTGACTAAGTACTCGCAAGACTTTATCCCAGTCGAAATTGATCAAGAACAAGTCGTTTTGTACAGATAGGTTTGATCCCGTCTCGCGCAACTCTTTCAAGATAAAACCGCCTAGAAACCTGAGGATGTCCGTTAGCCCAGTTCCAATTTGTGTTAGGTCTGTTGCTCTGATCAACTCTTCAATCTTGGCTTTTAGTATCAGACCTGCCTCAGCGAGTTGTTCCAGGTTCTTGCCCATCCACTTACGATAAGGACAATATCGCCTTTGCTGAAGGTGAAGTATCTTAATAGCGAAGTAGATAAACCATGCCCGGTATAGCTCCATGCATATATAATCACCCCGTAGAATAGCTCGCTCGATAGCGCCTACCTCTGATAGACGCCTGAATCCTTGATGCAGCAGGAAGTAGCGGACCGCATCAGGATAAAAGGCCAGTTGCTCAACCATTACGTGTAATCTTCCCTTGGGATCGAATAGAATTGGCCCAGAAGTCATCTCGAGTAATTTCTGTTCCTCTAACTTGAGCCATTCCCGATTAGTTTTGGGAACCGCTTCCATTCCCAATTGACGATGAAAGAACCCTTGTAAAGGGGCTACCTCGATAAACTTGCGAAAATCATTGTAGAGTAGTTTATAGCCTAGGTATTCGGCAGGGGCGATATCCAATAGCCGTTGTTCCAACCCCTCACCGACTTGCTTGAATTGATCATCCTCAACCAAAACCACCACTCGTGGACAATAGTTGTGATCTTGTGAGAACTCATCATCAAAGCCGAGAACTTCTGAACCATCCCCTATTAGTCCAACCGAGATGTCTGGTAACAAGATAGCATACTCATCCGTTAATACAGGATACACATACTCATCGAAAAAGCGCTTGGATAACTCAATACATTTCATCTCTATTAACCTATTACACCAACTCGAGGTTATCTCTAACTTAGCCTATAGACCAACGGTCTGTATAACCAGCGCCGAAACTAGTAACCCCATTCCCCTGCCAAGGCGTCTGGTTAATTCTGTTGTATACGCCCGTCATCGGCATGAACTCGCGGGGTTAAAGTCCCCTACAGGTAATCCAGTGCTAAGCGAGAACTTAACATGAACTGTTAGCCGAAGGCAAGGGTGCCACCGTGAGGAGGGATCTGGAGGAAGCCGGAGCGCAAACTATTTGTGGGTGAGAATCCACTACCCGGCGACAGCCCTGTAACCTTTGTGAAACGCCCTGTGCGGAGCCGCATGCAGGGTGTGTTTTGGGGGCCGGAGGAGATTTATCTCCGGCTACCCGATTAGCCTCTTCTTCCTATCCTCTCATTGGCTGCTGCCTGTTAATAGACCAATGGTATGTTCGAGCAGACCGGGATCAAGCCTGGCACCGTGACCTGGTACAAGAACATCATAATCTAATCTCGAAAGAGACCTCACCGATTCGAGCCAGGATTCCAGATTCGCATCTGAAGTATTTCCAAGTCTATTCATTCCCACTATCATGCATCCTCCGAACAGCAACATGCGATCCGGAAAATAGACCACCACATTGTCCGGGGAATGAGAGGGGCCAGGGTAGTAAACTTGAACGTTTTCACCTCCTATATTCAGGGACAATCCGTCTTCCAGTCTGAACAAAAGAGATGGGGGCACATACGGAAGACTGACATGCACATCGTAGTAACTCTGATACTCTGGGGCAGCCAACCAGTCCAGCGTCATCCGTCTCATCTCGTCTCCCCGTTCCTCCAGCAGCCTGGCGGTGAGTTCGGAACCGTATACCGGGATTCCCTGCATAACAAGGTATGCATTTCCACCCAGATTATCGTAGTGATATCCAGTATTTATAGCCACTACATTGCGATCACCAAACTCGGACACAGCCCACTCTAGGACGCACCTAGTGGCTTCAGGAGTGTAGGGAGTATCAACCAGAACCAGATTGGAATCGCCCACCACAACCAGCAGGGAGTTCCCGGCCCATGGGAAGGAATGTGTAATGACGTATACACCCTCTTCAATTCTCCTGAGGAAGAGATCCTCGGTTATCTCAAAGCGTTCGAAAGCGGGATAATCCGGTCTTACCGTTTCCAATTGGACTACAGTTCTTCCGCAGGCAGATAAGCCCGATAGTAATGCAAACAGAGCCATAATCAGTATAGTATCCCGGGGTTTTACTCCACTTATCCTGGTTGGTACATTTCCGTATATCATTCTTTCGATCCTCCCCAGATTGTCTTTCACGGTCGGCTTCAGCGGCAGAGGCGACGCTGGCAAGACTCACGGGCAAACCAGAATGATTGCTAGCAAGTCGCGCTGGTTGCGGAGTGGCGAAGCCGCTGTCCGCCTGCAAGCCGTTGTTAGGTTTTGTCGCCATTTTCCATTGTTATTACTATTTTCCCTCGGGCATGTCCTTCCCCAAGATACCGTAATGCTTCAGCCGCCTCAGTTAACGGATACCGTCTATCGATAACGGATTTTACTTTACCTGCTTCAAAAAGTTCTTTTATGAAAACCAGGTCGTTTTGGCATGGTTTTGCTCTTACGCCTGTCATTTTCCTGCCGCCTTTTTCTGACATCAATGAGCCCATGAGCATGGACTGAAACATTTGAGCCATGGTACCTCCGGCCATCACATAAATACCCTTGGGAGTCAAGGCGCGCTTATAGTCTGAAAGCGAATGATAACCGTTTGCCGCAAAAACGAGATCATACCGCATACCATTTTTAGTGAAATCCTCTTTAGTGTAATCAATAACATGGTCTGCCCCAATCAAGCTTGCCTGCTCCAAATTTCTCGTGCTGCACACGGCTGTGACTTCGGTGTCAAACGATTTGGCAATCTGAACCGCAAAAGTCCCCACCCCACCTGATGCCCCATTGATCA
>JAUWSQ010000072.1 GCA_030609965.1 Candidatus Fermentibacterota bacterium
AACTGTTTGTAAAAGTCGCAAAGGTATCTGCAGGAAGCATCGTAAAGGAAACATTTACCCTGAACAAGCCTGATCATCGGATTCTTGCGCTTGCCGATCAGCTGCGGATTGCTAATCCCGGCAGGGACGTAATTCTTATCAGCAAAGACATCAATCTTCGGATGAAAGCAAAATCTATCGGTATTAACGCTGAGGATTACGAAACCGGAAAAGTTGAGAATGTTGATGAGCTTTATACTGGTACTGGAATCCTGGAGGATATTGACACAGATTTGATATCCAGGTTTTACGAGCAGCCGTTTACCGTTCCGAGAAGCGATATCGACACTGAGCTTTCTCCGACTCCGAATCAGTTCTTCATTCTCCGAAACGGCAGCACCAGTTCCCTTGCATGGTTCAATCCTGATTCTGATGAGTTCGAACGCATTATCAAAACCAGAGCCTATGGAATACAACCGAGGAACGCTGAACAGACATATGCCCTTCACGCACTGTTGAATCCATCAGTTCAGCTTGTCACGCTGACAGGCAAAGCAGGAACCGGAAAAACCCTGCTGACGCTTGCTGCTGCTCTCGCTCAGAGAAAAGAATATCGACAGATTTTCCTGGCACGACCCGTTGTACCGCTTGGAAACAGAGATCTTGGCTATCTTCCGGGTGATGTTCAGAGCAAGCTAGATCCGTATATGCAGCCCCTGTGGGACAATCTGGCCGTTATTAAAAGCCGTTTCTCAACTGACAGCAAAGAATATCTCAGTCTGCAGGAGATGATTGAACATGAGAAACTTCTAATCACTCCTCTGGCGTATATCAGGGGTAGAAGCCTGGATGGAATTTACTTCATTGTTGATGAAGCTCAGAATCTGACGCCTCATGAAGTCAGAACCATTATCACCAGGGTTGGCGAAAACACTAAGATTGTATTCACGGGTGATATTTATCAGATAGATACACCTTATCTTGACAGCCAGTCTAACGGCCTGACTTTTCTTATTGATCGATTTAAGAATGAGAGCATCACCGCTCATATCAACCTGGTCAAAGGGGAGAGGAGCAGACTTGCTGAGCTTGCAAGCAATCTTCTTTAACCGGAAGGAGTAACCTCTGATATGGCTGTACGTCTGATAGAAGTATTCCTGCCCGCTGATCGGCTGGAACTGGCCCGATCATCAGTCAGCAGTCTTGATACGATCTCAATCTGGTGGGAGAAGCTTTCCGTTGAGCAGGCGCAGCTTCATATCCTTGCGGAAGCCGAACAAAGTGAAGAAATAACAGATAAACTGAGATCAGCGCTTGCTGATTCAGGTGAGGACCTGAGAATTGTCTCCCTTCCTGTGGCTTCTTCCATCCCGGCTCCCGAGGAAATCCCGGATGAGAAAAAGGTTTCCAGCAGTGCATCGCGCAGGAAAATCCACAGAGTAAGCAGAGAAGAACTCTACTCGGATGTAAACGAGATGACAAAGACTTCCTGGCCGAATATCATCATGACCATGCTTTCAGCGATCGTATGTGCCATAGGCCTTGCCAGGAATAATATCGCAGTGATTATAGGCGCCATGGTCATAGCTCCATTACTTGGACCTAATGTCGGCCTTTCCCTGGCTGTGACAATAGGAGATCTGGGGCTCGGAATCAGAGCCCTTCGAGAAAACACAATCCGGATAGGGGCCGCATTTGCCTTCGTCGTGATCGCAGGGATGGTTTTCAACTTTGATTCTTCATCTTCCGAGATAGTTTCTCGTACTTTTATTGGTACATCAGATATTGTTATAGCTCTCGCAGCAGGAGCTGCCGGAGCCCTTGCTTTGAGTACTGGCGCTCCCGCAACATTGATAGGAGTGATGGTTGCCGCTGCACTGATGCCTCCTCTTGTTGTGGCGGGTCTGCTTGGCGCGATGGGCGATATAAATGGAGCATTCCACGCGGGTCAGCTGCTTGCCGTGAACCTCATTTCGATCAACCTTGCAGGAGTAGTTACATTTCTTGCTGTAGGAATTCGACCCGATTCGGAGGATGATGCAGGCAGAGCCAGAAAAACAGCTGCTATCGCTGTAGTTGTATGGCTGCTTATTCTGTCTGTACTAACTTATCTGATTGTTACCGGGGATTAACACGCAAATCTCGCCGGCATTCATTTACTCAGGTCAGGTTTGTGAGAAATACGCCCCGGTATCTCAATCAGCGGGAAATGGGATGTTCTGAACCATTTTGGGGTTCGCAGCAGAGTCTCCTCAATCGAAGGGAGTCGGCTGAGCTTTTCGGTTATAAAATCCCTTGCCATTATTCTTGGGTTTCGCCCTTCGCAGCGGAAGGGCATGTAAAGCCTTATCACATTTTCAGAGTCTTTGTCATAAACCAGCTCAATTCCGAATTCATCGGCTCTGTCCGATAATTCGCAGTTAGTGGGCAGATTGAATATGGAGAAGTTAATGAAATCGATTGAATTCCCCGCCTCCTGCAGAAAACTGACAGATGCATTCAGATCGGAAATAGTCTCTCCGGGAAGCCCCAGAAGCATATACACGTAAGTTCTTATCCCCGATTCAGCGCAGCTTTGTATTACTTCCAGTGAAGTTTCGGGATCGATTCCCTTGCTGAATCGTTCAAGCAGGGAGTGACTTCCGCTTTCAGCCCCAAGCTGCAGCATAAGACATCCATGATCCGCAAGCATATCTGATTGGTCTGCAACCCACTTTTCCGGTCTGATAAAACCATAGAAATCAAGGTTGTTTTCTTTGAGAACCGGAAGAATATCCAGCAGAGTCTTTTTCGGGATCGTTGAGTCAAGTAAATGAATGACCGGTTTTCGTTTCATTATCGAAGGCGGAACAGTCTTGATGAATTCCTCGAATACTTCTTTCCCGAAGATTGACAGTTTCCTTTTTCTGTCAGGACAGAATAGACACTTATTCCAGAAACACCCTGTAGATAACGTGTAAGGAATTATGGGACTTCCGGATATGTATTGCCACGAGCTCAGCGTGTATGGCCATGACAATCTGCTTAACAGTGAATTATCCGTGGACTCTATTCCCCTGAGCAGCGAACCATCTCCGAGGACAGTTTCAGGAAGCACTCTGCGCAGGAGATCAAATCCTTTTCCTGTTCTATCAAGGCTGTTCAGCAGCGAACCCCCAGCTATCACGTGGTATCCGTTTGTTTTTAGGAATAGAGCCAGGTCTATTCCCGCTGGAAGCTGTGAAAGATAGGAAAATGAAACAAGAACGGTTTTCGGATGATGCATCTTGAGAATAGGCAGCAGGTATTCTTCCCAGAATTCTGAAAATGGCGTTACTTCCCGCTTGCAGATTTTAAGCAGCTCCTCAGGTTTATGTACTTCGGAAGGTGGAGTAAGATCCATCAGAGAGATTTTCCACCCTGGGTAACCTTTTGAAAATGACTTTAAAGCGGAATTCAGGACACCGGAAACTGTGCGATGCTGGCCGGGTGGATAATTTGAGTTGTTTCTGAGATACGTAAGTGCATATTTAACAGCGGGATAACCCCTACCCTCAGGTATCTTAGCGAAGATATAATTGAAGAACTCAAGTGACAGATCAAGAAAACCGGTACTGATCCCTCTGGCTTCCAGTCCGGAAGCAAGCAGGAAAGCTCCTGATGGTGGTTCGGAAGGCGTGATTACCGGAGGTGATATTATCATGTATTCCATATGTCTAAGTTAACACAAAGAGGTCTTCTGGAGCCACCCTGTCTTTCTTTGTCCATCATGCTTGGCTATGTTCTTGTTAAAGAGTGAATGAAAGGTTGAGGATGAGGATGCATCTCATGAATAGAGACCGGAGAAGACTTGAGCAAATGTTTGACAGCGGGAGAAAATCCGCTGGTGAGAAAGAAACCATGGAAGCTGCGGGAAGAGCAGAAGAGAAGATAAATCATCTTGAGGCTCACGGCATTCCAGCGGCACTGGAGAAATTCTGGGAAGATATAAAAATTTTGTACGCCATGCTTTCCGACTCTGTCAAAGGCAGGTATAAAGTACCACTTCGTACGCTTGGTGCTGTAGTATTCACACTGCTGTACTTTGTGAATCCATTTGATGTTATTCCGGATTTAATTCCGTTCATTGGATACATAGATGATGCTTTTGTGCTAAGCCTGTGTATCAAGTTCATCGGCACTGATCTGGAAGAATACAGGATTTGGAAAGAATGCGGACTAGATTCAGGCAGAAGCTAGAGTGCTCTGGCCATCCTGGGATACATCACTGTTCTTTCAGATAAATGGAATTGAGTCGAATCCGCTCACATACATAATGCGAACGATAACAAATGTTGATAACTGGATCCCACTGCTGATTGGTTTCATTCTGCTTCTGCTATGGTGGGGCAGAACGAAGCCATATGTTTCAAGCGGCAGCAGATGGAAACGGGCATTTGCGTCAAAAAACCCCAGAATAGTTCTGCTATGCATGATTCTGGCCACATCTGCGTCAGACCAGGTCTGCTACCATCTTAAAAGAAATACAGCCAGATCCAGACCCTGTTTTGAAGAGAACATCAGTGGAGAAGTTAATTACAGGGGAGACGTGCATGGCAACAGGTCTTTTCCGTCCGCGCATTCGGCAAATTCTGCTGCCCTTGCAACTACAATAGCCCTTGCATACCCGCCCCTTGCTCCATTTGCCATATCGGTTTCGCTCCTGGTCGGGTTCAGCAGGATCTACCTGGGAGTTCATTATCCGATTGATGTCCTCACCGGATGGAGTATCGGTGCATTACTCGGCATTCTTTTCTGGCTGATCTTCAGGAGAATGCTATCCCGACCGGGTCTGATAGGTTACACCAATCGATTCAGAATTCGCCAGCCCGTTCCACATCCCTTTCCCGGATCACCATGGAAACCGGTTGATATCAGTTCACTGGATGGCTGCCACATGACAGGATATTTCCTGGACTCCGGTAAGGATTTAATCATCATGGTTCACGGACTTCACGGCAATATTACATCGATTGCGGAACCCGGTATGATTTTCAACCGAATGGGATATTCGGTGTTTCTCGTTCCACTCAGAGGACATGATGGACATCCCGTTCCAGTTACTTCAGGAGGACCTGCCGAAGTATACGACCTTGCGGGAGCTATCTCTCACCTGAGGGGGGAAATGGGGTTTTCAACGAGCCGAACGATACTTTACGGTTCATCAATGGGCAGCATAACTGCGCTGAAGATGTCCTTTATCCTTGGAGAGTCCGTTGCCGGGATCATATGTCATGGAGCTTACAGGAACTTCTTTACTGCGGCGCAAAGGAAACTGGGAAGCTTGAGGAAGAAGATTCTGAAGCAACTGATTCCTGCAGGCGCAAGAAGAGGGCTTGAAATATTTCAATCCGATGATTACGTTAATGATTATACTTCAACCAGATACGTATTTATCAATGGTACCTGTGATAGAATATCGCCTCCTTCAGTAGGCGTTCAGCTCGCTTCCGAGTATGGTGGTCTTTTCATAGCGCTTAATGAAGCCCGGCATCCTGTCTGGAATGCAGATAGATGGAGCCAGCCGCAGATTGAAGCCGCCTTCAGACTGTCTTTGGAATACATCAGAGGAAGACAAACCACACCTGTGGTAGTTGACGAATCGGGATTTATCCATGATTTTCCTATCATACTTGAAATCAACTGAAGGAAGACAAATGACAAATATCAATCAGGCGACGGAGATGCTGCTTGCATTTTCCTCGTTACTGAAGGACCTGCAGGAGGAACTCGATTCGGGTTCTGAGCTGCCTTCAAACAATATTGAGAATCTGGATGCCTATCAGGTTTTCATGTCGCAGCTGATTCTGCTTCAGAGAGATCTTGAGGATTTTATAGAGAATGCTGTAACCCTTGAACTTTCAATGCAGGAAATGCCTGTTCAGGTTCTGGATTTTTCTTCAGAATGGGAACGGTTCAACTAAGGTATCGTCGTTTTGCCCATCCTACAGCAATCGCTGTGAATAACAGAACCAGAATCGTAATCAGAAGTCCGGATACGAGCTTTTCCGTTTTTCCCGCACTTACTGATCTGGAAGTTAAAACAGGTATCTGAACCCAGGTATAGCGCCCCCCTGTGCACTCAATGACTGAAAGCCCTTCTGTTCTGCACCGAGCACCTTCGTGATCAGTCCATGTCCAGTATGATTCTCCGAATTCAATTCTGAATGTTTCATTGATGCTCTGGAAGCTCGTTCGCGGTCCCGAATTGACCGAAAGCCCTTCCTTGTCAGCAAGGAGCAGCAGGAGGGAATCCGGATTGGAATACCTGTTGGGAACCTCGGCTGATGCATGAGTTGACCAGAAGGTTGATCCATCTGTTCCGGTTCGGTGATCACAGAGTTCAAGAAGGAATTCCTCAGGAGTGGAAGCGGAAAGCAGAAATACAATCAACAGACTTGTCCACATATTTAACCCCTGGTCACTTTCCTGATAGCGGAGAAGAGTTTATCAGGGTCTACCGGAAGCTGAAGATGCGTAACACGGGTTGTTACAGAGGGAATGCCTGTGGACAGACCGGAGGCTACAAGTACAGGCTGTCCCGGAATTCTTGCAGTAAGTGCATTGGCATAATGAAGGTTGCTCTGATCCAGTCTGCAGATAATCGCTCCTGCATTCTCCTGCTTTACAGCCATTTCTCTGGCGGATTCTGTATAGAGAAAGCTTTTTGAGCCAACATCCGAAAGTACATCGCGGCAGAGATCAGTGAATGCTTGAAGAGGTGAGTAGATAATTGCATCGAATTCCCTTTCGTTTTTTCCTGCTGCAGGAAGAGCAACCTGCAGAACCTCTTCCCCGGGAGACCCGGCCAGCCAGCCGCCGAAACCCTGGAATAGAATGCTCAATTTTTCAAGAGCGGATGAGTGTTCAGTGAAATGCAATCCATGCAATCTGAAACGGAGAACATGATACCGACCCGGAAGAAATGAAAACGCTCCGGTTTCCGGTGTATTATCAAGCCATCCGGTTTCGAGACCTGTCCACCTGTCCGGACACATGGGAGCAAGTATGTGCAGGAGACCTGAAAGCAGATCAGTTGTAACTTCACGGGAGAACCATACGGGAGCCCCATCGCTGGTAGTATTGCTGGAAATATCGAACTCCCATCCTTCCCTTCTGCACGCTGTAGAGAGATACTCCGCAAGGGAACCAGGTTCAGAAGAGGCTGACATTGTGCCGGGGCCAAGAGGAGCAATAACCGCAATTCCAGCTCTGTTTGAATCAAGGACTGTATGATGGATCAGATTTCCCGACTCAATCCGACTGATTCTGCTGAAACATTTCATACTTTTCCAAATGAATTCGACAGGCTCAGGGATGAAAATACCGGTCAGCGCAGATCTGAATTGCGAGAGTACGGACGGGCAATCAATCCTGTCCAGTATTCTCGCAGCATTCTGCTCACATGCTTGATCTGTGCCAATCCCGGTTGCTTCCTGAAACCATCCATTCCATGATATGATTTCACCTGTGGATGTATACGTCGCAGTTCCACCTGGAAAGCGTTCACTCCGGCTATCGCTTTCTTCAGCGGTATTTTTGTTCTCAGGCAGTTTTGTCCAGGTTACAAGGAATCCATTACGTGAAGGATGAATTTCCTCGATGAATCCCTGGTGATTTTCAAGTTTTGCGCTTTTCTTCCCGGTAGCGGAAAGATGGTCAACAGGGCAATCAGCGCATTGTCTAGAGTATCCGTAAAACTGATAGCAGTGAGAAATACCCAGTGACCGCCCCTGCCAAAGAACATGAGTATCCTTCATCAGCACAGCCTGCAATGATGAAAAATCAGGGAGTATTTTCTCAGGAATATTCATTGACGCAAGATCGTATTTTCTGAGAATCTTTCCGAAGGCGTCTACGGTTGAGTAAGGGACTTCTCTTTCATCATCCCAGGCAGTGAGCAGAATATAGCCGTCTTTCAAGACGGTGATATGTGTGTCTTTGAAACATTCCTCCAGAGGACGGTCGGAGATAAGCAGATCTCTGATTTCGCTGTCAGCTCTGCTGTTCGCTATCGGGCTGGCTGACTCCTCTGGCCCGAATATCGCTATTACAGAAGCGCCAAAACCTGTTGCTGCAGTGTCAAGAATCTTTTCGAGAGCTTCTGTGTCCTGCAGACATGAGGGTTGAAAGTCCAGTTCATGAAGCAGTGCCTGTAGTTTATGTTCTCCATAAGCAACTCTGAATTGTTCATACCTCATTGAAACAGCAGGCATCAGCGCGTCCGCTTTGCGCTGCAATCTGTCAGCATCACCTCTCCAGGGAGCAACAAGAAGAATATTCCCATACGGGTAGACGAGGCACTGTCCGGTGAAACCCAGTGGAGAATCCTCACCGCCGGAGTCGACCCAGACAGGATACTGGAGATTTTCTGATTCGAAAGCGCTGGTAGTTTCGAAATGTTCTGTATCTATTTCAACGTTAATCATACTTACTGGAACATACCCCTGTACCGACCTGACCATTAGAACTGCAGCTTCGAGTTCGAGTACATCAATGAGGTAGGCCAGAAGATCATCCGTTCCCTGAACATTCATGCTTGCAAGGCGATCAAGCTCCTCAACGGGGAAATTCAGTCCCCTGGGCTGCTGAATAAAGCTGTAGTCCATTCCGCCGAAGTTATTAGCTGTTCTGGAGAAGATCAGCCTGTATCCTTTGCCTTTCTTGTCCAGGAAAGTCACATATCCCTGGTCCTGATCGGAATTGTCAAGCAGTGATGAGATCAACTCGCTTTGCGAGAGTTCCCATGGTGTATATCCGAGAAGGCATAGAAAACCAGGAGACACAATTGGTAAATGTCTTTCAGGGATTACTCTGATAAAAGGAATAGCTGGATTAGATAGAGTATTTTCTTCTGTTTCAAGGTAATAAACAAGAAGGGATGACTCACTATCCATCCTTGCTGCCGTAAACAGTGGGGTTAAACCAGGAGAGAACCAGACCATACTGAACTCGTCTGTCAAAGGCCATCTGCTGAAAAGGGAGGAAATATCCTTCCCCTTCAGGTCAGGTATCTCCTTTACCGATCCATCAGATCCGGTGCCTGTTGCCTCTTCGATAATTTCTCCGGAGAGCGAAATTCGCAGGAGCATTTCCGTCGAATTCAGGGTTTACCTCCATTTTTTACATACTACAATATAACAATACTTCTTCCCGACTATTATGGGAACTCCCGGAGGAATACAGTGTTAAACATACAGAAAGATGACGAATCAGGATACGTAAGCCTAATTGCCGTAATACCAATGTGATAGATGTGTCCTTGACATCTTTCTGCGATGTATGCATATATCGGTTCCACTTTGAATTGAACTGATTCAGCGAGTTAACTCTTACTGATGCAGTACGTCGGAAAAAGGGTTGACAAGGATAGTGGTACGTTCTAGGTTATAAGTTCGCGCTGCGGAGCGCAAGATCTTTGAAATCTGTGAGAAGACAGCATCGCAAGAGCATGGTCTGTGTCGGTTCCTTGAGTCAGTCCCATTCGGGACTGGCACTTGGCTCAAAACGAGCGGATCTGCCAGCTATAGCAGATCGGACCATAAATAATTATAGCAAAACTATACAGGTAAATAATCCTATATAAATATATACGGAGAGTTTGATCCTGGCTCAGGACGAACGCTGGCGGCGTGGATAAGGCATGCAAGTCGAACGAGAACGGAACAGCTAATTCGTTAGTAGTTCCTAGTAAAGTGGCGAACGGGTGAGTAACACGTGGATAACATACCTTTCAGTGGGGAATAACATCGGGAAACTGATGCTAATACCGCATATGTCATTTCGATTAATTTGATATGATGAAAGGGGGGGCTCCTTCGGGACCTTTCGCTGATTGATTGGTCCGCGTCCCATTAGCTGGTTGGTGGGGTAATGGCCTACCAAGGCGATGATGGGTAGCCGGCCTGAGAGGGTGTCCGGCCACACTGGGATTGAGATACTGCCCAGACTCCTTCGGGAGGCAGCAGTCGAGAATCTTCCACAATGTACGAAAGTATGATGGAGCGACGCCGCGTGTGTGATGAAGGCTTTATGAGTTGTAAAACACTGTCAGAGGGGAAGAAAAAGCGTATGTACAATACACATACGCTCTGACGTACCCTCAGAGGAAGCTCCGGCTAACTCCGTGCCAGCAGCCGCGGTAATACGGAGGGAGCAAGCGTTGTCCGGAATCATTGGGCGTAAAGGGCACGTAGGCGGTTCGGTAAGTCGAATGTGAAATCTCATGGCTTAACTGTGAAACTGCGTTCGAAACTACTTAACTTGAGTACTGGAGAGGTATGCGGAATTCCTGGTGTAGCGGTGGAATGCGTGGATATCAGGAAGAACACCAGTGGCAAAGGCGGCATACTGGCCAAGTACTGACGCTGAGGTGCGAAAGCGTGGGGAGCAAACGGGATTAGATACCCCGGTAGTCCACGCTGTAAACGATGGGTACTAGGTTTTGGGGGTCTCAACCCCCTCAGAGCCGCAGCTAACGCATTAAGTACCCCGCCTGGGGAGTACGGTCGCAAGGCTGAAACTCAAAGGAATTGACGGGGGCCCGCACAAGCGGTGGAGCATGTGCTTTAATTCGATGCAACGCGAAGAACCTTACCAGGGTATGACATGTGAGCTTCGACCTTCGGGGAGAGGTTAATCCTGTGAAAGCAGGACGAATCACACAGGTGTTGCATGGCTGTCGTCAGCTCGTGTCGTGAGATGTTGGGTTAAGTCCCGCAACGAGCGCAACCCTTGCCTTTAGTTACCAGCGAGTAATGTCGGGGACTCTAAAGGGACTGCCGGTGATAAACTGGAGGAAGGTGGGGATGACGTCAAGTCCTCATGGCCCTTACATCCCGGGCTACACACGTGCTACAATGGCCGGTAC
>JAUWSQ010000022.1 GCA_030609965.1 Candidatus Fermentibacterota bacterium
CATATTCGCATCTTCGATTTTGATGAGTTAAGAAAAAAATATGGGATTGCTGAAACTGCCACCCAACAATCGAATCGAGCTGACTTTACTTAGTATTGGTCGAGTTATGAAAGCAGCTCATTCGAAGTGTTAGTGCGCCAAGCGAAGCTTGGTGCTTCTTATAGGGTGAGCTACTCATTAGGAGTGGCAAGTCCCTGTCGGGCAAAGCCTAACCAGCAGCCCGTATCGAGTGTTGCGCCTGTGGCGGAGCCGGGGTACACGCCGGTGAACAAAACGGGTGAAGCGTACACAGAGAACACTGTAGGCCGCAGGGGAAGCGTACTTCCCTTAAGCGATACAGCCCCGTTAAAGTAATAAGAGCAGTTGGCGACGACTTTAACGCACCGGAAGCCAGTACATATGAATCGTTATGGTAAGATTCTGAGGAACTGCCGGGGTCATAGAGCGTGGCATGCAGTGAGAGAAGCATCAGGAACTTGGGAGACCCTTCCGCCTCCCGCATATCGGGTAGGGCATTTCAACCATAAGAAGGATGCCTTATGGGTGGCAAGGGAGTCAGATCATCTCATAGTACTCTGAGACGGTAAGGCCGATCACATGGGGAAGGGGATGACGGTATTATGCAACATGCAAAGGAAACATATGCAGATAAGACAGGCTGACAAACATATGCAAACCTCCCTGCGTGGTATAGCAAAGAGAGCAGAGATTTCACCCAAACACCGATTCGGAAACCTCTTCAGTTTACTGAATGAGGAAAATCTTCGCTGGTGTTTTCCGCAGTTGAACAAGAAATCTGCACCAGGAGTTGATGCTGTTTGCTACGGTACATTTGAAGCCAATCTTGAAGAGAATATTCAGAGGATCGTTGAAGACCACAAGGGGAACAGGTATAAGGCGAAGCTCGTAAGACGCAAGTACATTCCCAAAGCAGGAGGTAAGAAACGACCGCTTGGTATTCCCGCAATTGGTGACAAGGTACTGCAAAAGGCAGTAGCCTTAATTCTGTCTGCCATCTATGAGGAGGATTTTCTTCCTTGCAGTCATGGTTACAGACGGGGTAAGGGACCTCAACGGGCGGCTCTTGAACTCAGTAAAACTCTCCATCGCGGACGGTTCGGATGGGTAGTAGATGCTGACATCAAGGGATTCTTCAATAACATGGATCATGACTGGATGATGAAGATGCTGGAACAGCGTATCAATGATAAGCGGTTCCTGGGTCTCATTCGCAAGTGGTTGAAAGCCGGCATACTTGAGGAAGACGGCCAGGTTAAATATCCTGTTACCGGTACACCTCAGAGCGGAATCATTTCTGCTGTGCTTGCCAACATCTATCTGCACTATGTCATTGATCTCTGGTTTGAGAAAGTCGTTAAACCACGCTGTCGCGGTGAAGCAATGCTTATGCGTTTCGCCGATGATTTCGTGTGCGCGTTTCGGTACCATGATGACATGAAACGCTTCTACGATGTACTCGGCAAGAGGCTTGGTAAATTCACGCTTGAACTCTCATCTGAGAAAACCAGTGTAATCCGGTTTTCCCGGTTTCAGACGGAGAAGAGCAAGGTGTTTACCTTTCTCGGATTTGAATACCGGTGGGGTTTGAGTCGTTCCGGTAAGCCTCTTGTAAAGATGAGAACATCTAAGGCGAAGCTTCAGATCGCACTTGCCAATATCCGTAAATGGATACGGGTAGAGCGAAACAAGCACGGAACCGCAGTCATCATGAAGAAACTGCGACTGAAATTGCTTGGACATTGGAATTATTACGGTGTCTCTGGAAATATCAGGATGTTGAAGGTATACTACTTCAAAGTGTGTAGAATCGTGTTCAAATGGTTGAATCGGCGAAGTCAGCGTAAGAGCTGCAACTGGCACGGGTTCAATGAGATGCTGAAGCATTTTCAGATACCCGAGCCTCGAATCGTTGGATACTGGGACTGATTTATGTTCTTGTACGAAGTGAATAATACCGAGGAGCCTTGTGCGATAGTATCGCATGCAGGGATCTCTGAGGGGGCTGTCGGGTAACTGGCAGTCCTACCTCGATGCATACAAAGAAGGGATTGACATACAGTATCATTATTGATACTATATTCTATGGTAAAGATAGAGCAGTTGATAAAAAGAATGAAGGATAACCCAAAGGATATCCAATTCTCGGATTTATGCAGGATTTGTAGATACTATTTTGGTGAACCCAGGCAATCTGGATCAAGTCATCAAGTTTACAAAACACCATGGCAGGGAGACCCGAGAGTGAACATTCAGAATAAGAAAGGCAAAGCAAAAGCCTACCAGGTTAGACAAGTTCTTCGAGCCATAGAAAGGTTGAGTGAAGAGAATGCCATTGAAGAATGACCATTATACATATCGAGTGACTTGGTCTGAAGAAGATCAGGAATATGTTGGTCTATGTACAGAGTTCCCCAGCCTGAGTTGGCTTACCAAAACTCAGGATTCAGCTCTTGAGGGAATAAGACAGCTTGTGGCTGATGTTATCTCTGACATGAAGAACAATAAAGAAGAAATACCAATTCCTATTTCAATCAGGAAATACAGCGGAAAGTTTATGGTGCGGATTCCTCCCGAAGTTCATCGCAAACTTGCTGAAATTGCAGCAGAAGAGGGAGTGAGTATCAACCGACTGGTAAGTGCAAGACTTGCAAAATAGAGTGCTAACAACTGCATAAACCAGCACAAATGCAAACCATGATTCAGAGTAACGCTTGTGCAGGTTATGCAGAACGTTATGCAGAGAATTAGGAGAGTAAATGGAACGCAAGAAATATGACGCATTACTCCTGTTCCCACAGATTGGCGTCTGCGGTCAAAACTGCAAGCACTGCTTTACCAATGCTAAACTTAAGGAGAACAGACCGTTCGAACACGTCAAGTACATCATTGATGCAATGGCGGAAACCTTTGCTGAGCCTGCGATCACTGAGAAAGCCTTCCTTTACTTCCTTGATGAACTGACTCTTTACCCCCAAGTAATAAAGCTTCTTTCCTACTGCAGAGATAAAAACGTTCTCCCGCAGCAGCATCTTCTGGAGCTACAAAACTATCAGCAGCGGTTACAAAATCGTTGAATTCTCATTCGACATCGGGACAGCACTGGAACGCTCCACATGGGGATCTATAAAGGCAGACAGCTATTGACGAAAACTGCAGTCTACGGCAAATTACAATCAAACCCAATTCTGGAAAGGCACCGGTTCATGAAACTGAAAAACATAGCATTTGTCCTGATGATAGCTTCAGCAGCAACCGTGGCGAAACCATGGAGCAGCGCTTCGGGCGGGTTGGACATGAGCTACCTGTACTGGGAACATGGTGGAGACTGTGTCTGGGGTTTCCAGTCGGCTTTCGGGCCACGGATAATTGATGATCTCTACTTCCGAGTCAAAATAACGATTCCCGCTCCTATATTTATAATTATCGGCAATCAGATCAATATAGGAGGTGAATTTTCCTACCTGCTTCGAAATCCTCAGGAGGGATTCGCCGTTGAAACCTCACTCGGAGCCGCATGGAGCCTCATGTGGCCCGAGAACATCATAGTGATATTGGCTGACGGAGAGAGTACGACCCCTCCCAGGGAGTATGCTTATGATGGTGGAAACGGCATAAGGCTGGAAGCTCTGGTAAGCACAGGCTACAAATTCAGTATGGGAGCCCTCTGGCTTGATCTGGGGGTGGACCACCGTATAATGGACATCACAAGAACTGTTGACGGAGAGAAAGAAGACGGTACTTATACATTCACAGGTCCCCATCTTGGTATAAGCGCCGATTTCTATTTCTGATGTAAATACAGCTACTGGCGAAGAGTTCTGCCAGGTTTCCGAATGACCTTTAATATCCGGAGTGCTTCAAGAAAGCACTGGAGAGCCTGATCAATATTCGACAGCCAGATCTGTTCCCGGTTCTCTATAGAGAGATCAAGAGCTTCTTCTCCCCTGGATGCGCTCAGTGCGGAGAATCCCGGCATTTCCAAAAGAAAGAGATAGCGTATCAGTTGATCATCACATTGACCGGGAAGTGCTTCAAGCAGTATCATTGATTTCAGGTGAAGAAATTGAGAAAAAGGGAACTGAAAAATTGTATCGGGAACTGATTCTGATCTGGAGTGAAATCAAGTTTCCAGTGATTATAAGTAAGGAATACCGCTTGAAATATTTTGTTGTTCCAGCCAGACCTATGCACAAAGCAGGTTTTTCATGCTGATCCCGGCACTTGCCTCTATCATCCCGGCGTTTCTCTGGATGATCTACTTTTACAGAAGTGACAGATACGCACCTGAACCAAAAAAGCTCGTAGCAAGAACTTTCCTCGTGGGAGCGCTGGTTGGGGCCGCAATGGTCTTTTCATTGAAAGAGCTTCCATTCTACGTGAGCCTTCTCACACTTGCCGTATTTGTAGCTCCGTTTACCGAAGAGATCGCTAAATTTCTCTGCGTTCGCTGGACAGTATATAATCGCAGTGAATTTGATGAACCTGTAGATGGTATGGTCTATGCAACAGCTGCTGCATTGGGATTCGCATCGGTTGAGAACATTATCTATGTGCTTAACAGCTGGGCATCCGGCGGAGCAGAAATGGGGGTATATGTTCTTACTGGCAGAGCCGTACTGAGTGTTCCAGCGCATGCGCTGTTCTCAAGCCTCTGGGGACTTGCTCTGGGCTGGCATAAGAGAAAGAAAACCTTTAAATCATCTTTGCTTGTCGTAGCGGGATTGCTGGGCAGCATGGTACTCCACGGACTCTTCAATTATTTGACAAGCGAAAACCTTTTCGGAGGATTGCTTTTCCTCACTCTGATGGCCATTGCGTGGCGCGGTGTATTTCTCCTTACGCGGAAAGCACTGAAACCGGGTATTCCAGCGGATGCAGCTGATAATGGATAAAGAAGAAACCTGAAATGAGATTTACCTTGATCAGGGTATTATCGTGTGATTTCCATTTTCTAGAAGTTTTCCCAAATCCTCAACAGTGGTATTTGCGAAGTAGTTCCTGATTAGTTGTGAGGCATCTTTCCCAATTGTCCCGAAAAGGCATATCGGCTGTGCGCATCCATTCCCCATATAGGGGCATATACTGGTTTCGAAAGTTCCTTCAAGAGCTATCCAGATATCCATCAGCCTGATATCGGCGGCATTGACCCCCAGGGAAAACCCCCCGCCTCGGCCTCTCTTTGATTTTACCATACCTGCCTTTGTGAGTTTCTGCATTACTTTCGAAAGATGATCTGCAGAACCAGGCTTGATAAGGAGATCTGTCAGTTTTACCGCTTCGGATCCACCGGCTGCGAGCTTTGCCATGGCGTGCACCGCAAGGGAAACCGACTCGGGGATGGACACTGGTAATGACATACTGTTCCTTTCATTCTCGGTAAAATAGTAATAGAATACCACAACGTCAATATTATCGATTATGACCACTCTTACAAATATGTACCCATTGACGCTTAACGTGCAACATGTATAATTGGTATGAAAGTACCGATTTATGATATTATGGATATGAGAGAATTTACCGGAAGGAGAAGGAATGTTTTGTTATCAGTGTGAGCAGACAGCAAAAGGGATCGGTTGCGACAGATTCGGTGTCTGTGGCAAAGACCCGAAGACCGCGGTAATGCAGGACCTTCTTGTATATGTTGCAAAAGGTGTTTCCAATTGGGCAATCAGGGCAAGGAAACTCGGGATAGTGAACCGTAAAGCTGATATTTTTGTTATTGAAGCACTCTTCACTACGGTTACAAATGTGAATTTCGATTCGGATACTCTGATAAACCTTATCAGAGCGGGTGTTGAAGTGCGGGACAACATTCGTGATCTGTATCTGCAGGCATGCGCGGAAAAGGGACAGGAACCGCAGGAGCTTGGTGGACCTGCCGTATGGAAAATGCCCGAAAATGAGACTGAGATCGAAAACGAAGCCGTAAAGCTGTCCATAGCTGAAAGACTTGAAGATCCCGGTAAGGATATTACGGGTCTCGAGGAATTGATAACATACGGTTTGAAGGGTTCCGCGTCCTACGCCGATCATGCTTTGATCCTTGGCTTTGAGGACGATGATGTTTACGCATTCTTCCACGAATCTCTTGATTTCCTGACCAGGAAGAACACAGTTGGTGACCTTTTCGCTATGGCCCTGAAAGTTGGAGAGAAGAACCTCCGTGTAATGGAGCTGCTGGATTCGGCAAATACCGGAGTTTACGGCCATCCGGAACCCACGGAAGTAAGGGTTACTCCACTCAAAGGTAAGGCAATAGTTGTTTCAGGTCACGATCTGAAGGATCTTGAGGAACTGCTGAAGCAGACCGAGGGAAAAGGGATTAACGTCTACACTCATGGTGAGATGCTTCCGACCCTTGCTTACCCCGGTCTTAAAAAGTATTCGCACCTTGTGGGGAATTACGGCGGAGCATGGCAGGACCAGCAAAGGGAATTTGACGAATTCCCGGGAGCCATCTTAATGACTACGAACTGTATACAGAAACCGAAGGATTCCTACAAAGATAGAATCTTCACAACCGGGCTGGTCCAATGGCCTGGAGTAGCGCATATAGATGACCATGATTACTCTGCTGTAATAGAAGCTGCTCTGGCAGCAGATGGTTTCAGCGAAGATGCTCCCGAGAAGAAAATCATGGTGGGATTCGGGCACAATGCCGTCCTTTCAGTTGCCGATAAGGTGATCCAGGCAGTTAAGGATGGAAACATCCGGCATTTCTTCCTGGTAGGCGGATGCGACGGGGCTAAATCAGGCAGAAATTACTACACAGATATTGCTCAGCAGATACCTGATGACTGTGTAATTCTTACGCTGGCCTGCGGTAAGTACCGCTTCAACAAACTGGAATTTGGGGATATAGGCGGGATTCCAAGACTCCTCGATATAGGTCAGTGCAACGATGCTCATTCCGCAATTCAGATAGCAGTAGCACTTGCTGGAGCTTTTGAATGCGGAGTGAACGACCTGCCCCTTTCCATGATACTCAGCTGGTACGAGCAGAAGGCTGTTACCATACTGCTCTCCCTGCTTTATCTTGGCATCAAGGATATAAGGCTCGGACCGACGCTTCCAGCTTTCCTTACGCCTGCTGCATTGGAAATACTTGTGGACAAATTCAATATTATGCCCACTACAACACCAGAGGATGACCTCAAGGCTATCCTGGGCTAAAACCGAGACAGAAAGGGGGTGGCGGGTAGCCACCCCCTTCGTACAGAGTGGAGACAGAAATGAAAATAATCAAGGTATCGGAACAACCAGGTGCAAAAAATCCTCACGGTATTGACGTCAGGCGCGTATACGACAGTGAACATGCCCTTTCAAGCCACCTGACACTCAAACCAGGCGAGCAGCTCATCCGTCACATAACCCCGGTCGATGTGTTTTTCTACGTGCTCTCCGGAACAGGGATAGTTGAGGTGGGAAATGAAGAACTTGAAGTTTCACAGGATACAGCAATAGAAAGTCCTAAGGATATTCCTCACTGCTGGTACAACAGGAGTGACGCGGATCTCCGGATACTGGTTGTGAAAGTACCTCGTCCTACAACAGGAACAAAGCTGCTTTAAACTACCCCTGCCTATATGGTATCCGGGATTTCAAGCACCAGAACTCTGGGCCATGTGTTTGGATCAGGTACCCATGCCACTGCTCCGTTATCGGTGATCCTTACAGTCATGAAATCGATATCCGGGTCATCTATCTCCAGGGATGCGGTATAAAGAAGATCACCTTCGAAATTGTAGACATTCCAGAAGGGATAACGGTAAGCGCCTAATCTAACCCACAGTCTGTCTTCGCTGTCTACACCCAGGTCAGTAACCGCTCTCCGGTACAGGACCGGATCGAAGGTCAGCTCCATACCTGACATTCTTCCTCCACGGCTCCCCATCCGGGTGGAGAATTCCTCAAATTCCGCCTCTTCGTATGCAAGCTCCTCCGGGGTTTTTTCCATCTTGTCGACCTTCACATCAATCGAAAAGAATGGCTCTCCACTCTGATTGTACCCGTTGATCTTTATTTCGTCTGTTCCCGCTTCTGCAATGAATACATGCCCTGCATTGTCTGAAGTGAAAATAGGGTCTTTATCAGCACCCATTGGTCCTATACGCGAAGGATCGAAAGTACGCATTTCTTCTGAGTAAACAATGGCCGTTTCCGATGAATTCTCCATTCGGGCTATTGAATAACCCGTTAGACCAGCCTCACGGTCAAAAACAGGCAGCATACCAACGAAGGCTGAATCTCCCGCTGTTCTTACGGTGAAGGGCGGTCTGGGGAAAAATCCGATAATGTTCTCTTTCCAGCTCAGAGAATCGTCGAAAACACAAACAGCGCCCCCCGGCAAATCGGTAACAATGAAATCGTTATTTCCAAGAACAGCCATGCCCATCGGTCTCTGGAATTCTCCCGGTCCGGTACCCTGTCTACCCGCAGACCCGGTAAATTCACCGACGGATGAAAACTTCCTTACGTTCATAGTTGATAAATCAAGAATCAGAACGTCCCCATTCTCGTCCTGAAGGGCTTCAACGATCTGGCCGAATACGTAATTGGTATCACCCAGTTCAACGCCTATCGTAATATCTGTGGTAAGCTCCAGATGTGGAGTGCCGGTTGGAGTAATTTCCTCAATTTCACTGGTGTTTTCATCGGAGTCGCTGCAGCCGAGAAAAACCGTACCAATAATCAGAGCCGCCAACGCTGCTATTTGAATCTTGCTTTTCATGTAAAACCTTCCTGATGATCAGATATATTTTGTTCAGACGGTATTCCGTATTCTATTAATAATTCCACAGGATTGCGATAACGTTGGCGGATTGTAACAGTCTGTAACAGACACGGATTTCTCAGTTTTTGAATAATTCGTATATTAGGAAAAATATATGTTCAATTTTCTTCAATTTAAGGCAGGTTTTCAATGACAGAAGTGAATGTGAAGAAGGAGATAGCGAGCAACATTTCGAGAATATCTTCTGAAGGCGCCGATTACGTTGACGCAAGATACTACCTTGATGACAGTTCTGAAACGCTACTGCTCTACGATGGCGACCTTGAGGCCAACGATACAACAGTAGAGTGTGGTATCGGAGTAAGGGTTTTATGGGAAGGCGCATGGGGGTTTTCAGCCACCAGCGATCCTTCCGGGATTGATGCGTGTTTCGCGAAGGCTGCTGCGAACGCCAGAACGGCATCCAGGCTTGTTAATGTTCCCCTTTCGATGGGTGCGGGGGAAGCTGTCAAGGGTAGTTATGCGTCCCCTGTCGAGATTGACCCTTTCTCTGTGAGCCTTCAGGATAAACTCGCATTTCTGAGCAGGCTTGATAATGATCTGAAGGAAGACTTCATTTTCAAGAGAATGGTCTTTGTCAATTTCCAGAAGAAGAAGATTCACTTCCAGAATAGCTTTGGTTCCGAAATAAACAAGGATCTTGCCTCTGTTTTCGGTATGATCATGGTCATGGCGCTTGATTCCGACGGTGAGATGCAAAGGCGAAGTATGAGCCTGTATTCAACTGGGGATGGCACTGCCGGCTGGAAAATGATGACTGATCCGGAGCTCTTCTCCGGGCACGCAGGTAGAATCAGATCGGAACTGGCAGAGCTTATCAAGGCTGAACCCCTCGAATATGGGAGACGATCCGTGATACTGCTTCCCGGTCAGGGTCATCTTCAGGTTCATGAAACAATCGGGCATCCGCTTGAGCTGGACAGAATTCTTGGATACGAGCTTTCCTATGCCGGAGGTTCCTTTGTTGACCTTGATTCATTCGGTAAACTCAGGTACGGAAGTGATAAGCTGTCTGTAAGTTCTTACGGAAGTATCGCGAATTCCCCCGGTTCATTCGGATTCGATGATGATGGAACCCCTGAGCGTGATTACCTCCTTATTGACAGGGGTATCCTGGTCAACGCCCTTACATCAAGAGCCATGGTAAACGAAGCGAATGAAAGAGCCGGCAGGGAAGTCTTCGAGCAGAGTGGAGGAGCAGCCCGTGCAACATCTTTCTACAGAGCTCCAATAGATAGAATGACCAATGTGAATATTCTTCCGGGTAACGATGGCACCGAGGATGAGATAATAGCATCAACCGAGGATGGTATCGTGGTTGATAATCCCGTTTCATGGTCAATCGGTTCCAACCGGGAGCATTTCCACTTCGGTTGCGAAATCGCATGGGAAGTGAAGAACGGAGAAAAGACCCGGGTTCTGAGAAACCCAACTTACCAGGGGCATACTCTGGAATTCTACGGTTCCCTTTCTGCAGTGGGAGACAAATCCACATGGAAAGTAGAGCAGGTGAATAACTGCGGGAAAGGCGAGCCGAACCAGGTCATGCAGATCGGCCATGGAGTCCCTGTTATTAAATTCGATGATGTGATTACCGGAGAAAGGAAGTAGACAATGCTGGACGCAAACATCAGGGAGATTCTGATGCAGGTAAGGGATGAAGCTGCCGACTCCGGCACTCAGGCTACACTTCAACTGCATCATGAGAAAAGCCATCTCATGCGGATTGGTAACAATTCGGTATCACTGAATACTTCGGAAGACCTTTTGAGACTGGATATGGAAGTAACCGAGGGCAGAAAACAGGGAAGCCAGACCTATCTCGGACCGATCGAGGACGTAGATACTGTCCGGGGCATCCTTAATGCGGCCAGGGAAAAAGCGAGAATGGCTTCACCCAAAACTTACGATCCTATCCCGGATGTGGTGGAAACTCCAATAAGTGAAGACAACCAGTTTGACCTTGAACTTGCGGATATTGATCCCGGCATGAAGGTCGAGGCTTACCATGAAATCATAGAGAAACTCGGAGGACAGTACAATTACTCCGGGTCCTGGTCCAGCGGATTGATGCAGGTGTACCTTCTTTCCACTGCCAACAGAAACGAAGCCTACCATAGAAGCACCGATCAGCTATTCTCTATTGTTTTGAAGCATCCTCGAGCCAAATGGGAACTTACACATAACCAGACCGGCTGGAGAGCCTCGGATATTTCAATTGAAAAAACGATAAATGCTCTCAGTGAGCTGTTGCCCATCTACGAAGAAAATGATGGTTTCAAGGCTGAGCCCGGAGAATATACGGTGATCTTCGGATCAAGTGCTGTGGCAGAGATAATTGAAATGGCGGTTTATACCGGTCTGGCTGGAAGAAGCTATGAGGAAAAGCAGAGCTGGACTATGAAGTACAAAATCGGAGAGAAGATCCTCGGGGATAAGATCTCCGTTGTAGATGACCCCACAAATCCGGAAACTTTCATGTTCGGATTCGACATGTGCGGCCGCAGGCGTAATATCTTCCCACTTGTGGAGGATGGGGATCTTATGAATCTTATGTACGATTCAGCTACCGCGGCCAAGTACGGAAAGAAGCCTACCGGACACGATACCGGATCACCAAGTATCGTGATGGATACAGGCTTTGGACCTGCAGACCCCCTTGAAGCAGTCAAGGATATGGGCAGAGTACTGTATATACCCGCTCTGCATTACATGAATATCCCCAATCGAAGTAAAGGAATATTTACCGGCAGTTCCAGGTTCAACGCCGTTCTTGTGGAAGATGGGAAGATAGGATCACCTATTTTTTCATCAAGGGTAACTGACTCTTTCCAGAATGTACTTGGTAACGTGAAAGCAATTTCATCGGTATCGGAATCCGTTAATGAGTCCAACACCTACGGAAGAAGGGCTCCCGTAGCCATGAGTGTCCCTTCATATTTCGTTTCCGAAGGCGTCAAGATCACTGATTCCGCTGATTCCTTTTAAACTGTTCTAACAGGGGCCTGCCCGGCAGGCCCCGGCTTCTGGAAAACTGAAAATGATCAATAATGCTAAAAGTAAAGACCCGACCCTGATCGTGGGGGGAGGGCCTGCGGGAGCTTCGTGTGCCTGGAAGCTGGCCTCTGCAGGCATTTCATGCATCCTGATAGACAAGGCTTCTTTTCCGAGAGACAAAGTGTGCGCTGGCACCCTGAGCGCAAGGACGGCGGAGATTCTCACCAGTTCGGGTATTCTCCCGGCTCCAGAACTGGAAGCTCTGAAGCTGAAGGAATACAGGACCATATCCCTCTGGAACAGGGGTGATCTCCTTCGAACCTTCACTTCACAGCACACTTCCGTACGGATAGTATCCAGAAGAGAATTCGATAATGTATTGATCGATAAGGCATCTGCGGCCGGTGCCCGAATCGTTACAGGGGAGGCAGCGGTATCTGCTGATTCATCTTCTGTGACGACCTTAACAGGGAAGGCCTTTTCATATTCGAACCTTGTCGGGGCAGATGGATGCGGCAGTCTCGTTCGAAAAGTTATTTCCGGCAAAAGGGGTAAGGGAACAGGAATTGGATTTGAGTATTTCATACCGCTGACCGATCTGGATGAAGAACCGGAAGAGATTCAGATTCACTTCGGGTATTTCCCTTACGGTTACATCTGGGTAATCTCTGACGGCGAGAAGGTCAATATTGGAACCGGAGCGGTAGGCAGCCCGGCATCACCATCCAACATAATCTTTGCTCTCAAAGGTTTTCTTGAAGCGCGAGGTATATCCTGCGAGAAATACCAGCTGCATGGAGCTCTGTTACCATCCCGGGAGCTTGATAGAAACCTGGGGAAGGGGAATATCTACCTGGCGGGTGATGCCGCAGGTCTTGTAGATCATGTCTCTGGGGAAGGAATCGGACATGCTGTAGAAAGCGGATTCCTGGTAGCGGAATGCATCAGTTCCGGAGGAGACCGCAAAACCGTACTGAAACGGAAAGACAACTGCATTAGCATTGTCAGACAGTCAATGTTCTACAGACATCTCCTCTTCAGTCCATTCACCCACGGGACAGCAATGATGGGGCTTCGTGACAACGAAGAATACGCACAGGGGTACTGGAACATCATCTCCGGCATTGAATCCTACACTGAAATGTTCAGCCGGATATTAACCTGATATAGCGGGAAATCCAGCACAGTTATGCTAAAGATGCTATGCCTAAGTGTCGCAGGTGACCTCCGGCCCCTTCAAATCTTCCCGGATAGATATTATATCATGTGTTGGCTTCTCTTCGACAGCCCTGTCGAGAATCTTAACGAGTTCCTTCTTCAATACTGCCGGTGAGAGTTCTTCAGGCATATCATCCACGGGGATCTGAACCATTTGCCAGATATCATGAACAGGAATAACAATGCTGACAGGGTTGGATGCTTTAGAGATGATTTCCTGAACAGCCCTGATACAACTCAGCTTTTCCTCGAGAGATTCGGTGTTCTCAAAGCGAATTCTCTGCAGGAGGGAATCGTTCTCCGGCATAGCTTCAGATTTCTCTTGTTTCTCTATCAGAGAATTGGATTCTCTGGCGGCAGCTTCCGCTTCCCGAAGTCTTCCAAGACGGAAAAGAGTTCGCGCTCTGTCGGCCTGGAAGTAGTAGATGTAGTGAACGTAATCCAGTTCCTGGAAAATCAGTATTGCCTTGTCGAAAGTACTCAGAGCCTGTTCCAGCTTACCCTGTTTCATCAGAACAACCGCCATGTAACCCAGTGCTTCAGCCTCACCGTAACGAATACCGATATCACGTGATGTCTCACAATATTCCTGAAGCATCTTCAGCGCCCCGGAGTAGTCTCCCTTATCGGTTTTAAGTATTGCAAGTCCACAGGAGTGATAGGATATGTAGTACCTGTCACCAATTTCCCGTGCGATATCAAGTGCTTTCCGGTAAGTCAGTTCCGCTTCTTCAAATTGATTCCTGTTATGAAATACATCCGCAAGATTTCCAAGACTGACAGAATGCAGCCGTTTATCCTTGTGCTGTTTAGCCACATCGATCGCTTTCTCCAGAATCTGCTGTTTCTCGGCAGGATCGACTGCTGTAGATGCCATGTTATTGTACACTTTGGCGCTGCTTTCAGTATCATCCTTCATCTCTTCAAATATTCTCAGCTGCTTCTCAAACAGTGTTCTGGCTTCACTCACGTGACCTGTCATGAACTTGATCGCGGCAAGATACCCGGTGGATTCGTATATCCCCTTCAGGTATCCAAGTTCGTTATGGATTTCGAGCGCTTTCTCATTCACCTCCATGGCTGTCTTCAGGTCTCCAAGGCGAGATGTGAGCCAGGCACGCATACCCATTGCTTCTGCGTACCTCTTTTCGTCTCCCGCTCCGAGGGCCAGCTCTTCTGTCCTTTCGGCAAGTTCCACAGCTTCCCTGCATCTGGCAAATATTCCAAGTATCTTGATTTCCCTGATCATTATGCCGATCAGCTGGTCTTTCCTGTCCGGCTGAAGTTCGAGAAGCTCCCGCAGCCTTACTATGCACTTGTAAGCAAGTTTTACGTCACCACTCTCCGAAGCGGCCCCAAGCACTTTATCAAGGTAGAAACATGCTGTCTCGCTATCTTTTGCCCTGTCCCAATGGTACGCAAGATCAGGAAAGAAAGTTTCATCACCAGGGTAAATATTCTCAATCGCACAGGCTGCAATATTGTGAAGTTTAACGAGTTCGCTTTCCAGCTGCATGCTGTACACTGTTTCCCTCAGTAGACCATGATGAAAGATGTACACGATCTCTGAAACGGATGACCAGAGTTTCTCTTCCGCGCCATTGCTCAACAGCGGCGCGAGTTCTCTGCCTGTAAGCATTGCTGAAAGAACCCTGGCATTGAACTCAAACCCCAGAACCGAAGCTGTTCTCACAACTCTTTTAAGATCACCTGATAATCGATCAATTCGCGCCATCAGAAGATCAACGATCCCTCTGGGAATCTTATCGGGGGATGCGGACAGGGTAATGATGTTATTCTTTTTCTGTATAGAATCTGATTCAGCAAGATATACAGCGTACTGGCGAAGATAGAACGGATTCATGCCGGAATGTGCTGCAAGGAATTTCTCCAGGTCCGGTCCGGGTATTCCACCCAGAATACCCTTTACGAGTTCGGGAAGCGTTTGCTGTTGAAGGGGTTCGAGATCAATAATAACAGTATCTTTTTCAGAGGGGATCTCTATTCTTGAGCCATCGTCATGTGTTCTGGCTGCAAGAGCGAGAATAATCGGAAGATTATCCAGATTTCTTATCATACTCCGCACAAGTGATTCAGAACTGTCATCAAGCCATTGAATATCGTCTATAACAATGAAAAGAGATTCGGGATGAGCAATACCCAGAAAGAGCTCCCGAAGGGCAGTAATAGTGTTTTCCTGCTTTCCCTCCGGCCCGACCTGATGGTAAAGAGAACCGGGCATATCAAGTCCAAGAAGCGCGGAGAGAAATGATACTGTTCTTTCAAGTTCCTGAACTCCTTTCGGATACTGATCTCTCAAATTCGTGCATGTTCTCTTAAATATCCTGCTGAATACGGCAAAATTATCCTTTTCTGATGAATCCCTCCTCTGCTGGAAGTATCCTCTCAGAAACGTAACAAACGGTCCGAAGCTTCGTATGATGATATCCTCGCATCTCAGATGGATCCTTCGGAACCCCTGAGTTTCCAGAATGCTGCCTGCCTCCCACAGAAGATGGGACTTACCGGTTCCCGCAGAAGCGGAAACCAGCAGGGAATTGCCTATGCAATTGTCCGCTGACTGCCGGGCGAGATCGGTAATTATCCCCAGCTCTTCATCTCTTCCAAGAAGCTTACCCTCGAAAGGATGTCTACCTGAGTCAACAGTGCTGTTATCAAGTCTGAAGATGTTAACTTCATCGGCTATACCCTTGACTCTGGCTGAGATCGCTATTCTTGATTCCGGAATATCAGCGGCAATACTGTCACTTGCATAAATCCCGGAGTTCTTCTCGAATCTCATTATCCGGGCTGCAATATTCACCTGACTTCCAAGAACAGTGTAGGTTCCCATTTCGCGAAAACCCAGAAAACCTGCGTACACGGTTCCCGAAGAAACAGCTATTCTGACTGGAAAGGGCGCGGAATTCTGTATCTGACGAGCGAAAGTCAAAGCACGCTCCTGATCTTTCTCATGAGCTTCCGGAGCTCCGAACAGGCTCAGAAAATAGAATCCGTTCGAATCGTAGTGAACTCCGTTGAAGAACCCTCCCGTTTCCTCTGAAGACTGTATTACCTCCGGAGCTATTGATTTGATCAATTTCTGATCATCTTCTTCAACATCCGTCGGAGTCAGGAACACAGAGAAAACTCTTCTGAACTCACCATAGGGATCCGAATTGAGTAATTTCTCTGGGAAAAAGCTGGTTTCGAGAACTCTATCCGGAGACCGCCCGCCCATTCTGTCAAGGGTATAAGTTTCATCTGCGGGTGTCTTTTCCCTGCATAAGGCAAACTCTCCCTGTTCCGGCCTTTCAAGAGCCTTGTAAGCTCTTCTGAATACGTCTCCGGCGAAGAACCAGCCCTTCCTCTCTCTTCCGAAAATTCCCCAGTCAATTTTTCCATCACAACCGCCGGCTCTGAATTCGATTCCAGCGGTTGAAGATGCTGATGCGAGCGCCAGTCTTTTAAGCATCTCTTTCGCAAAAGCCTCTGCTTTTTCAATAGCTGTTCCCGGAAAGATCACTGCAAATGAATCTCCACTGTATCCGGATACAAAACCTCCACTTCCCCTGATCATTGAGAGGATCCCTCTGGTATAAATTCTGTTCAGTGTATTTGACAGGGCTTCCGCTCCGCTGTTTCCCTGTCTGGACAGGGTTTCGGCCACGGATGTGAAGCCTGATGCATCGAATATCAGAACACTTCCGGAAAAAGACCCTGAGAGATTACCATCGGATAGACTTAGTGAGATCAGCCGGGGAACAAGATTAAGCACTCTTTTCCTCTCTGCACTTGAATTGAACTGCAGCATTGAGACACAACAGATTCGCAGGTGGCGAGGCGGTGTATCAGGATAATTCAGCCAGAATGTACTCCGCTACCTGTTCGGGGAGGAGCCCGGCCATCCTGTAAAGGTCTTCCGGGTCACCCGATACCCCATACCGGGTTACGCCCTTTCTTCTGAGATTGATAGCTTTCGGGAAACCTGCAGCGACAATCGCTATCTTCGCCCCCATGCCGGTGTCACGGTCGTGATCTTCCAGTGTAACGACAAGCCTGTATTCTGACAGTTCTTCAAGCAGTTCTGCATTTGTGCATAACGGGCAGCTTACGGCGTAGACAGCTGTATTTATATCACTGCCCAGAAGTAATTCCCTGGCTTCAAGTGCTTTACAAACCATGTTGCCCATTGCTACGATCGCCACATCGGAACCTTCCCTTATATGGTCATGGAGGCCGTACACGAACCTGTACTCTTTGCCGTAGAACGGTTCTCCGTTCTCTTTCGTGATAATCGGCAGTTTCGATCTTCCCATTGCGATGAAGAAATTCCCCGGATTCACTGCAGCGTACCTTATCACCCTGTCGGTCTGATCAGGGTCTGCCGGTACTACCGTATTGTAATGGTAGAGTGATCCCATAAGACTTATGTAGTTGATGCAGTGGTGAGTCTTTCCATCCATCCCGACATCCAGACCGCAATGGGTTGCTACAACCTTGAGGTTGGTCATGTTGATGTCGTTCAGCCTGTGCTGGTTGAATGTTTCATCCGCTGCGAAAACTCCGAAATCCGACCAGAAGACAACCTTACCCGCTATTGAAGCAGCACCCGCGGCAGTAGCTGTGTTGTGCTCCATTATACCCGACTGAAAGAAATGATCGGGATATTCATTACCGAACTGCTTCGTTTTCACCGAACCAGCAAGATCACAGTCGAAAACCAATGGAAGGTTATCCTTGTTCATTTCTGCAAGATCCATCAGCGCAGCTCCAAAAGCACTTCTATTGTCTGTCCTGTGATCCGCATCGTAGATGATGGGAGTTCCCTCACTGCCCAGTACCGGGCAGGGAAACCTGAGATCGAAATCTCCCTCTCCCGTCCAGCCGTTCTTTCTGAGTTCGGTCAGTTCATCGAGGTCATCAGTCAGGCCAAGTTCATATAGAGCGGATTCAAGCTGATCGGGAGATAGAGCCCTGCCATGATACTGAGCATCGTTCTCCATGAATGAGACGCCTTTGCCCATGACGGTCATTGCCATGATTAGCCGGGGCGCGCCGGGTACTTCTTCCGGTTTCAGTGCCCTGTAAAGGGCGGGAAGGCTGTGACCATCGACTTCGGTGACATCCCAGCCGTCAGCCCTGTACTCTGCGGCAATATCCGTGTACATGACCCTGTCGGTGCGTCCGGATATCTGAAGACCGTTGCAGTCTACAACAACTGTAATGTTATTGAGGTCGTATTTCCGTATGAATCTTCTTGCTTCCGCTATCTGGCCTTTCTGATGTTCACCGTCACCTGTGACGATCCAAACATGGTTTCGTATACCGTTTGCCCTGTCGGCAAGAGCCATCCCCGCTCCGGCGGACACTCCCTGTCCAAGATTTCCCGTTGTCAGCTCAACTCCTGGAACGGATCTCTCAATGTGCCCTTCGAAGGGGCTGCCTGCCTTCCTGAATGTGGCAACTGCCCTCTGGAGGTCGAAGAAGTCCAGCCTGCCCAGTGTGGAATAGACAGCGGGTGAAGTATGCCCGTGGCTCACTACTATCCTGTCCCGACCGATCATCAGTGGATTATTTGGATCTACGTTGGCCTGAGACCAGAGCAGAGCGAAGATTTCAAGTGAAGACATCGAACCGCCCGGATGACCGCTGCCCGCTAGCGTTGTCATCTTCAGAATATCACCCCTGGCGTTCCGGCAAAATTCCTTCAGTAACTTCTGTGCGCCTGCCCGAATATCAGAAGGTACAAACAGTGTTCGTTCTATATTGCTCAAGAATCCCGGCCTTCCATTTTTTTGATAAGTTTGTCCCGAACCCTGTTGAATACGCTGTCGGCATTTTCAAGCGATGCTGCGAGGTACTCCTCCGCCAGCTTCAATGTGCTGCCGACGTATTCGGAATCCTCAATTTCACCAAGGTTGATCAGCACATTGTAGTACGCGCTTACCGCTGCCGCCCTGGCTGCCGCCGCGGCTACACCCGCATCGGAAACCGAAGCCTGCATGCCCTTCTCTTCAAGGGATGATGCCATTCTGATTATTGCAGGGCACTGACTGAGTACCCGCAGGGGTACTTCTATTGCTCTCTTTACTGCGGCCTCTACGTCTCCGCCCTGTCTGGCTGCATCCATCCATTCGTTGAATGCGGCGGTATCATCATCGATCGCGTTGAGAAGATCATCTTTGACTGATTGTGCTTCTGGAGCTATCTCGCGCATCAGGTCCCAGTTATCTCTGCATTTTCTATTCTTCACTGTCAGGTTGGCTACCATAGCATCAAGGGAAGCTCCCATAGCTCCAATGAGCGCTGCTGCTGAACCGCCCCCCGGTGCTGGAGAATCGGTCGAAAGTTCATCTGCGAAATCACAGCATGTTTTACCCGAAAGGTTCACATCCTTTTCGGTGACCATGTACTCGATGATCTTCTCGTCCGGATCGAATGGAGCTACATCTTGAAGACCCATTGATCTGATGGCGATCTCGATGAGTTCCTTTTGAGGAACACCGGTTGTTCTGCCCTGTCTGCCCGTTGACGAGAGACCTGCATTCTGCTTTTCAACATAGAAGCGCCCGGCTTCCAGCATAGCTTCGAGAGGCAGAAGACCGACCACTTCAGAACCCGTTACCCTCGCTCCCAGTTTCTCAGCTTCCTCCCTCGCTGCTTCGAAGCCGATGTGAAGGGGAGTGACAGAGAGGTCGGTGAGATTCATTGTCACCTGGGCCGTATCGTACTCCTCTATGTACCAGCCAGTTGCCTTGCAGCACTGGAGTTTGCCCGGCTGCTTTGTTTTATTGCCGTCTTCATCACGGATAAATTTCCAGTTGCTGTCGCGTAAAAATCTGCCGTTGTCTCTTATCGTAAGGCCGATATCCCTGGCTACACCGGGATCCTTAGTATTCAGATTCACATTGTATGCGATAAGAAAATTTCTGGCACCAATTGTGCATACTCCGGTTTTTGCAACGCTTTCATTCCATTCGTTTGGACCGAAGTCCGGTTTCCATTCAGGCTTTCCAAGTTTGTCCGGAAGAGCTTCGTACTCCCCCTCCCGGATATTTGGGAGCTTCTCCCATTCCGGTTTTGAGGCAGCTTTTTCGTACAGGTATACAGGTATTCCAAGTTCATCACCTACCCGTTTTCCGAGTTTACGGGCAAGCTCTGCGCATTCCTCCATTGATATACCGGAGACCGGTACGAAGGGACAGACATCTGTGGCGCCGTGCCGCGGATGCTCACCTGTCTGCGTACTCATGTCGATAAGCTCTCCAGCTTTCTTTATGAGCTGAAAACACGCTTCCACTACTGGCTCGGGATCACCTGCAATGGTGATAACCGTTCTGTTTGTTGCAGCGCCCGGATCAACATCCAGAACTCTGCAGCCTGCAACCTTCGATGCGGCCTTAACAACTTCATCGATCAATTCTTTATTCTGCCCCTCCGAGATATTAGGAACAGCTTCGACTATTTTCCTGGACATCTGATCCTCCTGATGAGAAAGAAGGTATTCCTGAGAATGTAATTTTCCTGTAGATTCAAGTGTCAAAGCTAGGAAAAGGTGCTCTTAAAGTCAACGATTTATGATGGGGGAGTCGATGTTGCGTGGAGTAATTGAAGGGTTCTACGGCAAACCCTATAGTACCCGCCAGAGAGGGATTCTAATTCGGTATCTTTCACTTCTTGATGAAGCTGCTTTTGTCTACGCACCCAAGAATGACCCTTTCCACAGGCCCCGGTGGAGGGAAGATTATCCGGCAGGGCAATGGTCTGAACTTACAGCTAATATCAGTGAGGCTGCGGCATCCGGAGTTAAGTTCATATTTGGTATAAGTCCATGGCAATTCAATAACGATGAAAGCAATTATCTGAGGAAAAAAGCTGAGAGAGCTGTTGTTGCCGGCGCTTCCGGGATAGCCGTGCTTTTTGATGACATTCCTGAAAGAGCGGACGCGAAGCTTGCTATCCGCCAGCTTAAGCTTGCTCGCGAAGCTCTCGATGGCTTTGACTGCGCGATATACCTCTGCCCCTCGATTTACTGTTTGGAATTCCTTGAAAGATATGAGGGCGCTGATTACCTCACTGCATGGAGGAACAGTGTACCCGGCAGCTGGAAATCCTTCTGGACAGGGAACGGTGTGATATCCCGGGAGCTTGATGAAAATATTATGAGGGGAGCGAGGGACTTACTTGGCGGTGAAACTGTGATATGGGATAATCTACTGGCTGATGATTACTGCCTGCGAAGGATATACCTCGCTGGTCTGCAGGACAGAATAATCGATGGGTACTCATCCTTCATCAACCCTTCATCCTGTTTTCCAGTGGCTCTTCATGCTGTCTATATGCTTCTGCAGGCTTCGCGGATCAGCTGCAGCTTTCCTTCCGAGCTGGGGAATATGCCGCAGGCCTGGGATATTCTCAGCGGATTTCATTACCTTCCCTGGTATCCTGGTACCGGGACTGATTCCCTGCTGCGGGAGCTTGAAAATGCCGTTTCGGACGGCCCTTCAGGACAGCTGATGGAAAAATTAAGTAATATATCAGTAGTTCTGGGCAGGTTTATCGACTCAATCGAAGAGATCGAGGAAGGTTTTGAGCTGATGCCCTACATCGTGGACGTCAAAAAAATCATCTCCTGGTGGGAAGATATTCTTAAGTTACGTTCCCGGTCTGAAAGAATGACGAGGTTAAAATATCTCATGTTTCAAAGGCTTCCCTTCGATCATCCACTTGCAATGATCACAGCGGAGCTTGCAACGAACGGCGGAAGAGGGGAATAATGAATATCCAGCTGGCTGGATACAACACCGACATACAGAACGGGGGCAATACCCCGGAAACACTTTCAGCCGCATATGCGCGGATCAGCCGGGATTCCAGGCCGATCAGCACTCTCCGGAAGGAAGCAGCTGCGGAAGTGGAGAAAGCACGGGCATCCAACAGATGTATCATCTTCGATTACGGTCATGGGTCAGTTGCCGAGCACGCCGTATTCAATTTTGATGTTCTTGATGTTTCAAGGCTTGCTGCAGAGGAGCTTCAGAGTTTCCGCATGGCCAGTTTTACAGAAAAATCCCAGAGGTATATCCGAATAGGTGAAGATCTTGTGGTCCCCCCGGAACTGAACAGGGACGAAGAAGGGGATTATCGAGAATGCGCCTCGAAGCTGTTTCAGCTTTACAACAGGATCTACGACAGCCTCCGAAGCAGCGGCCTTGCGAAGGACAAAGCAAAAGAGGATGCAAGGTACGTTCTGCCTTTAGCCACCTCATGCCAGATGGGTATGACGGTCAATGCCAGAGAACTTGAGCTTATGGTGAGAAGATTGTCATGTCATCCATTTGCCGAAGTAAGGATGATTGCCGCCAGACTTCTCGAGCTGGTGATGGAAGCGGCTCCCTCACTGTTCCTGTTCCTCGAGCCCACAGCAATGGACACTTTCGCACATTCTTTGTCTCCTGTTCAATCCAGCCCATCGGATTGCGTAGTACTTCTGGATTGTGATGACGATTCTAAGGTAGGGTCTCTGCTTATTCAATGGAGCATAGGCAGCTCCCTTGATTCCTCGATTAAGATGTGGTCTGAACTTGACGCGCAGAGCAGGGAGGAGCTTTTCACCGACGCTTTTACCGGACTTGGAATCCATGATTCCCTTCCCAGAATGTGGGAATTCTTCAGTGCTGAATTCCAGCTGGTTCTATCGGCAACAGCGTACGCCCAGCTGAAAAGGCACCGCATGTGCAGCAGGCTGGTCTCGGTCTACGATCCGATTCTGGGGGTAACTGTCCCCGCGTCTATTTCCGGCGCCGGTCTTGAGGATGATTTGATGACAGGTATGCATGAAGCGGAAACAGCGGCAGGTACACTGGGGAAACTGTATCCCTATATGCTGACAAATGCTCACAGGAGAAGGGTGGTTCTAAGTATGAACGGGCGAGAGCTCTACCATTTTTCAAGACTGAGGGAAGATGCCCATGCTCAGTGGGATATCAGGGAGATAGCCCACATAATGATGTCTTCTCTAAGGGAGAAAGCGCCGCTTACATTCATGCTTACCGGCGGGAAATCCGAGGTCTCGGATCTGTTCAATTGAAATGATTATCTGAGGGTTATCTCCAGTATTTTTGGCCTGCCCACCGTTGTCCCGGATACGGGTGTTATTTTCAGGAGCACCTGATATGATCTGCCGTCCGGATTCGCGTCAAAATGCCATACGAATTCACCTTCGTAATTGTTGCTGTTCCTGCCGAAGATGTCTCCTGTTACCGATGCTTCATGCCATGTTTCGCCGTTGTCCATGCTGAGCGTAACCCGAAGATCGATGGTTCGATTTCGGGGATCGATCAGTTCGTAAGATACAGTAACAGTGCTGTTTTGCAGGGAAATATCACTCACAGCAGCCTGCATTACCGAAGGCAGCCTGGAGTTGTTGATCGAGAGTGGGCCAGCAGCCTCGGAGAAGACAGTATCCGCGTCAATAGCGCCAAGCCTTATCCTGAGTTCCATGGGTTCAATTCCCGGAAGGTCTTCCGAAGAGTTCCAGGTTATCGATGACAGGTATGAGACAGGCAGATAAGATTCATTTGCGTTAAGACCAGCTGCGAATATCCAGATAGATGAGCCTTCCAACTTATACTGCAGCACCAGAGATATATCATCTTCTTCGAGATCGGATATCCGGAATGAGATTGGTACTGAACCTTCAAAGTGTTCCCAGTTTCCAGGGGATGTAATTGTGATTGATGGAAGTCTGTTATTATCTACGTGGAAGGGAGAAGACGGCACCGCTTCGCCGTAATCAAGATCACCAGGAATTGCTCGGAACTTGATCTCTTCACCATCGAATCCGGGTATGTCAACATCAGATTCCCAGATTATCTCGTACTGATAAGTACATGCGGCTGGAATGGAACTCTCGAGTACTGTAGCGGTTTTCCAGGTAATGCCTGCATCGGTCGAGTATTCGTATTGAACATCGAGTGGATTAACTTCAGGGTCCGTAAGCCTGACTCCGAGAGTGATCCTTCCGGAGACTTCTACGTCAGGTGCGATTATCTGGCCGCACAGGAGCCTGTCGGATTCAAGATGGAGATCACCTAGAACGCTCCATGGTCCGGGATCTGAATCCGCGGCTCTTACCCTCAGAGCTAAGTCCTCAATATCCGTAGAGCCGATATCGTTCTTGGCGTTCCACCTGAACGGTTCTCCGTAGAACCACTGCGGTATCTCGTAGGTGCTGCCTGTTAGGTGGGCGTTGTTCCAGGTTTCCTGGCGATCAATTGAATATTGCGCCTGCAGCTGAATCACATCACTCTCCGGGTCCTCAACTGCATATTGCAGGATGTAGCACCCGATCGACACCTCCTCCGATGTGAGAAGGTGCAGCTCAGGAGGGATGTTGTTATCCACCTGGAAAAGATTGGACAATCCGCTGACACCGGGACCGTCGGGACAGTAAGGTGTAACCTTTAGAGCGCACTGCTCTATATCCTGGCCCGGAAGGTCTTCATCGCTGAACCAGGTGATGCTGCTGCCGTTATCATGGAAACTGCTGGTCTCGTTCCATGAATACCCTGCATTTGTTGAATATGCAAGCAATACATCTGTTACATTAGTGCCGCTTATCTCATAGGACAGGACCACACCAGCAGAGGCTTCATGCGCTATATTTCCAGCCCTTGCAACTGGAAGGTAGGATATTCCGTAAGTACCGGAATTGGATTCATCACACAGCATCTGTTCCCATGAGCCGGTTGTTGCGCTCAGGGTGGAAATTGAAAAGGATGCAAGTTTGCCTGATCTGCCCAGAACTACCAGTTCCTGATTTCCATCGCCGTCGATATCACCTGCAGCAGGGGTTCTGGATATTGGCTGGCCAAAATTGATGGGGAAGCCGTCGATAGTGTTTCCATTAGCATTCCATGCGTACACATACCCTATGTCGGACCCGACAATAACACCGAGTCCATCACTGGTTCTGCTGATGATCGGCGATGTCGGGAGACCGCCCGTAACGTTCGGCCAGCGCCATTTTCCGGCGATCCTTCCGCTTCCGTTTATCAGGGTTACTGAACTGTCCAGGCATGATACTGCAAGCTGCAGCCCTGTAATGTCAGGATCAAGGTGACCGATGGCCAGAGCTCCCCGGACGGATCTGGCGTCAAGAAAGAAAGGCCACCCTTCGATTCGGCTACCGCTGGAGCTTACAGCATATAGTCTGTTATTGTATGTAGTAAAAACAATATCACCAAGACCATCGGCATCGATATCCGCTGTTACAGGGATACTTCCTGAGGTGTACCCTGTGTTGATGGGCCATCCGGGAAGGATCGATCCTTCATGTGAAAGGACATATATCTGAGTAGTTACAAGCGCGCATACAAGTCCGTATTCTGAGTTCCCTCCGAGTGATAGCTGAGATGGCTGCCAATACAGTTTAGCGGGGAGCTCCACAGGCCAACCGGGCAGAGGTCTGCCATAAATATCGAGAAGATGAATCCTGGAATCGGCGAAACCGAATGCGATCTCCGGGGCTCCATCATCATTCAGATCTACCACCGAAATACCCGTTATGATTCCCGGTCCTGAAAATACGGGCCAGCCAGGTTGATCGATCCCGCTGTGATCGATCATATGAATATAGCCAGCGTTGTCCGCGTACACTACAACGTTACCTGTGACTGGTGAATAAAATGCGGCAGGTCTTTCTGATACTCCCTGATCAGAGGAAACAGGGAACCCTTCCAGTATCTGGCCTCTTCCTGTCCATCCTCCGAGGCCGTGATCTCCCATGGCAATGAAAATATCCATTGATCCGGCAGAGTTTTCAGCCAGAAGAGGACCAGTCAAGGGTAGAGAGCCAATATCTGTTTCCCATTCAGGTATTTGCAGTAATAAAGCCGCTGAGAAGAGAATGGAAAGGGTCATTAAAACCTCAATTTTCTAATATATTTCTTCCTGTATATACTACCCTTTTTCAGTCATTGAAGTCAACACTTCATTCGTATTCTATCCTTAACAGTTAGGCATGGATTGAGCTTGACTCTTGAACAGATTTACTCAATAATTATATTATATGACAATAGATATTGCCTGCCTGCTCAACAGGAGCGTATAGAATGGAGATATTATGAAGTACCATATAATTATTGGTCTTCTATTAGTAACTACTGCTGTTCATGCCGGTTCTCTTCCATTTTCACACTCCGGCGTTCTTGATTGTCCTGACGCGTATGTGCTTCAGCATACAGAAGTAGAAATAGAGCTTGCAGCTTCAATATACTCCGTTGAGGATACCTCAGGCGCTTCCAACAGCGAATTCATGATTACCGGGCACCTTGATATAGGGCTGTTCCGATACGGTCAGATTGGGGTGTCATTCCTCGGTGATGGTGGAATCGTCGGGGATGTGAAATTCGCGGTGCTGCATGAGGGAATTACGGTTCCAGCGTTCGCGATCGGACTTGAGAATATTACAGGAGAAGAATACGTTGACTGTTTCAAGATAGATTCCGCCGGAGTAGAGCAGTTCTACCCGTACGATCATGCACAGAACTGGTCAGCGTATGGTGTAGTTTCAAAAGATCTCAGGTACGTGCTGGGGGTTCCTGCTACTATAAACCTGGGTATAGGTATAGGCCGTTTCGTGGGTATAGTGGGTCCGGGGGGGGCGATGGGTATTGGAAGCTCTGTAGCCAACGGACTTTTCGGATCTGTTGTCTACTACCCCACCGATGCAATCACTGTTACTCTGGAACAGGATGGTCGTGATTTTAATCTCGGGGCATCCTACGATGTTACCGATTACATTACTTTTCAAATGGTATGGGCCGAATTCGAGCAGGCGATATTCCCGCCTGAAGGTCAGAACAAAACCGATATCATGCAGAACTCAAAAGTAACATTTGGAATTCGATCAAGATTCGGACCCATCTTCGGAGCCGGAGAAATCGCCCTTGAACGTGAACGTCAGCGAATTGAAAGAGCAAGAGATCGGTTGGAGGAGCTCGAAGCAAGAAGACGCGCGGCAGAAGCTGAACTTCAGAGACTCCGTGATCTTCTTGAGAACCGCTGAAGAAACGGTCTGTTAATATGAAGCTTCGTTCTTTACTGTTTCTGTTTATCTGTTTTACTGCCGTTGCCCAGACAGCAGATGATTCCCTCGAAATTCCTGAGCCTGCAGATTCAACGGAAACTACAAGCGTTCTTATGGAAAGAGTCCTAACTGAGCTGGCGGAAGTGGAGGCTCAGATAGGCAGGGAAGAGGAACGACTCGAACTTATAATGACCGAATTGCTCGTGCTTCGAAGGAATCATGCCATGTTAGCCAACGCTGAAAGCGCATTTCTTCTTGGTGAAGAGCTCTACTCCACTGGTTCGATTGTCTGGGCAAGAGATGCTTTTGAATCCGTGGTGCTTAACTTTCCACATTCCATTTACTACACCGAAGCTCTCTTCAGACTTGAACTTATCGCCTTTGAACTGCAGGATTACGAAGGAGCAATTGAATACTTCAATACTTTGATAGAAGCTGATCCAGCCTTTAAGCTTATTGATCTTGCATACATAGCGGCAGGCCTGTCAACATACAGCCAGGGGGATTTTGCAGCATCAAGAGTGCTTTACAACTACATAGCTCCTTCAAGCGAGTACTTTACATTATCGGAGTACCTCAAAGCGGTAGCCTTTGTTGAAGAAGGTAATATCGATGCAGCCAAGGCAGTACTGCAGACGATAATCAGCAATACCGGAGCCTCGTCCGAAGATACCGATCTTGCTGATAGAGCCAGGATCGCTCTCGCTCAGATATTGGTCGACGAAGAGGAGGATTACGAATCCGCCCTCGAATACTACTCCCGTGTTTCACCCTTCAGTTCCTATTACGATATCGCCATGATTGGAAAAGTATGGACGTTGATGCGTCTTGAGAAATATCAGGAAGCATACAACTTCGCCGAGATAATAATGGAGGAGATTCCGAATTCGGAACTCATTTCTGAATTTGAACTCGCCCAGGCAAATTGTGCTCTGGGAGCTGAAGACCTGGATACGGCTATAGGCATGTACAAAGACCTGCTGGCCGAATACAGTGAGACGACCGACGACTACGACCTTTTTCTCTCCGGATCATCCCTTGCTCAGGAGGAGTTCAACCTTGAACGGGAGCGCCTTGACAGGATAAGGCTGGGTCTTGTTGAACTCAAGGAGGAAGCCTTTACGCAAGGCGACATGGAGCTTGTCGAGATGATCACGAACGAAGAAGCATCACTGCGGGAGCTGTTCAGTGAAATCAGTTATCTCGAAACGATTCTTTCTCTGCCGGTTGAAATGGATACAGAGGACCTGGAGTATCAGCTGAGTGTCCTGATCCAGCAGAGCAGAAGCGAGACAGAGATCCTTACTCTTGCAGCAGGAGAAGTTCATGAAATGACACAGGTCATGGGAACAGAGGAGGATCGCCAGGATCTTATTGCTGTTGAAAATGAGCTCGAAAGGATAAGGCTTTCACTTCAGGACCTTGCATCCAAGTTCGAGGGGGGCATGACCGCTCAGCACGACTGGGTACTTGAGACCCAGTATGGAATAGCAGTGGCTACTTTCATGGAGCGGGAACTGAAGCGCGATTCCGTTACTTATCTTGGCGCCTATTACAGAAACAGGATTGAAGAAGTACTGGAAGATGGTGATTCACTGCAAGCTGCTGCCCTTGACAGTCTTAGATCCAGGGAGATCAGCGCCATCAACAGAAGAATCGATGATTCTGCCATTGTATGTGCAGGATATTTCGAGGATTATCTTGCAAGTTACCCCGATTCAAGGTTCATAGCTGATATTCTTATCAGGCTTGCTCAGCTTTACTACGATATAGACAATCTCCTTCAGAGCGAACGGCAGATTGCTGCCGGGATTGATGAATACGTCCCGGAAGATTACTCACGGTCGATAGAGCTGTATCAGTTGATTCTTACGCAATACGCAAGCAGTGAAGTAGAGGACATAGCTCTCTATTCTCTGGGATATTGCCTCGAATCCATGATGGATTTCGAGGGAGCGGTGGAGAATTACAGAATTCTGCTGCGGGATTATCCTCAAAGCTACCTGGCCGCCGAATGCAACATCCGCGTTGGGAATTTCTACTTCGATATTCTCGAGTACGATTCCGCACTGGTTTACTTCCAGAATATTCTGGACTATCCAGCCTGCAGTCCCAACCTGTTCCAGCATGGTCTGTACAAACTCGGCTGGACTCAATACCTGACAAAGCACTTCAGGAATTCCATTTCCACCTTCGCTTATCTTCTAAGGGATGATCAGACAATTGACAGTCTGGGAATTACCAGAAGAGGTGATATCAGAATTCTCAACGAAGCGCGGGAGTATATGGCATACGATTTCCTTGAGATGCATGACACGTCACCGACTGGCGTTGATGTTGCCCTCAGCTTCCTGAGGGAATTCGGTGATTCGATCACCACTGTCACAGTTATCAGTAAGATGGCAGAAATATCTGGAGAAATGTCCGTCTGGGATACATCTATAGAGGCATACAAGGCTCTGCTTGCTGAAATACCATACTCCCCTGACGCCCCCGTTTACCAGCTGAAAATCGCGCAAGCCTACGAAGAACTCGGAGAATTCGCCCTTGCTGCCAACGCGCGTGACCAGCTTGTTTCCAATTACGGTGCAAACAGCGATTGGTACATGAATATTGGTGATGAATCGGTTTTAGCACTTACCGATTCCCTTCGGGGAACCTCCTTCGAGGAATCTATACAGTACTATCTTGAGCAGACTGTTTCAATGAGGGATGACCCTGTAGCATTCATGCAGGCCAACGAAGCCCTTATCGATAGAATTGAGAATTATATCCAGCAATATCCCGCTTCACCCAGGGTTTACGAGTATCAGTTCTACCTCGGCGACGCATTCTATCATACGGAGCAGTACATAAGCGCCGGGGACGTTTATTTCAATGTTGCAATGGACAGCAGTTCCTTCCAGAGGCAGGAAGACGCGCTTAATAACGCGTTCTCATCCTACCTGATCGCATACGAGCAGGTACCAGGAGTGGACAGCCTTTCATTGAGAGAAAATCTTCGGGAAACTGTTCTGGCATACACTGACCATTACCCGAATGGAGAGAATGCCGCATTTTTCCTGTGGGCCGCAGCTCCAAAGTTTTACAACGTTGGTGAATACGCTTCCAGTAGAGAGATGTTTGGATTGATCTTCAATGATTATCCCCGTTCAGGTTACGAAGCACGGTCCGCCAAGTTCATAGCCGATTCCTACCAGCAGGATGGTTTGTTCGCCGAAGCGGAGCAATGGTACGGACTGGCATTGCAAGCCGCATCGGTAAGCGGAGAGGACCTCGGGGCTGATATTGAGGCCCTTGCTGCCTCTTCCGCCTATAATGACGCTGCTTCTCTTGCCGAAAGCGAGAACACCGAAGACCTCCTTGCCGCGGCTGCAAGATGGGAAGAAACAGCCCACGAGCACGCCGGGACCGATGTAGCACCCGTTGCCCTTTACGATGCTGCTGAGACCTACGGTAAAGCCGGTTCGATTAACGATGCCGTGAGGCTTTTCCAGGAACTCGCAACAGTTTATCCCTCATATGAGAATGCACCAAACGGCCTGCTGAGGGCTGCCTACCTTCTTCGAGAGGATGGATTGTTTTTAAGAGGGGCGCAGCTGTACCTTGAAGCTTACAATACCTTCCCCGGCGCACCTGATATGAACTCCGCTCTGGCCAGCGCGGCCAAATGCTACGAAGACGGAGGCAGACAGGACCTGGCGATCGGGGTTTACCAGCAGATAACCTCCGGCGGAGTCGGAACAGCAGGCACGATCATGGAAGGGTACGCAAAGATAGGTGAATACAATTACGATCTGGGAAACAACTCTATTGCCCGGAGCAATTTTGAGAACTGTATGATCATATACGATCAGTACAGCGATGGACGAATCAAATACCCTGCAATGTCAGCCTTCCTGTTTGGAGAATTGTCAGCTGTGGATTACTACGCTCTGGCGCCTGTGAACCCGGAAAACGTTGAATACAAAACACAGCTTTTCAATGGAGCTGTCGCGAATTATAACAGAACATTCACGTATCTTGATGACGATTATGTTTTCAGGGCAGTTCTGAAAATCGGCCAGCTTCAGGAGGATTTCGCCAATGCCATCGGTTTCATGGACCTTCCATCTGACGTTACTACACCGGAGGGTGAAGAGGCTTTCTATAATATACTGATGGAAGCTTACAATACTTACATTCAGAGGGCTATGTCTACATATGAAAACGGTCTGCAGCTTGCAGTGTCCAACGGTATAAGAACCGAGTATACGGATACCATTGCAGTTAACCTCGATCTGCTTCTTCCCGGATCAAGCACAAGTGTCGGTTATTCTTCATCAACATCTGTCCTTGAGGACACAACTGGTGTTGTGGACAGCACAGGTACAGCTGATTCGGGATTTACTCCGGAGACAGCTGATGATATCGATGAATCCGGAACCACAGATGATACCCAGCTTCCAGAATCCGATTACAGTGTAACCCCTGCAATTGAACCCGATACAGATGACGATAGCGGGGGGGGGTGTTTCCTGTGGCCATTCTGATTGATTTCTGCAGGTATCTCTGTACTTCCGGAAGGACGATCCTTCTTGCAACTCTCGTTCTAACTGCGGTTGTTACCATGGTGTATGCCCAGGCGGGTGGTGAGGATATTGAAGGAGCAAACTGGGTAGGCGGACGGCTCGTTCTTGAGGAGATAACGATCAGAGGAGAACTGAGAACTCCCCAGGCACTTTTCATGATGCTGAAGGCCGCGCCGGACCTGAGTAATGTGCTTCTTCAAAGGAGTTTTCTTGAAGATGTAATAAGGCCTGTCTATCCGGGTGCGTTTGCAGAGGATATGAATCTGGGAGCGGGTCGCGTGATGATCACCTTGCCCTGGTGGGTAAGGTACGGATCGGTCGCGGTACTTGGAGGCATGTCGGGATATAGATATTATCAGGGTGACGATGAACAGGGTCTGGTATTTGGAGTCATTGCCGGCCTTGATCTAATTGGGAATCTTATACTTGATCTGGTCGGAAATTAAAGCCAGACTGTTATTCAAGAGGAGATCATGAATGAAACGGATAGCATTTCTACTTTTCCTTACTCTTACAATCATACTGGCAGGAGGTTCGCTGTTTGCTCAGCCGGCCGATGGTGCAAATCCAGACAGCACAGCCACCGATTCCACCGCGATTGATTCAACTGTAGTTCCGGAAGACTCGATTGCAGCCGTTCCCGCTCCAGAGCCGGTTGAACCGGAGATCGTGACTGCAGTCGAGGAGGAAGCTGAAGAAATAGAGAAGGGAGGACTGTTCTCCGATATGGCCCAGTTCTTCCGTGATGGCGGACCTGCAATGTGGGCCATTCTTATATTCCTTGCAGCCGGTATAGCTATAATAGTCGAGCGGTTTATCTTCCTTTTCACTATTGCCGATATGAAGCCTGAAAAATTCATGGGCAGGATAGCCGAATTCATAAGAAAGGGCAGTATAGAAGGAGCAATCGCCTCGTGTGCAGATAAGAATGCTCCACTTGCCCGAATAATTGAAGCCGCTCTCAGAAACTACAGAAATACCGAACGTGACATACAGAATGCCGTTGATGAAATGGCACTCGCGGAACTGCCCCGGCTCAATGCACGAACTGGATATCTTGCAATGCTGGCAAACGTTTCAACCATGGTTGGCCTTCTGGGTACGATATTCGGACTTATAGCTGCCTTCGAATCGGTTGCGGCCGCAGACCCTGCGGAAAAAAGTATAATGCTTGCAAACGGTATTTCAATGGCAATGAGTACAACCGCATTCGGGTTGATGTCCGCCATACCGCTTCTGATAGCTCACTCCTTCTTTACCGCCAAAACTGATAACCTGATCGATGACATAGACAGATATTCGGTCATGGTTATCAATATGCTTGCTCAGGCCAGAAAGGAAGGCTGATGGCAAAAGCAGCAACTGGTAGAAGTCACAGAATCAGGCATGCATCGGAGCTTGATCTCCTCCCGATCATGAACCTGTTCTGTGTAATAATACCATTTCTTCTTCTTAGCGCATCGTTTCTGGAGATAGCGATAATCGAGATGTCTCCGACCGAAGGTATCAGTACAGGAGCCGGAACTACCAGCCTCGCCCAGTCGGAAGAACAGCAGCTTCAGCCCAAGATAATCCTGACTAACGAGGAAATGTTCCTGGGCACTGTATTCGGAACCAGGTCAATCAGTAGAGTGTTCCTGGAAGAAAGAAACGGGGATATGGTGAGCAGCTACGATTACGAGGCTTTATCTGATGCTCTTGAAGATTTCAGAGGAGAACTTGATACTTCTTTCCCAACCATTCCCGTGCACAAAATAACAATCCTTACAGTTGATGATGTCCGATACGATAACATTGTTATGACAATAGATGTATGCGCTGATCATGATTTTAACCAGCCCGGCTTGCAGGTGGCAGCGTACAGCGTGCTTCAGAGGCAGATCCTTGCGGAAACAGGAGGTGTGTCACCATGAGCGCACCAACCAAACGCCATGTTCCTCTTACACTGGGACACAAGAAGAACAAGGCAAGTATCAGAGGCAAGGATAAGAAAGTAACACTGAATCTTACATCAATGATTGATATGTTCACGATTCTGGTTGTCTTTCTCCTTAAAAGCTACAGTGCTGAGGGACAAATCGTTACACTCAGCGACGCGCTTACTCTGCCCGAGTCAAGATCGGAACAGAAAATCGAGCTGAACCTTGAGATAATCGTGACGAACGATGCAATAATCGTAGACGGGGAACCTATAGTATACGTAGACGAGTCACTACTCAGTGAAGGCAATCCAATTCCTGTCCTTGTGGAAAGACTTTCTGATCATTTGGAATATACCAGGCTGATGCGTGGTATCACAGATGAGACAGAAATGAAGGTTAACATTCAGGGAGACGTCGCAACCCGGGCAATTCTTCTTCAGAGGGTCATGAGCAGCTGCGCCCAGGCAGGTTACGCCACCCAGAATCTGGCCGTAATCAAGGTGGAAGGTGGCGATGAAGAATGACACCTGCAAAGGAAGATGAAAAAAAAGTATTTGCGATTGCCATCATGCGGGACGGCAAAGTCGTTGGCAAACTGATTCCCGGTAAGGAACCTGTAAGACTTGGTACAGGGTACAATAACAACATAGTTGTTGAGGGAAACAATCTGCCCGAGAGCATGGTATTTATAACTCCCGGTGAGGATGACGAAACCTGGATTCTGAGGCTCTCAGACAACATGGACGCAACCATCGAGTCGGAAGACGGAGCGATCCTGAAATTCACCGACCTCCGGGATCTTGGCATCTTCCCGGTTGACCCTGACGGATTCTATCTTCTCAACATAAAATACCTCGATCAGGGGCAGATAACAGCCGGCCACTTCCTTATTCATTTCGGGTTCATCGCTCCAGTAAAGGAAGAGGCTAAACAGCCGAAGAAGAAACAGAAGGTTGAACAGGTCGGGAAGAAGAAAGAAGAAAAACCGGATAATCGGATTCTTAAGATAGTAATTGAAAGCCCTGACGGGAAAACGGAACTGTTGCCTAATGCTGGCCTGATGACGGTCGGAGAAGCCGAATACAATACGGTAACCGCGAAGAATGTAGGTCTGCCCAGAATACATACACTTCTTGAACCGCAGGATAACAAGTATATCCTGAGATTGATACCCGGAATCAAGGGCGGAGTAGAGGTTAAAGGAAGTGTTCTGCCCTTCCATACTCTGATCGAGCGCAATCTAATGCAGCAGGATAAATCGGACGATACCTATACATGGGTTTTCGATAAGGGAGTCAGCGGTATCTTCACTCTTGGCAGCATTGAGGTCTTCTTCAGTTTTGTAGACCCTCCAAAAGCCAGAAAAAAATCCAAACCCAAACCTTCGGTTCCCAGGAAGAAGTACAAAGCTCCTGATTACAACTGGGAAAATTTCGCAGCCAGACCCCATGATGGATTGGCAATGAAGGGAAACCGTGAGGAATCCAGCAGGATTGCCTTAGTCCTCGGACTTGGCCTCGCAATTGCCCTTCTGACAGGTGCTGTCTTTGACAGGTTCGTTACGGTAGTCCACGAAACCAAGGAACAGAAGCTTCGAAGTGCTCCAACCGCCCGCGTGGCAACACTTGCCAGCCAGACCAGAACCCAGGGGATCGGTGAGGAGATCGTGGCGGATATGAACATTGGTGAGGAAACGGTGCAGGTTGGTACAGGAGGAGGCGGGCCAGCCGGAGGCGGAGGCGAGGGAAGCGGTGTTTCCGACGGCCAGGCCGCAGGTGAGGCCGTCCTTCAGAGTATCGGATTTGCTGCGTATGGAACTGGAGGTAGCGGTGGTTCTGCAGGTATAGCAACCGACCTTCAATCAGCTGCTGCCACAGGGGCCGGGCTCGCATCCGGAGGCGGCGGGGAAGCCGTTATAGCTGGAGCCGGCGGAGGAGGTTCAGGAGGCATCAGCGGTCTTATTGGAAACGGTGGAGGTCCCAGCGCAAATATAGAGGGAGTATCCTCAAGTGAAGTAGAGGCTGTTCACAGAGCAGCAGATGTTTCCTTCTCTGCGCATTCATCGAGTTCGGAGATTGGTGTTCAGGGACGAACCATGAATGATATCCGGCGGAAGACAAACATGATCATAATGCGGATCAAGCGTGCGTACGAAGATCTTCTGCGAAGTAATCCCACTGCAGCTGGTACCATCAGCGTCAGTTTCTCGATAACACCGGGTGGCTCCGTTGTTGGAGTAAGTGTCTCAGCTCCTGGCAATCTTTCATCCCTGACAGCTTCGGTGCAGGCCGCTGTGCAATCACTGAACTTCGGATCATCAAGTGAACAGATAGATAATATTCCTACCGGTGTTACACTTAACCTTGTTCCACCAGAGTAGTAAATAGGGTAAATAAAATAGGGTAAATAGGGACGGAGGTAATTAGATTTCTTAATTACCTCCGTCCCTATTTACCCCTCCGTCCCTATTTGAGAGAAACCCCGGGCATTTGCCCGGGGTTTCTTCTATAGCGGACAGGAAGTTTCTATTTCTAGTACATTCCGCCCATTCCACCCATTCCGCCGCCACCGGCAGGAGCTGGGGGTTCGGGCTCGGGTATTTCAGTAATCACACACTCGGTTGTCAGCAGAAGGCTTGAGATACTCGATGCGTTCTGAAGAGCTGTTCTTGTAACCATAGTCGGATCAACTATGCCCAATTCGAACATGTCTCCGTATTCGACGGTCTGAACGTTAAGACCCATGTTCTTCTCGAGGCCTCTGACCTTCTCAACAACTATTGCGCCTTCGAGTCCTGCGTTCAGGGCAAGCTGCCGCAGGGGTTCGGAAAGAGCTTTTTTAACGATATCCACGCCTACAGCCTGGTCACCCTTAAGCTTAAGACCTTCAAGAACCTTCTCGCAGCGGATAAGGGCTGTTCCACCACCTGGAACGATTCCCTCTTCAGCGGCGGCACGGGTAGCATGAAGAGCATCTTCGACTCTGGCCTTCTTCTCCTTCATTTCCGTCTCGGTTGCGGCGCCGACATTGATTCTAGCTACTCCGCCTGCGAGCTTGGCGAGGCGTTCCTGCAGTTTTTCCTTGTCGTAATCGGAGGTTGTATCTTCAATCTGCTTGCGGATCTGTCCAATCCTGCCCTGGATGTCGGCGGTTTCACCACCACCGTCGATGACGATAGTGTTGTCCTTGTCAATGCGGATACTGGCGGCGGATCCAAGATCATCAAGTGTGATGTTCTCAAGCTTGATACCGAGATCCTCGGTTATTGCCCTTCCTCCGGTGAGAATGGCGATATCACCGAGCATCGCCTTGCGGCGGTCTCCGTATCCGGGTGCCTTCACGGCAGCTACCTGGAGCATTCCCCTCATCTTGTTCACAACCAGTGTTGCGAGGGCTTCACCCTCGATGTCCTCAGCTATGATAAGAAGAGGCTTGCTGAGCTGTGCAACCTTTTCCAGAATGGGAAGGAGATCCTTCATGCTGGAGATTTTCTTTTCATGAATAAGGATGTAAGGCTTATCAAGGACAACTTCCATATTCTCAGGGTCTGTAACGAAGTATGGGGAAAGATATCCTCTGTCGAACTGCATTCCCTCAACAACATCGAGGGTTGTCTCCATTGATTTGGCTTCCTCAACGGAAATGGTGCCGTCTTTTCCGGCCTTGTCCATGGCATCGGCGATAATGTCACCGATCATATCATCATTATTTGCTGATATCGCAGCTACCTGCTTTATGTTTTCCTTACCGGAAACATCGCGGGAAAGCGTTTTGAGTTCTTCAACTACCGCTTTTACTGCCGCATCTATACCTCTCTTGAGGGACATCGGGTTAGCACCTGCGGTGACATTCTTAAGCCCCTCGCGATAAATAGCTTCTGCAAGAAGTGTTGCGGTTGTTGTACCGTCTCCGGCGACATCACTTGTTTTGCTTGCAACTTCACGGATCAGCTGGGCGCCGACATTCTCAAATTTGTCTGGAAGTTCGATTTCTTTCGCAACTGTTACACCATCTTTTGTTATGGTCGGGCTTCCCCACTTTTTCTCGAGGAGAACGTTCCGTCCTTTGGGACCAAGTGTTACCTTGACGGCCCTGGAAAGCTTCTCAACCCCGGAAAGAATGGCGTGCCTTGCTTCCTGATCGAACTTAAGTTCTTTGGCTGGCATACCTTATAACCTCCTGGTTACCTGTTCAGTATGGCAAGGATATCATCCTCGCGCACAATAACATATTCATCATCCAGTACTTTAACTTCCGTACCGGAGTACTTACCTATAAGAACGCGATCTCCCTTTTTAACAAGAGGAACCAGGAAGCCGTCTCCATTTTCATTTCTTTTACCCTGTCCGACAGCTTCAACGATACCCTCAAGGGGTTTTTCCTTTGCGGTATCGGGGATAACAATACCACCTTTTACTGTTTCTTTCGGCTCTTCCCGTTTGATCAGTACACGGTCGAAGAGCGGGCGAATTGCATTTTCACCCATGTGTTTTCTCCCATTCTAAGTTAGGTTAATGGACATTTCAAAATTTCGCAGTCTTAGCTAAAGCAAGGTAAATGCCAACTGCCGGGCCAACCTGATATGAATAGTAGAATGACTTACAGCACAGTGTTATATGGGTATATCTGCTATCGGGCGCAGCAGGTGAAGAAGTCCCATCGGGTATTCATGAGTCAGAATGACACATTCCAGGGTACGGCTTGTATTATTTTACGGGAAAAGCTGTATATTCAGCGGGTTGAATTGAATGAATCTTTCCTTAGTTGACGGAGATTGTATGGACAGGGTTACTATTGGAACAGAAGGAACAGATCTGGAGCAGGTACTGAGAATTACCGAAGGCGCCTCTGCTGCATTATCGGAAGATGCCAGGCTTGCTGTAAGGAAATCGCGAGAAAGGACTGAAGAAGTAGTTAGCAGCGGTAAGCCTGTCTACGGAGTAAATACCGGGTTCGGAAGGCTTGCCAATTCAATCGTGAGTTCAGACAAACTGGATCTTCTGCAGAAGAACCTGTTGCTCAGCCATGCCTGCGGTACCGGTCCGATCTGTTCAAGATCCGTTACAAGAGTGATGATGTTCCTGAGGATAGCATCTCTGGCCAGGGGAAGATCCGGCATTCGCGAGCAGACACTTGATCAGATGCTTGCAATCCTGGGCAGCGATATTTATCCGGCAGTTCCCATCAAAGGATCTCTCGGTGCATCCGGTGACCTTGCCCCCCTTGCTCATCTGAGCCTCCCGCTGATAGGGGAGGGCAAGTGTGTGGATTCAGGTGAAATTATTACAGGGGCCCAGGCCCTCAACAGGATTGGATTAAAGCCTGTTTCGCTTGGAGCCAAGGAGGGGCTTGCCCTTATTAACGGTACCCAGACAATGACAGCCGTTACATCACTGGCGTACATCGAAGCATGCAGATTGGCGGATGCCGCGGATGCAGCAGCAGCGATGTCTCTTGAAGTGCTGCTGGGCACAACGCTGCCTTTGGGCAGGGAACTGATAAACCTCAGACCTCACAGGGGCGCAATCGAAACCGCAGAAAATCTTCGGTCTCTCATCCAGGACAGTGAGATCCTGCTGTCGCATAAAGCCTGCGAAAAGGTTCAGGATGCTTACTCGCTCAGGTGTGTTCCCCAGGTTCACGGAGCAACCAGAGATGCCCTGCGCTACATTGAGTCGGTCCTGTCGGTGGAGCTTTCGTCGGTAACCGATAACCCCCTTCTGATGGAAGACGGCACCTTTGTGAGCGGCGGTAATTTTCACGGGCAGCCTGTAGCCTTTGCTGCAGATCACCTGTCCCTTTGCGTTGCTGAGCTTGCTGACATATCCGAAAGGCGGATCGAAAGGCTCCTTAATCCGGATCTCAGCGGGTTACCCGCTTTCCTTTCTCCCGATCCAGGAATTAACTCCGGTTTCATGATAGCTCAGTACACCGCCGCCGCCCTCGTAAGCGAGAACAAAGTTCTGGCACATCCTGCAAGCGTGGACAGTATCCCTGTGAGCGGCTCACAGGAAGATCATGTATCCATGGGCACTACGGCTGCTTACCAGGCTCTGAGCGTACTTGAGAATTCAACCCATGTAATCGCTACAGAGCTTGTCTGTGCGGCCCAGGCCGCGGAGTTCATACACCGGGGCAGACATGGCCGCGGAACGTGCAGAATCTACAAAGCTATCCGTGATAAGGTTGAACCGCTGGGTGAGGACAGGCAGTTCGTCGAAGATATCGAAGCTGTTGCGGAAATGGTTTCATCCGGTGTGTTCAGCGAAATACTGAGTTTAATCAGGGACGGTAAATAGGGACGGAGGTAATTAAGAAATCTAATTACCTCCGTCCCTATTAGAAAAGAGTAATTATGAAATCAGTAGTTGTGTACAGTTCAATTACCGGATTTACCAGAAAATATGCGGAATGGATCGCAGACGATCTGAACTGTGATATTCTCAGTGTCAAGGATGCAACAATAGAGAAATTGCTTAAATATGATACTGTCATTTACGGCGGCAGTCTTCATGCAGCAGGTATTACGGGAATTAAAATTATAAAGAACAATTGGCGCAAATTGACCGGAAAGAATCTTGTCATATTCGCAACAGGAGCCTCTCCGTACAAAGAAAAAATACTGGACGAGATCAGAGAAAAAAACTTTACACCCGAGGAACAAAAGCAGGTTAAGGTATTTTACTTAAGGGGAGGATTCGACTTTTCCAGGCTCAATTTCATAAATAAAGTATTGATGTCCCTTTTTAAATGGTCGATATTATTAAAGCCAGAGAAAAAAAGAACACCAGATGAAATCGGTATGCTCGCATGCTATGCAAACCCTGTGGATTACACAAATAAAGAAAAATGCAGAGAAATTGTGGATTATGTCAAATGCATCGCTGACGATCAATTGTAAGACATTGGGTGACAACCAGATAGAAGTTATATTATCTTCATATTACTGTTAATCAGCACTATATGGAATTGACAAAGTGCAGTATTGGGATACTAGTGAATTCACATCTTTATTTATTGATCGTTAAGTCACAGCTTCACGAACCTCACTGTAGCTGACATCTCTTCAATTACACCTCGAATGATGTAAGTTCCGGTGGGAGCTTCATGCCCGGATGAATCACAGCCATCCCAGATGAAGGTACTTCCATTCCGCTCAGACAGTACTCGAACAACCTTACCTGAAAGATCGTAAACAAAAAGTTCAACATCCTCAGCATATAAAGTGGGAACCACAATGGATACTCCTCCAGCAGAAGGGTTGGGAACCGCGATGATTAGAAATTCTTCACCACTAGAACCACCTTCGATCCCCATGCTGCTCCAGTAGAAACGCACCTCATCAAGAACAGGTGTTCCGAAACGGCTCTCAGTGGTCATGCCCACCCTGTACTGAATGTACCTGTGTGTACTGTCAATGTAACCGACAAGACTACCCGGTTCGAATATGGTATCGCACCAGATGCCCATGTTCTCCCAGTCGTTTGAACTCTTCATCTGGAAGAACAGATCAGTTCCCGCCGGTTCCGTAGCTGTCCAGCCTATACTGTCCCAGTGTGGGTAACCAACAACATCGAGTATGGAGGATTCCAGCCAACCGGACGAATAACCTGATATCTCATGCCAGGATACCTCAGCACCACCGGTTGCTCCGGCAAGAATATCGATAAATCCGTCATCGTTGAAATCGGCAACGTCAACATCTTCAAACCACCAGCCAGACTTGAGAAGGTATACTGCCCACTCTGTGCCTGTTCCATCCAGGTTTTGGTAAAGGAACAGCTGATTGTCCTCATATACTGCTACAAGAATATCAACAAAACCGTCATCGGTTACATCAGCAGCATGTACTCCGCGGGGGTATTCAGAGTTCGAAAGCAGGATATGTTCTTCCCAGCTTGTGCAGGAACCGTCAAGATTCTCGAACCAGCTTACCTGTTTTTCTTCCCAGGTAGCGCAGACCACATCAAAATCACCATCACCATCTATATCCGCAGCGTGTACTGATCG
>JAUWSQ010000039.1 GCA_030609965.1 Candidatus Fermentibacterota bacterium
ATGTTACAGCGGATGACGCGCATTTCTATCTCTGCTTTTCGCTCCTCAAGTCCGGAAGAATTCCCGATGCTTTACTCGAACTTGAGGTTTTCATTTCAAGATGGCCAGGCAGTGTATACCTGTCATCCGCAAAGTACTGGCTTGGCAAACTCCTCTTTACCGAAGGTAACCAGGTGGGTAAGGTTATACTTGAGAACCTGATCCAGACTGCTCCCACAAGCCTTCCTGCCTTTTTTGCAAGAGAGCTTCTGGGGCAACCGGCCTGGGAACCTGAATTCACCGAAGAACCCCTGGATGAATGGATGACAAGACATGGACACTCTCCGGCCAGACCGCCTGAAGCTGCACTTAGAGGGTTGTTTCTCCAGGATGCCGGGCTGAGATATTTCGCCGATGGGGAGTTCAGGAAGGCGGAAGAGATTGTCGGCGGACCCGATTACCTTGCTCCTTTCTATCTTGAACACAACGTATGGGAACGAAGACCTATATCGGGTTACAACATGTGGGATCTGTCGGGCACAAACAGCGATAGACCAAGGGAGCTCTGGATGCTGCGCTACCAGATGGCATGGCCGGAGCTTGTTGTCCCGGCGGGGGAGAAATACGGACTGGATTCCCTCTTCGCATGGGCGATAATAAGGAATGAAAGCATGTTCCAGCCGACCTGCTACTCGGTTGCCGGCGCCAGAGGTCTTATCCAGATGATCCCAAGCACATCTGAATATGTTGCAATTGAACAAGGATGGAACGATTATTCACCTGACAGACTTTACGACCCTGCAGTTTCCATAGAATACGGAATCAGTTACATCTCAGGAGTGAATACGGATCTGGGAGGTGACCCTGTATTCACCGCTGCAGCATACAATGGGGGGCCTCACAATGCAGTTCACTGGGGCGCACAGGATATGGAACCCGACGAATTCTTCGCGCTGATCACCTACAATGAGACGAAGAGCTATACTCAGAATGTCCATCATGCCTATATGATTTATAAGGCGCTGTATTTGGGGCCGGACGTCACTTCTGGTCACTTACCTGATTGAAGGAACCAGAAGTGACGCCCGGCCCCTCTTCCGGCCCCTCTTCCTAGATAAACTCTTCGGTAGAGAATACTCTCAGAACTTCACCGCCCGGTACGAGTTCTATCCATGCAAGATAATTGCCGTCTGGTGACAGGACCGGCTGAGTTGCCCATTCACCCGCACCGGATGCCTGAGTGAGATAATCGGACTCCATGTCCATTATCCAAACCGTGATTGGATTTTCCCAGGAACGCCCGAAGTCCGCCAGCGGAAAAGGATCTTTTCTGCAGAATGCCAGCAACTGTCCATCAAGGACTGCCGAAACCTGACTGGCGTTATCAAGAAAGAATTTGTCGATGCCTGATTCTATGTTGAGAAACCTCAGTTCCCATTCTCCCCATCCGCCTATCTGGAAAAGCAGAACCTTATCGGTTATCCAGACAGGATTCGATTCATGCCATTCCCGCTCGTTATTGAAAGTTGTATCAGTTCTTGCCCGCCTTCCCAAAGGTGCAGACGAGCCAATAATATAGAGTTCCTCGTACCATGTTGGATTCATGGCGAAATTCACGCAGACGATATTGCTGCCATCGGGTGATATCACAGGTGCGTTGACCCTGGCTTCCGAATACTCAGGCAGGAGCAGGTAGGCATCAGAAGAGAAAAGACTGGATACGAAAATATCACTTCCCAGAAAATACGTGGTAAAACAGAGAACCGGATCACGGTAATTCCCCAGTGGATCAAATGTACAGGCCACAGCCTCACCTATGTGAACAGGTTGCCTGCAGGTTTGAGGATTGTCCACATGGAAGTACAGTACACTTCCATCCAGAACAAAGGCTACCCAGGAGCCGTCTGGAGTGAAAGCTGGAGATGCCGCCTCACCATATGCAACTGTTACCTGCCCTTCATCTGGTGTCCATATAACAAGCCTGTCATTAAAGGCTGCCACAAGCATATCATCGACAGGTGACCAGGTGAGATCGGGAGGGTAATCGTCGTATCCGTTTCCGTAAGCTGCAGGTATAGAAATAAGAGCGAGGGACAGAATGAATACTAATAGAATACTTCTAACCATTACCTACTCCGTTCTGTATATACTAATATATCAATAACATAAAGTATGGTGTATAGTCTGGGATTCAAATTTACACTCATCATTCTACTATATCTATATAGAGTGTAAGCTGAGCACTGTCAACGATTGATAAATTGTGTAAATAATAGATAATAAGGGCGTTACGAAAACACATATTTTTCATGACAGGAGAAGATATGAGAATCAAGGCTCTGGAATACCTTGGATGCCCGGACTGAAAATCAGAACTGGAAACGGAGAATATCAGAATCTGGAACGGTGAAATCCATTCAATATCTTCATGAGGATGATTGAAAACACTGAACCTGCATCTCTTCTTGATCTGGCTTCAGGTGGCGGTTTGCGGTAATGTTAGACAGCTGCCGGTAAACGCAGAGGTTATGTTTACAGGAAATCTGATATCTGCTTCTGAATTTGCACGTTTTGCAAAGAATACTGATCTTTACCCGGGATATGAGAAATTTTAATCAGATGGAAAAAAATCCGGTCAATCTGGTATGAATATCAACGCTGGAGAAAATGCGTGTATAATTAAACGCAGAAAACAACGTACTAAATATTGATTGTTCAAATTGTAACTACTTGTCTGATAGTATCATAAATATAGTTAAAAGGATGACTGTATTTTGCTCGTTCAAACCCCTTGACAAAGCTGTTTCTCGTCTCTATTTCTTTGCAATGCTTTTCATCAAACGGGGTAATTTTGATCAATTTCTTGAATCCCTCAGGGGGGAGTACAGAGTGTACGTTCCCCGCAGCATGGGTGGCGGGATCGGCTATTCGCTTCTGGGCAAGTCGGATACCAATTATGAAATTGGTGAAATCAGATCATTCGATCCTCTCAAGTCATTCTATTTTCTTGGTCGCGAAAAAGTTGCTGAGGATTTCAAGCCGGATATTCTGCGTGATGATAAACCACCATGTATTGTCGGAGCAAAGGCGTGTGACCTGAAAGGTTTCAAAATACTTGATTTCGTTTTCATAGACGATGAGTTCGGAGACCCGACTTACATGAAAGCAAGAGAAAAAGGGCTGATTATCTCAGCTGACTGCACAGGTTACGGTGAAACATGCTTCTGTACAGCGGTAGATATCAATCCCTGGCCTGAATCCGATTTTGATATTAACCTGTCTCCAGTTGATGACGGTTTCGTAGTTAATACTGGAAGCGATAAAGGCAGCGATCTTGTTGAGAGTAATAAGAACCTGTTCACCGAAGCGACCAAAGCTCAGGTAGGAGTTATCAAGCAGAATAGAAGCACTGTAAAATCCGATGTTATGAAGAGTGCTAAGGAGAAGAGAATTCCCGTCGCTGACAGACTGAAGCGGGTTGTAAAAAAGCATTATGAAACGGATATCTGGAAAGATGTTTCGGAAGACTGCGTGGAATGCGGAGCCTGCAATACCATTTGTCCCACATGTCACTGCTACCTGCTGTACGATCAGAAATCCGATGGCAGGCTCGCAAGGTACAGAATATGGGATTCATGCATGATACACGATTTCGCCAGAGTAGCCGGAGGAGAAAATCCGAGGGACAGATTATGGATGAGGTTCAGAAACAGATTCGATAAGAAGTTCAATTACTTCCCCGAAGTACTCAAAGAGATAGGTTGTACCGGATGCGGCAGATGCGTAGCCGCATGTCCGGGAAAGATAGATATAAGAGAAGTTCTGGCAAGGCTGGAAGTATGATGAAGAATCCATACCGCTCCATCGAAGCAGAGGTCATGAAGGTAACTACCGAAACACCTTCAATAAAAACATTCCTTCTGAAACCCAAGGAAGAACTCACTTTCAAGCCAGGGCAGTTCATGGAGTTTTCAGTTCCCGGGTCGGGTGAAGCTCCGTTCACTCCATCATCAGATTCACAGATCAAAGACACGATGGAGATTACCATTGTTAAAGTCGGCAAAGTTACCGATGCCATACACGAACTGAAACCTGGTGATACAGTTGGCCTGAGGGGACCGCTGGGAAAGGGGTATCCACTCACGAAATTCATAGGTCAGGATGTTCTGGTCATAGGCGGCGGTGTGGGACTCGCGCCTGTCCGTACTCTTATGTACAGTCTTTTCCACATGAGAGATAATCTTTCCAAACTTGTTTACAGAGGCGGATGCAGAAACCCCAAGGAATTTCTCTTCCGCAAGGAGCTTGAGAAGTGGATGAAACGGGATGACGTCGATATGAAACTTACCGTTGACGAGGGTGACAAGTCATGGAAAGGTCCGGTAGGAGTTGTCACTACGATAATGGATGATATTGATGTGAATTTTGACCTGGCAAAAGCTATTGTGTGCGGTCCGCCCATAATGATGAAGTTCGCAACATTCAAGCTGCAGGAACTCGGAGTGAAGGACAGCAACATCTATCTCTCAATGGAGAAAAACATGTCCTGTGGTTTCGGCAAATGCGGACATTGCAGGATAGGTCCTTATTACTGCTGCAAGGACGGTCCAGTTTTCACTTACGATATGATCCGGGAATACCCCGGAATCTGGGAGTAGGGTACTATGGAGATGAACAAAACAACTTTTGATCAGCTTCATGGTAGAATCGACTCTATTGCGAAGAAGAAAGGCGGGAAAAAGCTTTTCATTGATCTGGACATATGCAATTCCGAACAGTGCGAGAAATGTGTCATAGAGTGCAGTTACTTCTACCATCATATAAACAACGGAATTATTTCTCTTATCGAACTTGCAACCTACGCCCTTATCTGCAGACAGTGCGAAGAACCGCATTGTGTAAACTCCTGCCCCAGAGACGCTCTTGAGAAACTGGAAGGCGGAGATATGCTTGTCAGGCATACGGCACTTTGCGTTAACTGCCGTTCCTGCTCACACGCCTGTCCATACGGAACCATATATCCTGAAATTGTACCGTATCTGGCCAATATCTGTGATTACTGCGAAGACAGAGGAAATTATACCTGCATTCCAACCTGTCCTTACGGCGCCCTGTCAACAGTCAAAGGGAAAGTTGAAGGAGAGAACGTATTCGAGCTGGGCAACCGCCTGGCTGTTCACTCCACTCACTGGGACAGGAGCAACTCATGACATTTGTCTACCTGCTTGTGTTCGGTTTTGCAGCTACCGCGATACTGGGTCTTATTACAAGCTGGATAGACAGAAAAGTAACAGCAAGGGTTCAGTACAGAGTCGGTCCTCCTTTCCTTCAGCCTGTCTACGATATAGTGAAGCTTCTGGGCAAGGAAACCGTGATACCGGCGGGGGCATCCAAGGTAACTTTTCTTATTGCTCCGGTTATCGGGATCTCAGGTGTGATAGCGGTTGCGACTCTCTTCTGGGTCAATCAGTTCTTTTCCGAGGGTTTCATGGGGGACTGGATTGTAGCGATCTACCTTCTCGCAATTCCTTCTCTCAGCATTATTCTAGGTGGATTCGCCTCAAGAAACCCCCTTGCCAGTCTCGGAGCCTCAAGGGAGATGAAGCTTGTTATTGCTTACGAGCTTCCATTTATTCTTGCGGCACTTGTTCCGGTGATCAATTCACATTCCATTCGTCTGAGTGTCATCATCGACAGCCAGGCAGGGGGAGTATTTGCCGGTAATATTTCCGGTATACTGGCTCTGATTGTCGCCATTCTCTGTGTTCAGGCTAAGCTTGCTCTGGTTCCCTTTGATATCCCGGAAGCCGAAACAGAAATAGTGGAAGGCCCTATTGTAGAATATTCCGGCCCCGGGCTTGCCATATTCAAGCTCATGAAGAATATGCTTTTCTTCACACTGCCTTTCTTCCTGATTATCCTCTTCTTCGGCGGATTGAGATTTAATGGGATTAATATCCTATGGACTATCCTTGAATACGTAGGAATTGTAGCAATAATCACGGTTATCCGTAATACAAACCCCAGGGTACGGATAGATCAGGCTGTAAGGTTTTTCTGGGGCCCGATGACATTGATAGCTATTGTTGCCGTTATACTGGCATCAAAAGGTTTATAGAAGGGTAAGGCTGCAACTGTAATGAGCCTCAAACTAAAAGCACTGCTGAAATCGCCATGGGTTTTTCATCTGTCCACTGGCAGTTGTAACAACTGTGATATTGAAACACTGGACTGTCTTACTCCCAGATTCGATATCGAACGTTTCGGCATGCTTCTGGTAGGCAGTATCAAGCATGCGGATGTTCTTCTTGTAAGTGGATCATGCAACAGGATGTCTGTCGAGCGGATGAAAGAGCTTTTCGAGCAGGTTCCGAAACCTTGCCTGGTTGTTGCTATAGGAACATGTGCCGGTTCCAGGGGGATCTTCAAGGACAGTTACAACTGCCCGGTTCCGCTCGATAAGATAATACCAGTCGACGTTTACATACCCGGTTGCCCGCCAAAACCGGAAGCGATTATCGCAGGGGCGGTAAAACTGATTGAGAAAGTTGGCAGCACCCTATGATAAGACAAGAATTACTTCTGGATTTCACCAGCCGTTTCCATGCGGATATTCTTGATCTGGAGGACAAATCCAATACAAGGGTATATGTAAATATTACACCCGAATCTATCGTGAGAATCGGAAACTATCTGTTCAGAAATGTAGGCGCCAGGTTCAATATCGCCACAGCCACTGACATGCCTCCTAAAATAGAGATCCTGTACCATTTTATTGTTGAGGATATAAATCTACTTATCTCATTGCGGGTTTTCCTTGATAGAGAGAAGCCTGAGATTGAATCTCTTGCAAAGGAAATAGAGGCGTTTAACTGGATAGAGAGAGAGATGAGCGAACTTCTTGGTATTACCTTTATCGGCCATCCCGATCCCAGGAGGCTTCTCCTGTCTGACAACTGGCCCGAGGGAGTGTGTCCGCTAAGACAGGATTACGAGGAGTGGGATATAACAGCAGACAGAACAAGGGGGGTATAATGGGTAAAACGATAATACCTATTGGCCCGTACCATCCTCTTCAGGAGGAGCCGGAGTTCTTCACACTTACAGTTGAGGGTGAGACTGTCGTTGATATTGATGTAAGGATTGGATACAACCACAGGGGCATTGAGAAACTATCCGAGATGAAAACCTTCGAGAACAGCACATTCGTAGTCGAACGGATCTGCGGCATCTGTTCCACAAGCCATCCCTTCGCATATACAAGAGCTGTTGAAGATATCTTTCCCATGGAAGTATCCATGAGATCAAAATACATCAGAACGATCATCGCAGAGGGGGAGAGACTTCATTCTCATCTTCTCTGGCTGGGTCTTGCCGGTCATTTCCTGGGTTATAACACAGTTTATATGTGGGCCTGGAAACTCCGCGAGGAAATACTCGATGTCATGGAGATACTCTCCGGCAACCGTAACAATTACGCCATGTTTAAGCCCGGTGGTGTTCGCAGAGATATCAGATCCGAAGATATTCCCATATGCATTAGCAAGATAGATTCTATTGTGCCTACTCTTGTAATGCTTAAGAAGGCTGTCCTGGACGACCCTGTCCTCCATGCAAGACTCAAGGGTGTAGGCATCATGAGTTATCAGGATGCCATTGACTTCAGTGCGCTGGGTCCCACATCCAGAGCCTCAGGAGTAGCCCGTGATGTCAGGAAGGATTCCCCCTACGGCGCATACCAGGAGATGGAATGGGACATGATCGTAACCAAAAACGGTGATGTCTTCGATAAAGCTGTTGTTCGAATACTTGAAATGTTCGAAACGATAAAGATATTGAAATACTGTCTCAATAATCTCCCTGACGGCGAGATAGACGCAAAGATAAAGGATGTTCCTCCAGGTGAGGGGATAGGCCACATAGAAGCCCCGAGAGGCGAGACTTTCCACTACGTTAAAAGCGATGGAACGAACAGACCCATGCGTCACAAGGTGCGTGCCCCGACGTTCATGAATTTTCCCACTTACAAGGCAACCGTGAAGGGTCAGACGATATCCGATGCAACTATAATCCTTGCCGCTATTGATCCATGCTACTGCTGCACTGAAAGAATAGCTGTAAAAGATGATAAGGGCAGAATGCTCTACAATGGACAGGATCTTATCAGGCTCAGCCGCGAAAAGACCGAGAAGATAAGACAGAGGATGGGGGGCAAATGAGTTTTAATCTGATAATAGACGCCCTTAAGAACCCGAACGGCTTTTTCGCAAGTAATCCTTTGTCACTTCTCTGTGCAGCATTTGCTTCGCTATTCTTTGTTCTGATCGTAATATATTCTCTGAAGCACATGAAAGGTCGCAAGGGTGTATGGCGCTATTACATTTACACCATCGCAACATATGCAAGCACCCTTGGTGTGCTGTTCGCTGCCAGTTTTCTGATTCTTCTGATATTCTGGGGATTGCTTGGGCTTCTTCTTTACCTGATGATAGCCTTCGGGCGCAAGGAAGGCACTCCTGCCGCTGCCAGGAAAGCACTGATAATCGTGGGTGCTACTGATGTACTGCTGCTTTTCGGTATTGTTCTTATATGGAAAATTACTGCAGGTTCTTCAGGATTTCAGGGTCTTCTTACTATGCCGATTACCAGATCGGGCATACCACTTGCGGGAACAGCATCAATTATCGCGTACCTCTGTTTTGCTTCGGCAGCATTTGCTAAAGCGGGAGCCATGCCATTCCATACATGGGTTCCAGATACTGCTGAGAACGCACCAACTCCGGTAACTGCTTTTCTCCCGGCTTCGCTGGACAAACTCCTTGGAATCTATTTACTTGCAAGAGTTACCCTTGATGTATTCCAGATGACCCCGACAATGAACACGGTGTTAATGGCTATCGGCAGCATCACGATTGTTGCCGCAGTTATGATGGCCCTTATCCAGCATGACCTGAAAAGACTGCTTGGTTATCATGCGGTAAGCCAGGTTGGATACATGGTTCTGGGAATTGGTACCGGAAATCCCATAGGAATAGCCGGCGGTCTTTTCCATATGTTCAACCACTCCATCTACAAATCGTGTCTTTTCCTTGCAGGAGGAGCCGCTGAAAGGAAAGCCGGTACCGGAAATCTGGCAAAGATGGGCGGACTTGTTAAAGCGATTCCTCTTGTATTTGTGACATTCCTTATAGCTTCTCTGGCGATTTCAGGAGTACCCCCAATGAACGGGTTTGCTTCAAAATGGCTTGTTTATCAAGGTGTTATAACATCTGGTGACTCGTTATGGGTTCTCTGGCTCATTGCTGCCATGCTGGGCAGCGCCCTGACTCTTGCCAGTTTCATGAAACTTATCCATGCGGTCTTCCTTGGACAGCCTTCTGAAGGTGTGAAGAAAATTCTTGCTGAAAAGAAAGGAAAGCGTACAGGTTTATCTACCGCTATCCCCCTTGTTGTCCTGTCCACCCTGTGTGTGGGAATTGGCATTTTTGCCTGGAAGATTCCGTTTGCTCAACTTTTCCGTCCTGAAATAAGAGGAACGATTGATTCACCAGGTATCTGGCAGTCCGGAACCGCGACTCTTATGCTTATTGCTGGACTGGTAATCGGTTATCTCATATACCTGGCTGGAACCCTGAAGAAAGCCAGAGTAGTGGCACCTTTTGTGGGTGGTGAAACTCTGGAAGAGAATCCGGACATGAGGGTATCCGGCGTGAATTTCTACAAGACCATCATGGAGCTGGGTCTACTCAAGAGTATCTACCGCTGGGCGGAGAAGAAACTCTTTGACCTGTACGTTGTTGCCGGGAAGTTTGTTGCCGGTATTGGTATAATATTCTCTTTCATGCATAACGGCATACTGTCCAGATATTTCCTCTGGTTTATTATTGGTCTTGTTGTACTATGCATAGTGCTGATCTGATTGGGCTGAGAATATGATTGAATTATATGTACTTCTGGGTCTGATGATAGCCGGAGCGGTAATAGCGATAGAGGTTAAGAACCTTCTGTCAGCCGTTATAGCGGTTGGTATCGTAGGGCTTGCACTATCCATCATTTTCCTTCTTCTGAAGGCACCGGATGTGGCACTGACCCAGATTGTTGTCGAAATAGTTGCCGTAATTCTGCTTATCAGAGCAACACTGCACCGGGAGATAGCGCTGAAATCCTGCGGAACCAGACCCTTCGGAGCTTTCATGGGGATACTGTTTCTTGGACTTGCCGTCGTCGCGGCGATTGTAACATTCAATAGCCTTGCTCCGTTCGGAGCACCGCTGATGACCGTTTCACAGTTCTATCCCATGAACGCCATAACAGGAACCGGGGCTATAAATGTGGTGTCTTCAATAATTCTCGATTATCGTGCCTACGATACGCTTGGAGAGGCTACTGTACTATTCACCGCTGTAATAGGTGTATTGACGGTGATGCGAAGTGTTGGGAAGAAAAAAGAGGAAGATGTACAGGAGAATCATGAGTAAAGAACACGATCGCGGAATGACCGTAATTGTTAAAACGGTCACCAGATTGACCGTTGGTCTGATACTCCTCTACGGAATTTATATTATTCTGCACGGCCATTTAACGCCCGGAGGCGGATTCGCCGGCGGAGTTATCATAGCTCTTGCTTTCATCAACCTTGACCTGGCATTCGGTGGTGGTGTTTCGGCGAAGATATTCTCGAAGGGGAAAACCAGTGTTGTCGAGGCACTGGGAGCTGTCATGTTCCTTACGCTGGCTCTCTTAGGAATGAAGTACGGAGGGTTCTTCGATAACTTCCTTCATCCTGATGGAAGTGCTGGACAACTGGTCAGTGCGGGGATAATACCTCTCGAGAACATCGCCATCAGCCTTAAGGTAGGTGCCGGTCTGTTCGGTATTTTCCTTACTTTGATAGTCCTTCAGAAATTTGAATCGGAGAAGAAGTGATGAATGCGTATATGCCCTATGTACTCTGCATGATACTCTTCAGTATCGGTGTCTACGCAATACTCGCAAAACGGAACATCATCAAGATCATACTTGGAGTAGTAATAGCGGAGTACGCTGGGAACCTTTTTCTTATTCTTGTGGCCTACAAGGCAGGAGGGAGGTCGGCTATCTTCTCCGAAACTCAGGTTATTCTTCCTGATTCGATGGTTGATCCGCTTCCACACGCTCTTGTACTTACATCTATTGTGATAGGGCTGGCCACTACAGCTTTCCTTATCGCACTTGCAATAAGACTGTACGGTAAATACGGAACCTTTGACATAACAAGGATGCGGGAGTTAAGAGGATGATAAGTGAGAGCATAGTACCGCTTTTTGTAGCGATCCCACTTGGGGGGGCTTTCCTGATTGCTCTGCTTAAGAGGATAAAGGGAATTCCCGATATTTTCGGGGTTGTGGCTTCCGCAGGAACCTTCATCATTTCCATTCTATTCCTCCTCAAGATGGAGATTACACCGAGGATAATCTATAACATTGGTAACTGGGGCGGTTTCAACGAAGTACTTGGAAAAATAGTCGGAATTCAACTTGTTATCGATGGACTCACAATATTCATGTTGCTGATAATTAATTTTGTCGCATTCATCGTTGCTGTGTACTCAGTTAATTACATGACCAGATACACCGAAAAATGGCAATTCTTCTGCCTGTTCCTCCTTATGCTTGCCGGTATGAATGGTGTTCTGATCACCGGTGATCTGTTCAACCTGTTTGTATTCGTTGAGATTGCTTCCCTTGCAAGTTATGCGCTTGTAGCGTTCGGCACGGAGAAACGTGAGCTTGAAGCCTCATTCAAGTACGCTGTTATGGGTAGTGTGGCTTCACTCCTGATACTGATGGGTGTGATATTCCTGTACAGCTATACAGGTACGCTGAATATGGCTGATATGACTGGAATTCTGGCCGGTTCAGAGCAGCCTGCTTTGATGTATCTGGTATTCGGTCTCCTCCTGACAGGGTTCGGACTGAAAGCCGCAATGGTTCCGTTCCATGCCTGGCTTCCCGATGCTCATCCTTCAGCTCCGGCTCCGATTTCGGCAATGCTGTCCGGTGTACTGATAAAAGCTCTGGGAGTGTATGCGATAGCAAGGGTATTCTTCACCGTCTTCGGATTTCCTCATCAGATCTCGATCATTCTGTTGACACTGGGAGCCATATCCATGGGTGTAGGCGCCCTTGTTGCACTCAGGCAGTGGGATATGAAAAGACTGCTTGCCTACAGCTCCATAAGCCAGGTAGGCTACATTATGGTGGGACTTGGTATCGGTACACCTCTTGGAATATTGGGAGCCCTTTTTCATCTGTTCAACCATTCCATGTTCAAATCCCTTCTGTTTCTTGATTCCGGAGCCGTTGAGTACGCTGCCGGAACCCGGGATATGAAAGAAATGGGCGGACTTTCCAGAAAGCTGCCTGTAACAAGCGGGTCCACGCTCGTTGGAGCCATGTCACTTGCCGGTATTCCTCCGTTTGCAGGATTCTGGAGTAAACTGATCATTATAATAGCCCTGGTTGAAGCGAGTCACATGAAACTCGCCGCCTGGGCTGTCCTCATGAGCATTGTTACGATTGCCTATATTCTCAAGGTAACAAGATTCGCATTTCTTGGTGCCCTCAGAGATAGATTCGCGAATATTAAAGAAGTACCCCTGTTAATGCGGATATCACTGATATTACTCGCGCTGGTCTGCATATTCGGCGGGCTGCTTCTCATTCCCGAAGTGAGGGATACTTTCCTGGAGCCCGCGGTCAGGGTGCTGATCTCCGGAATGCGCGGGGGGGTGTAGAACATGAAGAGCAGAATTCTGATGTTCGTATTCGCTTTCGCAGTATGGTGCATTCTCTGCTGGGTGCCGGATACGCAGCATCTCATAGCGGGAGCCGTGGTAGCACTGATAGTCGCTGCCATTATGGGTTCGATGTTCGTCACCAGGCCCCATATGCTTTTCAATCCTATAAGGGTATTCTATTTCCTGTTCTGGTACATTCCGATCTTCATCTGGGAGCTTGTAAAGGCTAATTTCGACGTTGCGTACCGTGTGATTCATCCGTCAATGCCAATAAAACCCGGTATTGTAAGGCTAAAGACTGAACTTAAATCCGACACGGGTCTCACTTTTCTGGCGAATTCCATTACCCTGACACCCGGTACACTTACGGTTGACATAAATAAGGACGACGGCATTCTGTACATACACTGGATCAATGTCGTGGGCTCAGATCCCGAGACGACCTTCCGGGAGATCGGTAGCAGATTCGAGCCGATGTTAAAGAAGATTTTCGAAGAAGATGTGGTAAAATAATGAAGTTAGTGAGATGGATTTCCGGCACAATAGTACTGCTGGCTATTATTATCCTTATTATCGTGCTTCCATTCAGAAGTATGTTTTTTGCGCAGGACTCCGGGCATATTGGTTTCATCGGCAGGGTTGTATACATACTGATACTCTCCTCTGTGCTGATCCTGTTCAGGGTGCTAAAGGGTCCTACAGCCGCAGACAGAATAGTTGCCATTGATATCTTCGGCATACTGATCGTTGGTCTCTGCGCGGTACTTGGCATCGCAACAGGCCGTTCATGGTACATTGACATAGGCATCGCCTGGGGGCTTCAGAGCTTCATCGGCACACTGGCTCTTGCCAAGTACCTGGAGGGAAGAAGTTTCGATGATTGATATAATTGGAATGGTATTCATTGGAACAGGGCTTGCATTTGATGTTCTCGGCTGCCTGGGACTTGTAAGGCTTCCGGATGTCTACAACAGGCTGCAGGCTGCTACGAAGTGCGTAACTCTGGGAACGTGCAGCATTCTTTTTGGAACGTTTCTTATGGCCGGTGGATTCACACCGACAGGTTTTAAAGCTCTGATAGCAATAGTATTTCTTGTTCTCGCATCACCTGTAGCGGCACACGCCATTTCCCGAGGGGCGCACAGAGCCGGTATCAAACTCTGGGACAAAAGCGTAGTGGACAGTTATGCGGAAGACAAAGAAGGAGAAAAATAGATTAACGAGCCGCGAAAGCGATTCGTTACGGATGGAAATATGAAATATCCAAAGATCAGAGAAATTGTAGAAGCAGTCAAAGCGGTTGTCAAAGGGCCCTACACATCGAAGTTTCCCGCAGAACCGCATATAGCCCACTCCAATTTCAGGGGACAGCCTGTCTTTGACCAGGACAGGTGCCTCGGATGTCTTGCATGCGAGGAATGCTGCCCTTCTGAAGCCATTACGCACGAAGACATCCTTGAAGGAGAAGGCGCTCCGAAAAGAGTGATGATCCATCATACGGACGACTGCATTTTCTGCGGAGTCTGCGTTGATTCCTGTATAAGAGAAACCGGTGATACCGGAATAGTACAGACCAACGACTGGGAGCTCTCATATTTCGATCGCAGCAAGGCTTTCGAGACCATTGAGAAAGAACTGCAACTCTGCGAGGTTTGCGGCGTTATTATCGGCACGAAAGACCATCTTGTCTGGATCGCTGAAAAACTGGGCGAGCTATCCTTCTCAAATCCTACTCTTTACCTGTCGCGACTTCGGAAACTCGGCCTTGCGGATGACAACATTCAGGCTGTACTGGAGGACAATGGCCGCAGCGACAGGGTCAAGATCCTCTGCGCTGAATGCAGGCGCAAAACATCTCTCTACGAGTAGAGGCCTAAGCAAATTGGGGCCGGGTCTAACATCTAAACATTTGTTACTAGTTCATCATTCAATAATGTTTAGATGTTAGACCCGGCCCCATTTACCCGACCCCATTTATGACAAACACTCAACTGCAGAATCTTGAAGAAAGACTCCTCTTATTCTTAAAGGGTAAGATTGTTTATATGGGTATCGGCAATATCCTCAGGGGGGATGACGGTATCGGCCCCGAACTGGTCGCAAGATTGGCCGGGAAGGGTTTCTGCACGGTGGATGCCGGAACGGTTCCGGAGAATTATATACGTCCTGTTGCCCGGTTTGATCCAGACACGGTAGTTATCGTTGATGCAGTTCATCTGGACAGCGAGCCCGGGGCTGTTGAACTGCTTGACAGAAGTGAGATAATGGGAAATACAGGTTTCACAACCCACAGTCTCTCACCGGTGCTGGTCATGGAGAGGCTGGAGGAGGAGACAGGAGCCGGGGTAGTCATGCTTGCCATTCAGCCCGGGACTCTTGCATTTGGAGCTCCCCTGTCTCCTGAAGTAGCTCGCCTGCTTGATATACTGCCCGATATGCTGGCCCCGGAGCATTAACTTCATCGATTATTGCTGTTCAAAGGTCAGCTTTTCACGGATTGGAACAATGTGAGCATTCGAGTGCCGGACAGTAGACAGAAATCGGGAAAATCTTCAAATGGAGAGACAGTAGTCCTAATCATGTTAATCGCCGTTGTTGTTTCCATTTTCCTTCTTATCAGCACTTATGGAGTTCAGCTTGTTGATGACGGCTACTACTATCTGGAAATCGCTCGTAATATCGCAAGCGGCAACGGTTTTACCTTCGACGGGTTGAATGCAACTAACGGTTTTCATCCATTATGGCAGATCATGCTTGTCCCGATATTCCTGATAACCCGGAGCAGAGACCTTGCCGCTGTGGCTGTAACAATGCTCCAGACTCTGCTTTTTGCAGCAAGCGGTTTTATGCTTTACAGGATACTGCTTGAGAATACGAAGAAGATCCTCCTTTCCATCGCCGGAGCTTTCTTCTGGCTTTTTAATTTCTGGTTCTGGAGCAAAGGAGCGCTTTCCGGGATGGAGACAGGGCTTCTGACCTTATGCTACGGGACCAGTCTTCTTCTCTTTTCCCGCTCACTTCGAGGGTCGTGCAGTACATGGCTCCTCTCCGTTTCTCTTATCGTAACCTGTATGGCCAGGCTTGATTCACTTGCTCTGGTCATCGGAATCTGTCTTATCTTCCTTACACTCAGAAGGTACCGTGATGCCGCTCGCACAGGCCTTCCGGTGATGATCTATCTGATACTCTATATGATGATCAACAAGTCGCTCTTCGGCGGACTCTTTCCAGTTTTGGGCTACATTAAATCCGCTGCTGGCAGTGGGTTATTAAGACAGTTGTTTGAAACAGGAGATTTAAGAATATTCCAGCATGGAGTAACAAATTTTATCAGTTTTGCTACACTTGGAGGACGGCTTCCTCTTTTTGCAGCCATTGTGGCTATCGCTGGAATTGCCTGGGCAGTGGTGTGGTTTTTGAGAACCGCAGCTACTCCGATCAGAGAAGTAGTAGCGGTTTGCTGCATTTATACGGCAGTTCTTCTACTCTATTACTCCTTCATGTACGATTCGCTTCTGGATATCTATACCTATTACTGGTTTCCGGCGATATATGGTGTAATTGTCTCATTTGTTCTTCTACTGTCACGAATGAGGCACGGGTTACTCAGATCGGGTATTGCACTGATACTTTTCACCGGACTTATCGGTTTCAATATTGTGTATGCACATGATCGTATGCAGAGTTATTCATTCGTGATTCCTGATTCGAACAGACCTGAGCGTAATGCTGTGAATTTCCTGAACACACTTGATGATGGAACAGTGGTTGGCTCCTGGGATGCCGGATATGTCGGTTACTACTGCAGACATCGGGTCGTGAATCTGGACGGCCTTGTCAACAGCTACGAATATCAGGTTATTCTAAATGATAAGGGATTGGAAGAATACCTTGATTTGCAGAATATTACATGTATTGCGAACATCGATCATTTCACAGGCAAGAGGGATCTGATGGAACGTATGGCCGGATGGTACCTTGCTTATGAGGATTCGAGCGCATTTCCCAATCCTGTTTCACTCTTTTCTGTATCGGTGGGTGAGAGTCAGTACGCGTCCCGTCTATCCAGAGTATTTTTCGTGTACTGCAGATCAGATTCTATTCATACTGAAAACTGATTTAATTAACGTAACAATCTGCGCTCCAGAAGATCCTGAATATCTCGTCTTCCGTCAAGAATACAATGAACGAATACTATTTTACCTTCGATTTCGTAAATTACGCGATAGGGTTTGAAATGGAGTTCAAGATAATTACTGACGCTGATTCGCCTTAATTCTGGAGGGATGTGACCACGTTCTGGAAGCTGATCGAGGCTGATACATATTTCTTCAAGTTTGCTGAGGACGTAGTTAGCTACGCGATCAGAATCATGTTCAAGAATATAGCGATAGATATCAAACAGATCTTCTTCAGCGTCGTGAATGATTACTACATGATAGGTCACTTGAGATTCTTGATTCGAGAACGAATATTCCTGAAGGATTGCTTCGTAATCTTGTAGTTACCTTCTCGTTTACTTTTTGAACTTTGAGCCAGCATCTTCAATAATGCCAGACTTTCCTGAGTTTGCTCATATGATTCCAGATCCTGAACAATAACCTTTGCTTCACCATTCTGGGTTATAATCAGAGTCTTGTGTTCATCTGAAATCTCACGTAGCAATTCAGATGCATGTGCTTTCAAATAACTGATTGATTTAATAGAATCACTCAATCTCATGACAATCACCTCAGACCATATATAGTTTGAATATAGGTCATGTCAAGAATATTTCATGCAGTGGTGCTGAAGCTGGATTCCACGAAATCGCAGAATTCCTCCATACCTTCACCGGTTTTTGCCGAGACGGTGAATACAAGGACATCAGGATTGAGGCTTCTGCATTCCTCGATGGCTCTGTCCACATCAAAATCAAGATGGGGAATAAGATCCATCTTGTTGATCACCAGTACGTTGATGCTGCTGAAGAGGCTGGGGTATTTGAGTATCTTGTCATCACCTTCCGGAACCGAGAGGAGACCTATTCTCATATCTTCACCAAGGTCGTAACCGCTGGGACAGATTAGATTTCCAACATTCTCGATAGCCAGCAGCTCCAGTGCATCCGGATCAAGGTTCATGTGGCCCAGCGCATGATTGACAGCGTGAGCATCAAGATGGCAGGCGCCTCCGGTTTCTATCTGCCAGGCCTGACAGCCAGCCTTTTCTATCCGTTCAGCATCCCGTCTTGTCTGTATATCACCTTCGATTACAGCCATTCTGGGACCGAAGAAACGAGCCATGGACTCAAGTACCGTGGTTTTCCCGGCACCGGGTGAGCTGATGAGATTCAATGTATAGATACCTTTTCCGCTGAGAAGTTCTCTGTTATCCTCTGCGAAGCGGTCATTCTTGCTCATGACGGATGTTGTTATGTCCACTTTCTGTTCGGTTACTTCATCACACATTTCAATCGTTTCCTTCCTCTAACTCGACACTGTCCACGGTAAATTCCCTGCCGGAGAGTATTCTCCTGCTTATGGATCCGCAGTCCGGACAGCCCTGATAGAAATCTTTTGCTTCATACTCAATATCGCAATCAAGACAGATCAGCTTCGCTTTTGTAAGGTTGATCACCAGATCCGGTTCTCCGAACCCTTCGATCCTGGCAACTTCGGTGAAGCAGAATCTCAGGGATTCAGCGGAGATACCCGAAAGGGGGCCAATAGTAATATTGACGCGATCAAGATGTACTTTCCTGCCCAGTGCGCTGCCAATAATCCTGGTCATGTCGTGGGCAAGAGAAAGTTCATGCATACTAAACCCGCCATTCAGTTCGGGAGGAAGCACTGTGGTTAAATCCTTTTGAGAATGGTAGAATATAACCTGTATTAAATATGTCAATAAGGATCAAATTTTTTTACGGAAGTCAGGTATGCAGCGACTGAGGCTTGAGATAAGTGGAGCGGTTCAGGGTGTAGGTTTCAGACCCTTCGTATACCGTTTGGCTCATCGCTATGGCCTGGCCGGCTGGGTATCCAATACATCGAAGGGCGTAGTTATTGAAGTGGATGGGGACGCCGAAATTCTTGCGGAATTCGCAGAAGCTCTTCTGAAAGAAAAACCCTCTGTATCCATCATACAGAACATTCGCAGTAAGTCCCTTCTTGCAGCAGGATACTCGAGCTTTAAGATTCTCAAGAGTAAAGGGGGAAAGAAGGAGGCGTTCGTGCTTCCGGATCTGGCAACCTGCCACGAATGCTCGCTTGAGATACTTGATCCTGCGAACAGAAGGTATCGCTATCCATTCACGAACTGCACCAACTGCGGCCCGAGATATTCAATAATCAACGCAATTCCGTACGACAGGCCTTCAACGACAATGTCCAGGTTCAGAATGTGCATCAAGTGCAGAAATGAGTACGAAGATCCGTATGACAGAAGATTCCATGCCCAGCCCAATGCCTGCCCCCAATGCGGCCCTCATCTTGAACTCTGGGATTCCTCAGGTGTTATACTGGCGAAGAGGGATGATGCACTGAGAAGAGCCTCGGTTGAGATACTTGAAGGAAAAATACTTGCAGTTAAAGGGCTTGGCGGCTTTCATCTGATAACTCTTGCCAGCTCTGATGAAGCTGTCCGGACACTCCGTTCCCGCAAGGGAAGGGAGATGAAGCCGTTTGCGCTTATGTTCCCTTCGATTTCCCAGATCTCCGAATGCTGTATGCTATCCTCCGAGGAAAGAGGATCTCTTCAGTCGCCCCGGTCGCCCATCGTTCTTCTCCAAAAGCACGATGAGACGAATTCGCGCATGCATATCTCGGAACTGGTTTCCCCTTCCAACCCTGAATATGGAGTTATGCTGCCGTATACTCCGCTTCATATTCTGCTCATGAACGAGATCGGACAGCCTGTAATTGCCACAAGCGGTAATCTCAGCGATGAACCAATCTGCACCGATGAAATTGAAGCCCTTGAAAGGCTGAAAGATATAGCTGACCTTCTTCTTGTTCATAACCGTCCGATAGCTCGTCATGTTGATGATTCCATTGTCAGGATTTTCAACGGGAGGGAAATGATTCTCCGGAGGGCAAGGGGTTATGCACCGCTACCTATGAGCATGGATAAAGAGGGTGCATCTATTTTCGCCACGGGAGCGCACCTGAAGAATACACTGGCTCTATCGATAGGAAAGAACGTCTTTATAAGCCAGCATATCGGGGATCTTGAAACTGTACAGGCCCTGGAGGCTTTCGACGAGGTCTGGAACAGCATAGAAGCCCTTTACGAAGCTCATCCCGATATTATCGCCTACGATATGCATCCTGATTATATCTCATCCGCGAAGGCAAAAGAATCGCACATAAGAGGCATTCCGGTTCAGCATCACATTGCCCATATCTATTCCTGTATGCTGGACAGTGGAGTCAGGCCGCCTCTGCTCGGTGTTGCCTGGGATGGAACCGGGTACGGTATGGATGGAACGGTATGGGGAGGCGAATTCTTCAATATCACAGGTGGATCCGTGAGCCGAATTGCTCATCTGAGGCGCTTCCGTCTCCCGGGCGGGGAAAAAGCTGTTAAGGAACCAAGAAGGTCGGCCTTCGGCCTTCTCACAGAACTCTTCGATGATCCTCTTGAGTACCTTCCTTCAGGTTCATTTTCCCCGGAGGAGTCGGATATCATGAAAAAGATGATATCCTCGAAGCTTAATTCCCCTCTCACATCAAGTGTCGGAAGACTTTTCGACGCGGTTGCGTCGATCCTCGATCTTCATCAGACCATAGAATTCGAGGGACAGGCGGCAATGGCCCTTGAGCACGAGATCGGGGATAATAAAACTGAGGAATACTATCCAATCGAGATTCTAAGGCATGAAGGAGAGCCCATGGTTATCGACTGGGCGCCTTTAATTGAAGGTATTATCATCGATGCTGCAGAACGGATGGATACCGGTATTATATCTGCTAAGTTCCACAATGCACTTGCGGAAAGCATTGCAGCAGTAGCTGAAATAGCCGGAGAGAGGAAGATTGTCCTCAGCGGCGGCTGTTTCCAGAATGTTTATCTTCTGCAGAAAGTTCTGGATAAACTCGAAAAAATGGGTTGCGAACCGTTCATCCACAGAAATATCCCTTCGAATGACGGAGGGATCGCTCCGGGCCAGGTACTGGCAGCACTTATGATGGATTCAGAAAAATGACAGGAGTATACTGATGTGTCTTGGAGTTCCCGGAAGGATCGAGGAAATATCTGAAAATGATGATCCTATTTTCATCACAGGCAAGGTCAATTTCGGTGGTGTTCTGAGGGAGGTAATACTTGCCGGTATTAAAGATGCAAAGGTCGGTGACTGGGTTATTGTGCATGCCGGTTTTGCCCTTAATAAACTGAACGAAGAAGAAGCCTCGGAAGTATTCGATTACCTGAGACAGATATCCGAATTCGGTCAGATCGAGCTTGAGGATAGTGGCGGTATCTCAGACTTGACTGAAAGGGCGGATACAGATTGAAGTATGTTTCGGAGTACCGGGACAAAGAATCTGCGCTTGCGTATGCAGGGCTCATCAGAAAGCTTGTATCGCAGAATTGGAGCATCATGGAAGTCTGCGGCGGGCAGACCCATTCCATTGTCAAGTACGGCATTGATCAGCTTCTACCAGATTCCGTAACTCTAATTCACGGACCGGGATGTCCTGTATGTGTAACTCCAATTGAGCTTATTGATCAGGCTGCCGAGATCGCCGGGCTTGAAAATGTTATTTTCTGTTCATTCGGGGATATGCTGCGGGTTCCGGGAAGCCGTAGTGATCTTCTGGCGGTGAAGGCATCCGGTGGAGATGTGAGAATGGTTTATTCCCCTGTAGACGCTATCCGGATCGCTGCCGATAATCCGGATAAGGAGGTTGTCTTCTTTGCAGTTGGTTTCGAAACCACTGCCCCTGTTACTGCCGCCGCGGTGCTTCAGGCTGAACGTCTTGGCCTGGATAATTTCTCAATGCTTGTCTCTCATGTTCTGGTTCCACCTGCAATTGAGGCTGTGCTGTCCGGTGAGGACTGTGCTATCCAGGGATTTCTTGCTGCCGGGCATGTATGCACCATTATGGGGTATTCTGAATACGAACCGATCGCGAAAAAATATGGTGTACCGATAGTTGTGACCGGTTTTGAACCACTTGATATTCTCGAGGGTATTCACATGTGCCTGACGCAGCTTGAAGAGGGCAGGACTGATGTGGAGAACCAGTATCTGCGGGCCGTCTCCAGGGATGGGAACAGGGCTGCCGTTGATTTAATGCGAAGTGTATTCGAGATAGCAGATCGTAAGTGGCGTGGAATAGGAAGAATCCCCGCCAGCGGATTTATACTAAGGGAACGGTTCGCTGGATTCGATGCAGGAAAAAAATTCGAAGTCAGCAGCCTTGAAGTTGAAGAACCTGCTATCTGCATTGCAGGTGAGGTTCTCAGGGGGAATAAAAAGCCTCTCGAATGTGCTGCTTTTGGTAGTGTATGTACTCCCGAACACCCCCTTGGAGCACCGATGGTCTCATCCGAGGGTGCCTGCGCAGCTTATTACCGTTACAGGCTGGCCAGGGAAAAATAATGAATAACAACGGAATAACTGAAATGACATGCCCGATTCCCCTTTCCGATTACCCCGAGATTACTATGGCTCATGGTGGCGGCGGAAGGCTGATGAACGATCTCATCGATAGGGTCATACTGAAGGCTTTCTCTAATCCCATACTGGATTCGAGACATGACGGTGCTGTTATTTCTGCAGGGGAGGGGAAACTGGCCTTCGCGACTGATTCCCATGTCATTACTCCGCTGTTCTTTCCCGGTGGTGATATCGGCGCTCTTTCCGTGTATGGAACCGTCAACGATCTTGCCATGTGCGGAGCGGATGCAAGGTGGCTCAGTGCCGGTTTCATCATAGAAGAAGGTTTCTCTATGGAGACCCTCTGGAAGATTGTCGTTTCGATGGCCGAAGCATCCCTGAAAACGGGTGTATCGATAGTTACCGGAGATACAAAGGTGGTGGATAGAGGTAAGGGAGACGGCATTTATATCAATACCGCTGGAATAGGCATCATTCGGGAGGGAATTGAAATCTCTCCGTCAAGAATACGCGAAGGTGATGCGGTGGTCCTGAGCGGTGATATCGGCAGACACGGTATAGCTATAATGGCTGTTCGTGAAGGTATAAAGCTGGAGGGAGCAATCCGGAGCGATCTTGCCCCCCTTGATACCATGGTCCGAGACCTCCTGAGGGAGGGGCTGGATATACACTGCATGAGGGACCTGACACGGGGAGGTCTTGCCAGCGGATTGAATGAGATAGCCTCAATGACCGACTGCTCCATCAGGATAGACGAGAATTCAATTCCTGTTCACGATGAGGTTCTGGGTGCATGTGAGATACTTGGTTTCGATCCTCTTTACGTAGCCAATGAGGGCAGGTTCGTAGTCATCCTTCCACGGGAAAATGGTGATAAGGCAGTGGAAATTCTCAGACGGCACGATAACGGACATCAAGCTGAGATAATCGGTTTCGTGGAGAAATATTCCTACGCTGGCCTGTTGATGACCAGCAGTATAGGTTCGGAGAGGATTGTAGATATGATGAGCGGTGAACAGCTGCCGCGGATCTGCTGATGAATGAGCCGACTGCTGTTGTATGTTTTATTTTGGAAAGTATCCTCTTGCCCGAATTTCGTCCTTTGGAAGTCTGAGAGCCGGTCTTATCAGAGGTCCTTCATCTTTGGGGCAGATGTTAATGTCAAAACCGAAGATACTGCCTTTTCCCGGTTCGCTGATGACGTAGACCCTTCCACCGTGCATGTCGATTATCCGTTTGACTATCGAAAGCCCCAGTCCGATTCCGCTGACCTTCTGACCAGCAACATCGTTGTTTTTGATCCTTACGAATTCCCTGAAGAGTTTCTTCTGATTATCCTCTGAAATTCCGATACCGTTATCCTCCACTTCAACAGATATCACGCATCTGTCCATGGTTCTGCTGCGGACAACAATACTGCCGTTCTCCGGAGTGTATTTAATTGCGTTTGTGACAAGATTTGTAATTACCTCACGGAGGAGCCGTTCAACGCCCCCCACAGCAGGCAGATCGGTTTCAAGATCAGCTGTCAGCTTATGCTTCTTGTGATGCGCCAGATCCTGATTTGCCCTGACAACGTCATTGATAAGTTCGTTAAGGTCAATCTTCTTTGCCTGCTTCTTTATCTGAGATGGATCCTCCAGCTGGGCGAAAAGCTGAAAATCGCGAAGAAACGAAGCTGCTTCGTCCAGTCTTGCATGCATTCTGTCAATCAGATGCTCCTGTTTGGTTGTGAGAGAATCTCCAAGGAGCGTCTGGAGGCTGTGAAGCAGCATTGTCGTTGCCGAAACCGGAGATTTCAGATCATGTATGGCAATGTGAAGGAATGCCTTCCTGAGTTTTGCGAATTCCTTTAGTGAGGAATTTGTTTTTCTGAGTCTTTCGCTCCGTTCCCGAAGTGCTCTGTGTGTTTTCTTCAGCTCAATACTGAGTTCTCCTATAACCAGGGCTACAATAATGAAAGAAAGAATACGAAGTGTATTCGCCCAGAGGGGACAATTGCAATCAGCAACAATGCTGAAAACAAGCACATTCACTCCGAGTATAGTAGCCACAAGCAGGGCTTTCCTGCCCCACCAGAAACCGGCGAAAATGATGGGTATGTAGGCAAAGTGAGTGTATCCGATGCCCTCGCTACGGTCCAGATGGAAGTAAGCGGTGACTGCGATAAAAGCAATCATGAGAACAGATATGATAACGAATCTGTTAGCAGCACTTGGAACACTATCCTGCAGAATTCCAGGATTCGGTAATCTCCTCTTATCTTCGGTCATATGCCGTCACTTTCCGATTGTACTTTTCAAGTTTGAATTGGATAAGATAGTCTGAAACAGGTATACGCGTCCAGTTAGTTAATTATCCATATAGCGACGGAGTCGGAGCCGCATATAACGTTTTTGTCACTTCGGAAACCTGACAGGAATTCCAGTGAATTTCCGGCTTCCGATATCAGGCCTGAGTACTGCTCCGGGAATGCCAGAAGATAATCCGATCTATCCATTATCCATTGCCAGCCCTCTTTGCCTGATCCTGGCAGCCTTTCGGCCGTAACAAGGCCATCAAGATCCAGGATCTCCATGTTGGTTATCCATTTCACAGCTCCGATATCGGCTGCCGCAACAGTCTGCTCAGGTGAGGCGATAGAGGATATGTACTGTGCCGGTCTTACATCTATGGAGTATACATCATACGAAGCATCTGCTCTTCTACCCGCAAAGATAATCAGACCAGGCAGCATGGAAACAGCAAGGATGAACACATTCAATTTCCTTCTTTGGAGCCCTCCCAGCCAGTGTCCGGTTGCGAGTACCAGTGC
>JAUWSQ010000064.1 GCA_030609965.1 Candidatus Fermentibacterota bacterium
AATTTCTGTTCGAGCAGAGCGTAAACTCCCATTCTGGTATTGGGGCGGTCACCCTTCCAGTCAGTAGTGGATCGCGGATTGAACCCAAGGGCCATCTTGTAGCCGTAGTCCTTTATGACAGCATTTTTCCTGTTAGGCTCGAAATTCCTGATGATCTTCGCTTTACCTCCCAGAAGATTCCCGCTTCCAGGGACCACACAGCTGTAGAGCACTCCGAAATCCACAGCATCCTTGAACGCTCTGTCATCGAAGTAAATACTGTTGAGGGGGTCATTAACCGGCAGGATCTGGCAGAGAGTATCATTCAGCTCGGACTCTGTCCAGGGTTCCCCTTCTCTGTCCATTCCAATGTGGGAATGGGCATCAATGAAACCCGGTGTCACGAATCCGTGATAATCAGATTTCATCTTTTTCTTAACTACATCGACGATTTTCTTTCCCTCAATAACAATTGAGCAGTTCTCCACTTTTTTATGGCCGTCGTAGAGAACATCAGCAGATATTATCGTCTGCTTTCTGGATGACATACCGCTCCCCTTTCAAATTTTCTGGAATGCACCTTTTCCGGTGTGTTTCATGAAACACATACAGAGAATATTTTTCATACCGGAGAATATAAAGGATTCACTCCAGACATCAACAAATGTGTTGCAAAACAGTGTCGCAGAGTGTGAACTGTGGCATGCTTCTGGACTCCGGATCTACGAACTGCATCGATCCCCTCCGGTTCCCTGTTCCAAATATTTCGGAAAAGGAAAAGAATGGCATTGAAAGCCTGATTCTGAGTGGATGCGGCTACATTTTTCTTAAGTGCAAGGAAGGATAGATAGAAAATGAATGAAGAATCTTGCTGTGGTTTCATCTTACGTGAAGAACAGAATTCAATGAAATTTCTACACCATGAGGAATAGCTCTTCACTGTACTCCGCGCATAGTGCCGCACGCTGAGTTTAATGATTACGGTTACCAATGGATCAACTTGATCGGATTCAACAACCTTCTTTTCCTCATCAGTCGAGAATTGCCAATACAGCTTTACAGCATCCAAAGCTTGTCGGATCTGCCAATCGTGTTTTCCTTCTTTACTAAGAGCATCTGAATAAGATGCTTCGTCCGGATGATTAAGATCCAAGTAATGCTTAACCCACCATATCATGTAAGGTAAGTGGCTATCACTCACCAACTCTTGGCTTTTGAGAGCATTTTCAAACTCCTCCAGTTTTGTATGCAAGATAATCCTCCCTCAGTATATAAAGCTGCAGTATAACACCGTGTTTCCAATGTTAGTATACATCTGTTTACTTTTTCGTGTCAATATACGTAACTTGACTCAGGATATACACCATGTTATCCTCATGCAAGATAACTAGTAAGCAAGGTTATACGGCAGCTGTAGAATCATTGTTCGACCGGTAAGAAGGAGAAGATTCTTGGAAGGGCTCGAATTTCGGACTCAGCGTTTGAAACTAACTCCCTTGGTCGCGAGCGACGCGCCAGCCATGTTCAAGTACCGCTCTGATCCGAAGATCTGCCGTTATCAGTCTTTTATACCCAGCTCTCTTGGAGACGTTGAGGAATTTATCGATAACCTTCAGTCAAACGCTTTCGACACAACTGGTACTTGGTTCCAATTCGCAATTCGTCTTCAGGAATCTGGACAGCTCATTGGGGACATTGGAACTCACTTCAGCGCCGACGATCCACGCCAAGTGGAAATTGGTTTCACCGTGTCTCCAGTATACCAGGGCCAAGGGTACGGAACCGAGGCTGTCATAAGTGTACTCGACTATCTCTTGGGTTCTCTCCAAAAGCATCGCGTTTACGCATCAGTGGACCCACGAAACGAACCGTCTGTTGCTCTGCTAAAGCGTGTTGGTATGCGCCAGGAAGCTCATTTCCTAAAAAGCCTCTGGTTCAAGGGAGAATGGTCAGACGACATGGTGTTTGGAATCTTGGAATCGGATTGGAAGAGTCGATAGAAATTCTACCGGCCAGCGGTCTAACAAGAGTTTGCACCTGACAAGGTCATTTGTCACGCGGCCTGCTTGCGCACGCCGCGTGCCAAGCCGCCCTTGCAGGTGAAACCAACGTTAACCCTTGACAAAGCCAAAGGTATGACAAATGGTAATACCGGAGGTGAATGGCATGAGTACTGCAAAGATAGCTATCAGCATAAATGAAGAAATGCTCCATCAACTTGATGATCTTGTCTCTAAGGCAGAGTTTCCCAGCAGAAGCGGAGCCATACAAAAGGCAGTTCGTGAAATGCTTGAAAAGAAGTACGGCAACCGTCTTGCGCAGGAATGCTCTAAGCTGGATCCTGAAGAAGAAATGGCTATAGCTGAGGAAGGTATGAATAGTGAGCTTGGATCATGGCCGGAATACTGAGAGGCGATATTCTCTGGGCTGATCTGAATCCTACAATCGGGCATGAACAATCCGGGAAAAGACCAGTGCTCGTTCTCAGCAATGATGTTTTCAATGACCGCTCGGGTACAGTGATAGCTGTTGCCCTAACTAGCAGAGAGCCCAGGGCAGGATTTCCTTTAACCTTTGAGTTGTCAGATGCATCGCTCCCGAAGAAATCATGGATCAAGATCAGCCAGATCAGAACTCTGTCGATCAAGCGTATCGGCAAGAAAATCACCAGGATATCTCCAGAGGAGCTTGCTGCAATTCTTGCTGGTTTGAATGAGATTATTGGTGGTTAACAATCAAATACAGCAGCACTGCTGCTCGAATGTTCTCAATATTTATTTCAGCAGTCTGCTGATTTGAGGCGTTAGCCAGCAACATAAAGAATTTCAATAATAGGCTTAAGGAATCATAATGCAGAACTCAAGTAAAACAAAAATTCATTCATCGTATTTCTATTTCTTATTAGGTTTTATCTTTCTTTTCTTTTTTAACGGCAGATGGATTCTGCCCATAGCAGCATTTATAGCCCCAATATTTTTAATACGGTTTCTCAGATTCCACAAGCCGATCAAAGGACTGCTATTCCTGGTCATTGCCGGGTTGGTTTCCAATATCTTCATCTGGAAAGACATGATACCGATTTCAGGGCTCTTTTATTATATCCTGATGTTGATGATGAGCATCTTCACTTCACTGACATTCATCATCGACCGGATATATTCCGAGCGATTGAAAGGAATTGTTTCAACGTTTGTATTTCCCTCTGTCTATGTGATCATGGAGTTTATTACGGTTTCCACCAATCCTTCAGGTTCTTACGGAATGCTGGCGCATACACAGTCGTCTCTCCCCTTCCTGCAATTAATTTCCATAACCGGTATTTGGGGAGTTACATTTGTCATCCTATGGACTGCATCTGTTATCAATTGGCTGTGGGATAATGCCTTTAACAAACATGTGTTACGCCAATCCTTGTGGGTGTATGCAGTGCCTGTTCTCATCATCCTTCTTTATGGACAGATTCGTTTAGCACAACAGACTACTGAAGGCACGGTGAGAATTGCATCTATCCATATTCCAATAGACGAGCAGTGGCATATTTATAGTGATTACCCGGACTCCATCAATGAACAACTCAACCGTTCATTTTTGGACAATTGTCACATTGCTGCACTTTCGAGAGCAAAACTTGTTTTTGGAGCAGAAGGTATCATCAATGTGAATTCAGACGAAGAAGGCGAATACATTGAACGGGCAAAAGCGATAGCAATACAAGACAGTATTTACATTGGGCTTCCCATGTTGGTCTATCCGATCAATACTTCTCAAGCACCGCCGATGAATAAGATTACATGGATTTCACCGGAAGGAGAAATTCTGTTTACATATTGTAAGGCAAAACCCACTCCTGGTGAAGGATCGTACGGCGATGGCATAATACGGTATTTCGATTCACCATACGGGCGTATCGGCTCTGCAATCTGTTTCGACATGGATTTTCCTTCCTTTATCCATCAGGTCCATTCGATGCATATCGATATCATGACAGTCCCCGGAAACGATTGTAAAGAAATTTCACCCTACCATACGTACGTTGCATCCTTCAGGGCAATCGAACAAGGATTTCATTTGGTACGTGCAGCATCGTGGGGATTGTCCGCTTCGTTTACTAATAAAGGACAGGTACTTTCGTCGCAGAATTATTATGCCTCAAACGATGCTATTCTCTATTCCGATGTACCGATGAAAGGGCAATCCACTGTATATTCTGTCGTAGGAGATATATTTGCATGGCTTTGTATTCTGTTCTTCATTTCGATAAGTATTTTCGTTTTGATAAGTGCGAACAGAAAAAGAATAAAGAAATGTCAACAATGCAAGATTCAATAACATGCCCCATGTTCTACTCGATAATTTCAGATGACCTGGATTCGATACGAAGTCGGGGATTTAGAGAAACTCACAGGCAATTCTTAGATATTTAAACTATGATTTTACTATTGTTAAAGAGGATATTTTTAAGAAAGCAAAAATTGGAATAGCTCTATTGTGATATAGTTACTGAGTTTTAGGAATTTATGTCTAACCACTGAATCAACCTGATACAAATGTTTGGGAGTTTGCTTAGATGATATTTGTGCAGGTTATTCAGAGCGATATACTCTTAGGTTAACTTTGGGCCTGTCAGTGGGATCGCGGGTTATATCGAAGCGGTAAGGCGGAGATAGAATCTGGCGCTGCCGAGTCCTTCCTGAAGCGGGAACCCTGCTGCGGCATCCGCATGGAAAATACCGCTCATCCCTCTTATTCCAGCTCCGCAGCCAACAGGATATCTCATCCCGTCTTCGGGTGTTTTGATTGCCGCGAGATCACTGAAGAGGTACACTCTTGTCTCGGTTTCGCCAAGGGATATCTCAGGTCTTGCTACTGCATATCGTACCGCCCTGAAAGCGTTTTCAGGATATCCCCTGATGGTCTCCTGTCCTCCCAGCTGCTCAAGAAGGCCTTCGAACCAATCCCCCTGCATAACTCCCCCCGTCAGTAACCTGCCGCCAAAACCAATCACACCGCTGTAAACGTTTCCATCGATTACCAAATCCGCCATGGTCAGGATACCCGAGGAATCCTGCCCGATTCTGTTGCCGGACCTGGCCTCCAGCTGAAACTCAATCCCATTCCAACCCTGCTGCACCATAGAACCGGTGCGGAAGGTTATCCCCCCCAGGCCGTAATCGTAACTCTGCCGCTCCCCGTCAGGTGGATACCCTCTCCAGATACCGGCTCCCCCCATGATCTCGGTCCGTTCGATACTCCAGATGATTGAAAGGCTTGCTTCCCTATTGACCCATGAGCTGTCCGGAGTTTCCTGTGAAGCTTCCAGCTGGGCTGAAAGGGGAATACCGAACAGCCATGGCTCTCTATAGCGGAGATATGCGTTAAAGCCTCCCCATTCGGTTGTCTGGCCCGAGATCTCCAGTTCCCGTGCGGTTCCAGCGAGGTTCAGAAAAAGAATTTCTCCGGCGCCTTCAAGGTTTTCCCCCCGCCAGTCCATTGATGCGGCAAAATGCCCTGATCTCCCCTTCTCTACATACTGTACAATGACAATATTGCCGCCTTCTCCAAGAAGGAGTTCGGTGACTCTGGCAGCTTTTATGAACTTCAGCTGCTCGATCCTTGCAATCCATGCGCTAACCGCCTCACGGTCGTAGGTATCACCAGGCTCAATCGCCAGAAGCCTGGTAAAGACTTCGCTCCGGGTTCCCGATATCCCTTCAATGCGGACTTCTTCAAGAAGGGCATGCCTTCCGGGTACGGTATTTACTACTAGAGAATCACCCGATACGAAATAGTAACCCGCACCTGCAAATGGGTACCCTTCTTCCAGATACCATTGAAGGATGTTTTCCTGCAGCACAGTGATGGACGAATCGGAAGCTAAGACTGAATCAATTCCAAGTTCATACAGGGCGGGAACGGGAGGACTACCTCCGATGTTAACAGCAAGGGAATTCTCTACTGGGAACGGTGCAGAAATAACAATGAAGAATATCAGGCTGAGCATCAGAAATTCACCGTTCCTTCCAGGCCTGCCCTTTGGTTCCAGCTGCTTCCGGAGGGCTTTCTTCCCCAGTAGAAAATGCTGATATCCAGCCCGGATGAAAGGCTCCTGCCAATTCTGGCTGACGTTCTCCATGAGATACCGCTGTCATTCCCATCGAAGAACCAGGCGGGAAGTTCATCATCACCAGGTATATATCCCGCGGATGCTCTGGCCGTCGCGTTCCAGCCGCTGCCGATCCATGATAAATGCGGCCCTGCTTCGATCATGTACTTATCCAGACCTGAAACCACTTCTCTTCTGGATTCGTAAGCGGTCATGATACCGGGTTTCAGACCTGGAAGCGGTTCCAGGGTCGGATCGATCTCCAGTCTCAGTCCCCGGGTATCCCGGGGGTAGTAGAGTTCCTCTTCCTCACGCCAGATTTTTGCAGAACATTCGATCACAAGAATATCCGCCGGGCTTAACTCCGGCGCTACCCTCACAGACCATAATCTGTTGTCCTTCAATCCTGCGCCACTGTAAGAAATCCTTTCGTTCCTGAGCCTCCCTCTGAGGCTGAGCCTGCTCAGAAGACCTGTTTCCCACCTGAACCATGGCGAGATATCCAGGCTGTATCCTCCCTCCTCGCTGTTGTCAAATGCACCGTACAGAAGAAGGGATTTCTTCCTGTCCAGGGAATTGCTGGCAGTTAGCCTTATCACGGAACTTGCGCCGGATGATTCTCCTGATATGGAGAGTGTCGTCTCGAGTGATGCTGAAGTAACCACATCACCTTCGGCTCCTGACTGATACCTGATAATGTAATCACCATCAGGGTCAGCGTAGTACTGGCCGCTCTGGGGGTCGTAACTGTAATTTCCTTCCCCCTCTCCCACGTATATATACATTACATCCAGGGACCTGCTTACAGTTCCCGAGCCGTTGTAGACCGCCTGCATCCATACATCCTCCACTGTTCCGGCCATGGACAGTCTGATGGCATCCGCATTGAGTTCTCCCCCCGAATCGTAAGTGGTTTGCGAATGCTCAAAACTACCGCTGTAACTGAGTTCACCAGCGGGACCGGATCCCTCAAGTCGCGCTCTCCACACTCTGAAGGGCTCACCTGAAGCTCCGCCGGATCTTCCGTCGTCCTGAAGCTCGATTCGAAAAAGAGCATCGGTAGTGTTCCTGTTGAAGGAGAGTCCTGTATACGCTGTGTTCACTCCGCCGGAGAGGCTGTCCTTCCAGGATTCTTCCGAGAAGCTGCAGCCTGCGAAAGGCTTAAGTGAACCGGTTACCGGAATTGCTGAAACAGAGATGGATGAAGTCTCACCCAGAGCCATCTGAGATGTATCGTTTCTCCTGAGGAATGCTCCCCCGGCTGAAACACGGATATTCCCAAAAACGGGATGCGAAGCAATACGATATCGCTCAAGAATACCTCCAGATTCCATGAATCTGCCAGAAGCAGATACCAGAATTTCGTCTCCGCCGAGGCTGACTTCCGCGATATTATCCATACCATCGTATTTTGCGGGAAGTGACCATGCGGAAAGAGCACTGTCCGGCTCAAGTTCACCGGGAGGTTCGTAACCGGACGAAACGAGCCTGCCTCCGATACCCAGTCCCGGGCCATCTTCCCAGAACTCCAGTTTGGTGGAACCTATGAAACATGTACCCTCCCTTGATGTCTCTCCCGGGTTGTACAGGTTTCCTGTTCTTCCGGAAAAAGCCGCTTCAAGTTCCATATCAATACTTCCGGATTCGTATTCTGCCGAAAAACCGCCTGTACTGTAGCTTATCGGTATTTGTATGTACTGACGAGGCAGATGGGTTCCAAGGCCTGTGCCTGTCCAGATGTACCCTCCAAGGGAGCTGTCGAAAATGTAATCTCCGTTCGCTGATGGCGGTCTGCCGAAAACAACAATCCAGTCGCCCTGATTCGGTCCTGCATAAACGAAATGCTCAAGCGAATCCAGAGAGTAGCTGCCACTCCCCTCTCCAACGAAAGAAGCCCCGTCAATCCATGCATCGGCAGGATCCTCACCGGCCGCGCGGAGAACATCAGCAGCCTCTTCTGTCAAAAGAAAACCCAGCGGAGCTTCCCTGTCATCCTCACTGTAGAAACCCTTGAACTCAATCTCCAGATCGTTTTGTGCGTAAACTGATGAAACTGTTACGAAATCCTTCCTGAAACCGTCACCTCGCTGGAAAAATGTGATCTCCACCCTCTGGTCATTCCTTATGAGCCGGCGGGCTGTGAAAGTTATCAGACCGGAAGTGTACTCCATTTCGTAATCCTCGGTGGTACCTCGATGCATAAGCTGTCCATCCAGCCAGACCTTCTCACTGCCGGGGACGATTTCCCATCCACCGGACACATCGTATGGTCCCTGAATTCCTTCATCTGTATTAAAAACACTCCTTTGCCTTTCGTCCCCGGATGTCCCGTAACCAGCACCGGTGCTGATGAATTCGGTTATGTCCCCCTCGGCGTCAACTCCGCTGATCTCTCTTCTCCATGAAAGGGGGCCGGTCTCTCCATTACCGCTTACCCAGTCCATATCGCCCAGTCTGGCTTGCCATGACCCGCCGTCAACGATGAAGAATATCCTGTCAAGCTGTGAGACAAGCTCCGATGAAGAAGGTCCGGCTGTCAGGTTGCGGTCGGTTATACTTCCTGAAACGGTGATCCCCGGAGCTGCCATTCCTTCAACTGAGATTCTTGTTCCCTGGTCCAGTCCACCCCCGTCGCCAACTGAAAACCCTATTCTCTTTGAACCTGATATGTACAATCCATGTTCCTGAAAAGGATCTGCAGTATACCCGTGCAGCTGCTCTATCATCCGCCTGTCCACAAAGCTCACATCGAGTGAAGTTGATGAGGGGATGCTCAAAAGAAGTACTTCATATTCCAATGCCACAGTAGAGCCAGCGGGTGGAGGAGGATCGAGAATGATACCTGTTCTTACTCCTGATGTTCCGGGTACCGCGTTAATCGTATCACCATCAACGATGGCTGTAATGGAACCAGGTGCTATCCACAGAGAATCGGGAGTCTCGAAGAATGCAGCACCATCACTTTCGAACTCCAGAGTCATTGAAGTTAATAACAGCACTGCAGCGGCGAACAGAGTCACCTCCGCACCAGGATTCTACCTTCCCCCGGTGACCAGAGCAGGCATTTATTACGGTTTACAGAACAGGAAATCCTGGAGAATTCCCCTGCCTGGGGCAGTCGGAACAGAACGGATCCGCTGCTGCCTCGCACGCAGGAATCCTGCAGGACCATCAGTTCTCCTCCGGCTATCACCCATATACCCGCAGAGGGTAACGGTTCGGGGGTTGAATAATTCCCCAGGACCAGTGATTCGTTTTCACATGAATAGACTGCGCAGCTTCCAGATGCGGACAGCTGGCCTTCGCCAGAACCGGTCAATCTCAGAAGAACAGCGTCCGGTTCCTCAAGGGAAATAACCGTACCGCTGGCACGTGAAACGTACAGAGCGGAAAGACCCCAGAGACATATATCCCCGGGAATGCCCCGGGAATCCCAGGAATCCGCAGGCTCACCTGTATTATCGTAACGATACACCATATCCGAGAGTTCATCAGTGACGAACCAGCCCCATCGCTCATCGATGCACATACCTCCGGGGAGAAGAACATCCGACAGGTCAAATTCAGAAACGGAACCATCGGAAGAATAAACGCGCAGGTGAGGCAGCCCCGGCAGAAGTACGTAAATATCACCGGCCCCGTTTATCTCGGCATCAATTATCCCGCCGGGAACAGTGATGTATTCATAATCACCGCCGGAAAGCTCTGCTGCAGATTCAGAAACCAGGAAATTACCAAGGACCACGAACAAAAATAATATGGTTTTATCGCACAACTGTGAATGAGCCGGTTTCTACTCGACCGCCCTGGCTGAATCTGAAGAAATAAGTACCCGATGCAAGGCTGGATGCCCCGGGATAGGATAGAGTAACTTCTCCGCTGCCGACACTGCCGAAATCAACGGTTTCTATAAATCCACCGGACAGAGAGAATACCGAAAGCTCCGCATTTCCTCCGCTGGACCGGAACTGGAAGAATAGTGTGCCGCGGCAAGGCTGCGGATAGAATGCGAAAGTATCCTCGGAAGAGGCGACTGAACCAGTCGCAACATCCAGGTCAAGGCCGGAGAAAGAGCTGCAGAGAAGCAGGATATCTCCCTCTACAGGAAGCGATATCGCTACATCGTTCGCTGAACCGGCATCCACTTCTATCAGCGATACTCCTGTTGAATCGTACACGAACGCCTGGAGTGTTCCCAGACCTGAAGCAGCAGCGCGAAAACTGCCTCTTAACAACTCATCAATATGGTAATACCTGCCCTGATATGAGGATACTTGATCACCAATATGTGAAAAGGGATCATCTGTGATCTCAAAAGTGTAATCAAGTCCGGGTCTGTTACCCGGGGATGTGTCGTAATCCGAGATCCTGAAGGAATCCCAGCCGTATTTGCCATTTCCGAAGTTCGGATCATCTATCCAACATGCGAGCATCCAGTCAAGGAGAATCTGGTTCATATCGGGGTTCAAACCGGTGGCGTCGCGGATGGCTTCACTTATTCCCGCAATTCCGCGATCTTCAGATCTCAAGGATTCGTAAAGAAAATCCACTCCTCCGTAATTTTCGTACAGGTACGCAAAATAAAGGAAACCTGCCCCGTAGCCGGCAACGTAATCAATCATGTCTTCCAGTTTCGTCCACTTGATAGGGGTTATGCCCCCTACCTCCAGGAATGTTTCAATCTGAAAGGCGGGATAGCCGCAGACGAATGTCCCGGACTGGGCCTGGTTCTCAATCACCCAAAGCTCCTCCGAGCTGAAGGGTTTTATTCCCCACTGAATCAGGTGCACCAGTTCATGAGATGCAGTATAGGCCGCATCACTCTGGTTACTGGGGTGACAGTCTATGTAGAGCATCTCAACTTCGTTGGAATGACCCCCGTAGTAAAGGTAAGCCTCGGTTTCAGTGAACTGGTTGTAGGGACTGAAGAATCCGGCAATGTAGGCTCCACCCAGCGAATCGATAAAACCATCCCTTATATCAAGTACCAGGAAGTAGATCTTCGGGTCTCCGTCAATGGCATCGGGAGGTTGCCCGAAAACTGCGATATCCGTTTCGATGATCCCTCCAGGTCCGGAAGGTGTGCTGTCCTCCAGGGCGGCTGAAAACTCGTCAACATAGCTCTGAGTGACCGTATCAATATCCCATTGCGTATCCTCCACGAATATGTATGTACTGGGGCCTACATACCTGCATGTGGCTGAAGTAAGGTAAAACATAGGAAAATCGCCGCTGTGATCGATCGACCAGAAATTTATCGCGTCTCCTATGCTGTGACCCTTGCCGGAACTCAGGGGGCCCGTGGGCTCGAATGAAGGATCATGACGCCTGTCTATCTCCATGATGCCCGGAACCATAGGGGTTCCATCGATCCACCAGGCCGGGGCGGTATTTTGAAGAATCATCGCAAGAATAAGTGCTGTCATCAGAATCTTGCTCCAATCGAAAACCTTACCGACGAAAAATCGCGATATTCAGGGAAAGAAAGTGAAGTGTATACGCCCGGCTCTCTCTCATCCAGAAGGGAAGCGTCTATCACACTGACAACCCTGTTGACCACAGCAAAGGCGGCTATGTACATGCTTCTTCTGAACCATTGTCTGCTGTCTCTCAATCTGTCGCTGAACTCATTCCTTGCGGAATCGGATGACCAGTCCCAGCTCTCCGAACCGAACCTGGCGTGCGAATCAAAATATGCTCTCTGAGCATCCGGATCATCAGGGTAGTAGTACCTGGCAAGCCTGTAAATGTAATCGTTGAATTCAGCACTTGAATCGAAATCTGATATATCATCGAGAAAATCACCTGACATGCTGGAGACCGAAACACCGGCTCCGGATATTGCAAGCCATGTATAATCGTCCCGGTTGAACGTACCCTCAAGATAAGAGAGACCGACTCCCGCCCAGGTAAGGGCATCAAGACTCATGAACATGATCCCCCTTGTTGTATGGCCAAGATGCATCTGACCCCATCCGGGAAGTGCGATGGATCGAAGCATGGCACCCTTTCGGGAACCTGAATCCGCATCCGACAAACCGGGCAGCAGAATCAGAACAGACAGGAACAGAACCCATGTAATCCTCAATTTATCACCGCCGCATGAAATAGAGCATCAGTTGATCCCATATCGGAAGATATGTGCAGGCTTAAAAAATAAACGCCAGGGGCAAGATCATCGGTATTCCAGGGTACTTCCCATGCTGATCCTCCGGGTGCTGTACCGTTTTTCAGGGTAACCAGATCACCGCCCATGTTAAATACTCTTATCTCCCATGAACAGTCTTCACCGGGCTGGAAACGGATTATTCCGCTCCCATGCTGAACAGGATTCGGATAAACGTAGAAAGAACCCTCCCTCAGTATGGAGCCCGCCACTGGAGCGGGTGGAAGATCCTCGGTCCACCAGCAGTTGGAACCGGACATGTCCATGCCGGTAAACCAGCCCTCAGGTTCAGCCGAAGTGTTCCAGCAGTAGATGCCACCGCTTGAATCGGCTGCCGCTACTCTCCAGTTCCCGTTATTCTCAGGATCCCACAGGAGAGGACGTCCGATGGGTCTATCCCCGACAGACACCGGGAATACTCCGGATTGTCTGCCATCCGAGTCGAACATGTGTACTCTTCCGTCATCCATTGAGGTCAGTACGAACCCTCTGCCCCCTATACCCCTTCTATTTCTGCTGTATCCTGAAACCAGGCTGTCCTGTTCGAGCATTACCGGCCAGTTTTCAAGCGTGGCACCCGAGGCGCCGACCACCGAAACACCGCAATCCGTGAGGATTATTGTCTCCAGTCTTCCATCCCCGTTCAGATCACCAAGGCAGGGTGAAGTGAGAGGAGAACCGGGAAGGATTGATGGAAATCCTGGAAGGATGCTGCCATCCCTCCCATACGCATAAATGTAATCACCGCTTGTCACGACAATATCAGGTGAACCGTCACGGTTAATATCAGCGGCAAGGGGTATACCGGTTTTCTCATGACCCGGAGTAACGGGCCATCCGTCTGCTTCGTTCCCATCAATGTTCCAGAGGTAGATACGGCCATCTATCGATGAGGCGATAATCCCGGGGTTCTGTTCATCGGGATAAACAGCCATACCCGCTACCAGAGCTTCCGATACAACAGGCCAGCCGCTCATAGGTTCTCCGGCTGTATCGTAAAGGTGTACTTTACTGTTATCATCCGCGACTGCTACTATACCAAGCTTCGAACTGATCAGCGCAGCGTTGCCCGTGCCTCCTCCGGAAAGTGCAACAGGCCAGCCATCAGGCTCATTCCAGTTCACATCCCGCAGATGCACCTGACCGTCTTGTTTGCATAAAAGAAGAAGCGGTACGCCCCCCGACGGATTTCCAGCTACGGGCGGAGCTGTCATCCATGAACCCATGGAGTGCGGGCCTGAACCATCTTGCAGGTATTGGAGAACGTGCCCGGATATCGTTGTTACCACAAGCCGGTCTCCTTCAGCGTCGGCATCTTCCCAGATAATCGGCCCCCATTTAATTGGAGATGTCTGAACGGGCCACCCGTCACATACTGTTGTTCTGGTAACCTTAACATCCATCCTGTTGGCCGGTTCGTCGAGAATTTCCACCGTTACAAAAGTATTACCGCCCCAGCTGGCATCGCTGGAGGGATCTGAGGTGGGGGAGAATTCCCAGGCGTAACCGCCCTGGAACCAGGGATCAAACTCGCTGCCCTCGTAACCGTAGATATCGGGCAGTGAATAATCGAAATCCTGAATGCCATCCGCCTCCTCAAGATCAACACCTTTATGATCTGGATCAACATTGACCATGTTCATTGCGAGATAAGGCCCCAGACGAGTTTCATCGATATGCCATATCAGAATCCCTGAACCGGGAAGGCCGAAATCGTGCTCGTGTATTCCGCACATTCCGTTCCCATCGGGATCACGCTGTCTGTTTTCAACCAGAAGGTACTCCGAACTGTTCAGAGGAATTCTAAGGATAGTATTATCGTAGGGAAGTGTATGGGTTCCATCGGATACTTCAACAGCTGTATTCCAGCCGAGATATATCCTGGACCAAGCACTGAGTGATGATGGCCAGTACCCGCTCATCACCCACTGACCGTAACCCATCAGGTCCCAGCCGCCGATTCCCACATGACCTGTATTTGTATCGTAGAGGTCCGGCAACCCCAGCTGGTGTCCGAATTCGTGACAAATAGTTCCGAGTACACCAAGGCCGAATCCGTCCTGCGATTCCTGTTCGGGAACGATTACACTCTCCCGGATAAAAACTCCGTCGGACGTGGGAATTCCCTGATATCCCAGGCCTGCTCCGGGGAGGTAATAGATCAGATCTGTGAGGGTAAGGAAGACGGATCCGATGTCTCCGGGGCTGTTTCTGTATATATCAGCCTCCTGACCGGAACCAGCGTGATTGATAATAACGGCATCGTACAGACTGAAATCAATATCCTCATCAGCCAGGATGATAGCATCCCGCATAAGCATACATGCACCCTGCATGTAGTTCTCGTCATCACCGTAATGCATCATCTGATGCTGCAAAGTATAAGAACCATTCTGGGAAGATGGATAGATATCAATGGAAAGTGTCAGTTCACCCCCGCTTATATCCTCGTAATATGAAGCAAGATCGTCCATCAGACCCTGGAAATAATCTTTGTTATGGGGCGGGTCGGCGTTCAGATCGATTCTACCGTTCCCGCTGGTTTCATCCGTAAAATCCTCAAGGAACTGCACCCTTATCATACAGACATTCAATGTATTGTCTGAGCTGTCGATCTTGCCCGGCCCTGCAATGGCCGCCCCTTCAGAGGGTCGCTCGTGCAGCGGCGGCATTGCTCCGTGAACGATAGGCGGAGCAGCCGAAACAGCTCCGATTGCGCTCAACAGCAGCAGGGGCAGGAGTCTTCTCATTTACGCTAGAACCTTACAGAAAGGGAGTACTTGGAATTGTACTTCCCTGAGCCCTGCAGATTCTCCTCAACTGGTATAAAGGCCATATCTAACTGAAAACCGGCGTACTGCAGTCCTGCGCCGAAGGTGGGTCCCTGGATAGTTGAAATACCTTCCGTATCATGAATGTATCCTGCTCTGAGCGCCATCAGATCGTAGTACCAGAATTCAGCTCCAGCTCCCCACTTGTTCTCGTTGAATTCAGTGGAAAGACCTTCGTCAACGTTGGTCAAAAGCTTGCTGTAATCGGCTGTACACCGGAGGCGTGTCAGATGCGAATCGAATGGAATGTAGGCAATTCCCATTCTGACGGTGCGTGGAAGGGGATTGTCTTCGGAGTTGCCTCCGTAGCTCACATTCGGCCCTAGATTTGTAAGGCTAGCCCCTAAATTCACCCTGCCGGCGCTTTCAAGCCCAAGTGCCTCCATGGGTACATTGTACAGTACACCCAGGTCAGCTGCGAAAGA
>JAUWSQ010000069.1 GCA_030609965.1 Candidatus Fermentibacterota bacterium
TGATTTTAGAGTACTTGTGTACTGGTAAAGCTCTGCTTCGGGAACACTGGCTTTTATGACCTGGAATGCGCCCTCCGCTTCAATTCCCTGTATACGCCCTCTCCTGGAAGTCAGGTCGCTCATTACATCTCCCATGAATTCTTCAGGGACTGTGACTTCCATATTTACGACTGGTTCAAGGAGGCTGGGTCCGGCATTCATCATAACGTCTTTGAAGCATTTCCTGGATGCCAGTTTGAAAGCCATATCCGAGGAATCCACCGGATGGTAGGAGCCGTCGAAAACAACAGCCCTTACATCAACGACTTTACATTTCGATATTGGGCCGTTCTTCATGGCCTCAATCACACCTTTTTCCACTGCAGGGATGAAATTGGTTGGAACGTTTCCTCCGACAACCTTACTCTGGAATTCGAATCCGGCACCCCTTGGCAGGGGTTCAAGCCTTATGAATACATGGCCGTACTGACCGCGCCCGCCGGTCTGTTTTTTGTGCTTGTAGGAACCTTCAGCTTTTTTAGTAATCGTTTCGTGGTAGGCGATCTTCGGTTTGAAGGTTTCCGTATCCACTCCGGTTGAATCCTTCAATCTGCTGAGCATAACCTTGAGGTGAAGCTCACCCAATCCCGAAAGGGTCGTCTGGCCGATCTCGGATTCGTTCCTGAGTATAAGTGTGGGATCCTGGGCTGCAAGAACCGACAGGCCTGAACCCATCTTGTCCTCGTGACCTCTCTCTTTGGGTGCAATGGCAACTCTGTATACGGGTTCGGGGAAGACAATGGGGTTGAGGATGATCTTGCTCCCCTTCTGCCCGAGAGTGTCGTTAGTGGAAGTATTCTTCAGCTTTGCGATAGCGGCGATGTCTCCTGTAACCAGTCTGTCCGCATCGGTTCTGCTGGAGCCGCTTATGAAGTAATAGTTGCCAAGACGTTCGGAAGCATTTTTTGAAGTGTTGGATATATCTGTGGTTCCCTCGATGCCTCCGCTTTCTACCCGTACGAAGACTATTTCACCCATATGTGTATCTACTTTACAGTTGAACACCCTGGCCACGAAGGGTCCCGAAGGGTCGGGAGCTAAATCGACTTCTTTGTCACGGTCGGTTGCGGCAACTGAAGGTCTTTCCAGAGGAGAGGGTACAAGGGCGGGGATCGAATCAAGGAGGAACTCCTGACCGACAGGAGGGATTGCAAGTCCGCTGAATACCGGAAAGAAATTCCTTGCGGTGAATGCTTTTTTCAGACCGGCACTCAATTCTTCTTCGGAAAGTGTTTCATTCTCGAAGAACAATTCCATCAGTTGTTCATCGGATTCGGCAGCAGTTTCAATAAGCTGCATCCTGTAGATTTCAGCGTCATCCTTTGCTGAATCGGGCACTGGTATATCCTTGCCTTCAGCATTAACAGCCTTACCTGTAAGTACATTGACAACAGCGGAGAAGACACCGTTTTCCTTCACGGGGAATGTTACCGGAATGGCGCTTTTCCTGAGGTTCTTTCTGATATCTTCCATTGTTCTTGCAAAGACAGCATTATCGCGGTCAACGCGGTTAATCCAGATCATAAGCGGTGTATCGTTCCTGGCGGCGAAGTCCCATGTCTTGAGCGTTCCAACTTCAACACCGTCTGATCCATCTACAACAAGAATGACTCCGTCGGATACTATGACGCTGCCAATGGTTGCGCCGTGGAAATCTGCCAGTCCGGGTGTATCGATTATGTTGATCTTGTAACCGTTGTGTTCAACTATTCCCATCGAAGAGGAAAGGCTGTGTTTCCGTTCGCGGCTTTCAGCAGTGTAATCGAATTGGCTTGTACCGCTATCGACACTTCCCAGACGATCAACAGCTTTGCTGACAAAAAGGAGGGAGTCGCATAGACTGGTTTTACCGACAGTACCATGACCGACTATTGCTATTGTTCTAAGTTTGTCTGAATTGTAGTTCATCAAATTAACTCTCCTATTTCCCGAACTTGTTCATATCGAAAAACAATACTAAGATTCATACAGTTTTGAGCGAGCATATTACTTACGCACGGAAAGACCTTCTGTCAACCGGTAACCATCTATACAGGCAACCGCTTTTTACATGGAGGAAAAATGAATTCTGCGAGGCTGCTGCTTCTGTTTGTGGGCATAGCGTTCCTGTGGTTTATCATAAGACAGGTTATTCGTCAATGGCTGACAGGCCCCGACAGGAAGAAGCAATACAAGGAGATAGATGCCGAGGAAAGAGCGATAGAGAGGGAAGCAGGGGATAACATTCCAGTATGCCCGTTGTGCGGAGCTCTGACAAAACTGCATAAGTATCCGCATATTACCGTATGGCGATGCATCAATTATCCCGGATGCAGGGGATTCGTTAAGGCCAGGAAGCCAAGAAGGATGAAATTCGCAGCCGACTGGAGCAGGAAAACAGAAAAAAAATAGAACTGCGTCCTGTTGCATCATTATTGGTGCAGTGATAGATTGCCCATTCTCTGATTATCATTAAGATCCAGGGAACCGTTAAGGAGGAGAATTGTCTTCCGGGGAAAAAAGAATCACCAGACATCCGGTTCTGGAAGAATCCGGGATCAGAAAAGTCGAATTTACTTTCAATGGAAAAGCCGCCATTGGCATCAAGGGGGAAGCTGCATCATCAGCTCTATTTGCCATGGGGATTCACGTATTCGGACACCACCATGCAGATAATAGCGCACAGGGAATGTTCTGCGCCAATGGACAGTGCTCACAGTGTACTCTTCTTATCGATGGTGTTCCGCGAAAAAGCTGCATCGTACCGCTTGAGGCCGGAATGCAGATTGAAAGCCTTGAAGGCCTTCCGCAGCTGAGAGATCTTCCCGGTCCAGATGTCCCCGAACCCCGCATGATTGATACTGATGTTCTGATTCTCGGCGGAGGACCATCCGGTATGGCAGCTGCTATAGAACTTGGGAAAAAAGGTATAGATACCATCATCGTTGATGATAAGGACAGTCTTGGCGGAAAGCTTGTTCTGCAGACCCATAAGTTCTTCGGATCCGTGGCCGACTGCCATGCGGGAACAAGGGGCATCCATATAGCTTCCCTGCTTGCAGGAGAAATTTCAGAACTGAAATCGGTGGATATATGGTCCGACAGTATCGTACTCGGAGTGTTCAGTGATAAAACGGTAGGTATAAGGTGCCCCAACGGTTACAGGATAGTTAAGCCTGAGTATCTGCTTATTGCAACCGGAGCAAGAGAAAAATCACTTCCATTCCCAGGATGCACATTACCCGGAGCATACGGCGCAGGAGCATTCCAGACCCTTGTGAACAGGGATCTGGTGAGGTGTTCGGAGAGAATTTTCGTTGTAGGGGGCGGTAACGTCGGCCTGATAGCCGCGTACCATGCGCTTCAGGCCGGGATGACCGTTGTTGGGCTGGCGGAGGCTATGCCCCAATGCGGAGGCTACAAGGTTCACGCAGATAAGATCAAAAGACTCGGCGTTCCTATCTTTACAAGACATACCGTGCTTGCAGCACATGGCCGCAGTCAGGTGGAAGCGGTTACAATCGCTGAAGTTGATGATTCGTTTACCCCTCTGCCCGGTACCGAGAAAAGCTGGGAAGTGGACACCGTTCTGGTAGCAGTAGGGCTTAACCCTGTTGATGAGTTTTTCAGGAAAGCATCGAAATTCGGAATTAATACACTTATGGCAGGTGATGCGGAGGAGATAGCAGAAGCCAGTGCTGCAATGTTTTCCGGAAAGATCAGAGGACTACAGATCGCCCGGGAGCTGGGAGCGGAGGACATTTCAATCCCCTCAGACCTTCATGAGAAAGCCGATGTGCTGAAAAGCCCCGGCGGAAAACTATTTCCCTACCATCCCCCAGAGATAAGGGAGGGTGTATTTCCAGTTCTTCACTGCATGCAGGAAATTCCGTGCAATCCATGCATGACATGCTGCCCGAAGGATCTGATAGGTACATCAGGACACCCGATTATGGGCCTGCCTGAATTCCATGGCGATTGCTCCGGATGCGAAAAATGTGTAGCCGTATGTCCCGGGCTGGCCGTTACACTGGTGGATTTCAGAAAATCCAGCGAGAGCCCCCTGGTTACCGTACCGTTCGAGCTGGGCGAGTGGCTGCTTGAACAGGGTAGTGAGATTACCGTTACCGGATGGGAGGGGTCCGTACTCGGAAAAGCTGTGATTGCAGGCTGGAAAAAAGCCGCCGGCTTTCCTTATACGATTCTGCTGAAACTTGAAACTCCGGCCGATATCGCCTGCAGAGTTGCTGGAGTAGTGATCCAGGAACCTGAAAATATTATCCCTCTGGAAGAACCCCTCGATGTACCCTTGCGCGATGATGCCATCGTCTGCAGGTGCGAAAGGGTCTCCGCCGGGACAATCCGGGAGCATATCAGATCGGGAATAAGGGATCTGAACCATCTGAAGGCGATAACAAGAGCCGGATTCGGAGCATGCGGAGGTAAAACATGTGCGACGCTGATCGAGAGGATATGCCGTGAGGAGGGGATACCTGCGGGGGAAGTAACAGCCTTCACGGACAGACCCCTTTTCGCTGAGACGGAGCTGGGATGGTTCAGTGGGGTGAACAATGAACAGGAATAACTTCGATTCAGTCATTATCGGAGCCGGAAGTGTCGGAACTCCCCTTGCGATGAGCCTGGCTGCGAAGGGAGTGTCCGTTCTCTGCATAGACAGCGCTCCATCAGCCGGCCAGGGTAACAACAAGTGCGCCATTGGGGGAGCAAGGGCTACTCACAGCGAACCCGCAAAGGTTGCACTGGGGCTTCGCTCCCTGGAAGTCTTCCGAACCTGGAAGGAAATGTACGGCGATGAGATAAGCTGGTACCAGGGTGGTTACACATACGTGGCATACGACGAGGAGACAATGAACCTCTTCCGGGGCAATGTTCCGCTTCAGCAGAAGGCAGGCCTGAATATCAGGTTAATAGACGCAGGGGAGATGGAAAACCTTGTTCCAGGCATAAATCCGGAAGGTCTTCTTGGGGGGACGTGGTCCCCTTTCGACGGAAGCGCAAGCCCCATGCAGAGCTGTTACGCGTTTGGAAGAAGAGCGGAAGAACTCGGAGCCGAGTTTGTCTTCAACGAAACCGTCACAGGCCTGGGCATTGATGGAAACAGAGTGGTTTCGGTTACAACCGACAGGGATACGTATGCGTGCGGAGCGGTTGTGAACTGTGCAGGGTCCTTTGCGGTTGAAGCTGGGAGAATGGCGGGTATTGAACTTCCCGTATTCCCTGAGAGCCATGAGGCAGGGGTCACCGAACCGGTTGAAAGGCTCTTCGATCCTATGGTGGTGGACATCCGAAAAGCGCCGGGTTCAGCCAATTACTACTTTTATCAGCACGATACAGGTCAGATCGTTTTTTGTATAACGCCGGATCCGCCGATCCCCGGTACCGATATCGATGAAAGATCTGAATTCCTTCCCCTGGTGGCAGCCAGAATGATAGATCTCTATCCCAGGCTTGCAAATCTTAAAGTACGGAGAACGTGGAGAGGCATTTATCCCATGACGCTGGATGGAGCACCTATACTGGACAGGTGCGGCCCGGATAATTACTATGTCGCGGTTGGAATGTGCGGTCAGGGATTCATGCTGGGACCGGGTATAGGAGAGGTTATGGCCAGATTCTTAACCGATGAAGTAAATGAAACTGATAAACTTGTTCTAAACGAACTGCGCCTGAACCGTCAGTTCACATCCGTCGAAGCCCTCAAATAACGGGGACGTACCACATTTCTTCAATAAATTTGACGTGATATCCTATATTTATTACTAATAAAGAACTGTAATTGCATATTAATCAATTATATTTCAATAACATACAATGACCTATTATAGAATATAATTCAAGTTAATAATCACATACATAGGAGCACACCGGTAACGATTGCCAGCCCTATTCTGTCGGCTGCAAGTTTAGCGAATATTCCCCAGATACCCCATAACCCTGAAGCGATGAGGCTATACAGTATTGGTTTGGACATTGATACTTCCTCTTTCCGAAACTGTTTTGTATACTTTTTGTTATACCAGTGTCATTTACACTATTCGATTCAAAGAACTCCTGGAGGAAACCGATGAAGTATGCACCCTTAATGCTGATATTCGCAATGGCAGCCTTTGCAGAGATGTCCGTATGCGGAACGGAGGAACTGCTACCCATCGGTTTCACGGATGAAGAGCTTCTGCACCTGGATGAAATAGGCATCAATACCATTCCCACAGCGCCTCCGTCGGAGGGTACAATTAATCCCAGTGAGTTCGACCCGGCGACGGGAGTATTCGTAAGGTGGCCGATGGGGCTTCCGTACAGCCTGATCGTTGCTCTTTCCGAAGAAACCACAGTCTGGGTTATCTGCGAACCGTACCAGCAGAGTTCGGTTGAAACCGCTTTCGGAAGTGCCGGCGTGAATATGAGTAACGTCGATTTTATATTCGCGCTTACTAATTCAATATGGGTGCGCGATTACGGCCCATGGTTCGTTCTTCTGGAGGATGGACAGCAGGGCATTTTCAATTATTCCTACAATAGACCAGGCAGACTTGATGATAACGATTTCCCGGTAGTTACGGGTTCAACGTGGGGAATACCAGTTTACACTTCAACGATAGTTCATACCGGTGGAAACTACATGTCCAGCGGATATGACCAGTCGATGTCTACAGATATGGTTTACAGTGAGAACGGAGGGAACGAGGACTGGGTCGATTCACAGATGGAACTCTATCTGGGAATAGATAACTACGTAACGATGGCAGATCCCCAGGGAAGTTATATCGACCATATCGACTGCTGGGCGAAGATGCTCAGCCCTGGAAAGATTCTTGTTCTAAGAGTGCCTCCTGCCCATGGTGATTACGTTGCCCTTGAAGCGGCTGCGGATATGCTGGCATCAACTGAAAGCCCCTACGGACCCGACTGGGAAGTTTACAGGGTTGAAAGCAGCGGAAGCGAGGGGTATACGAACAGCCTGATTAATAATGATCATGTCTATCTTCCTCTTTTCGGCTCAAGTTACGATGCTGCGGCAATCGCTCTGTACGAGACCGCGCTGCCCGGTTACACCATTGAGGGCTTCGAGTACTCCGGCTGGGAGCCCACCGATGCGCTTCACTGCAGGACCAGAAATGTCATAGACAATGAGATGTTGTTCATCCAGCATTTACCTGTGGGTTCGCAGCAGCCCTCCGGTATCCCGGTTACGATCGATGCGCTGATTCGGTGTCATCCAAACAATACACTTCAGGATTACGCTGTGCATTACAGGATTGGAACCTCGGGATCCTTCACGGATCTTTCTATGATGTCCACAGGTTCCGACTCATTCACAGTTGATATTCCCGGAGTTGCGGGAAGCGAAACGGTGCAGTACTACATATCTGCCTCCGATGACTCCGGGAGAAATGAATCCCGGCCGAGATTCGCCCCGGACACCTGGTTCTTCGAGTATGAAACTAACTCAACTGGCCTTTGGCCCGGTGATTATGCAACTGCGGGCCTGACAATTGAGAATGCAGAACCGAATCCGTTCTGGAATGCGATCTCTATTCAGTACTCAACGGTTTCCCTGACCCCCGTAACGATGACTGTATTCGATATTTCCGGAAGAATATTAGCCGCAGCGGCCAATTCAGCTGAAGCTGGTTTTGATTCCTTCATCTGGACCCCCGATGAGACGGTTCCTGCAGGTGTTTACATCATCAGACTTGAGAGTTCCGGATGGCAGACAGCACAAAAAGTCACACTTTTCAGATAAAAGACTGACAGCTGTGCCCTTACCGCTGCAACAGCTTCGAGAGCGCCTGGAAAACGTTTACAATGAATACAACCGGCGGGAATTCATTCGCCCGGATCCACTGGAGTTTCTCCTCCGGTACAGCAGTACCGAAGACAGGGAAATAGTCGGGCTTATCGCGTCCGGGCTTGCCTACGGGAGAGTTGCTCAGATACTGAAGAGCACTGAAAAGATCCTTGATGTTCTTGGACCTGCTCCATCCGCTTATATCCGGGATGTACCCCACAAAGAACTCTCCGAAGTGCTTGCCGGATTCAAACACAGGTTCACAACCGCCTTTGAGATGGTTTCCATTCTTAAATCCGCATCCACAATTCAGAAAGAATGGGGGCTGCTTGGAAACATGCTTGGAACTCTCGTCTCGGAAGGGACGTATTACAACGCCCTTGATCGGTTCGTAGAGACTTTACTGGAAGGGTCCGGAATGGAGAAGTGCAGCCTTCTGCCCAGACCATCCCTTGGAAGCGCCTGCAAAAGACTTCACCTTTTCATGAGATGGATGGTAAGAAGGGATGCAGTTGATCCCGGGGGATGGGAGTGGATTTCACCGTCAGTACTGATTGTTCCCCTGGATGTTCATATGTTCAGGGCTGCCGGGGTACTGGGATTCACAGGGAGAAAGACCGCAAGCTACGCAGCGGCATTTGAGATAACGGAGAGTTTCAGGGCAATCAACCCGGATGATCCGGTGAAGTACGATTTCGCGCTTACTCGTATGGGAATTCAGGGCCTGCAACATGACACTCTGTTCAGGGAGTTATTCTCCGGGAAAGCCGCGAGCACTAGAGCTGTCCCCTGATGATGCATACCTAGAAGTACACCTGGAGAGGTTTTCAACATCAACTGAGTGAGTCTATCACAAGGTCTCTTGCGCCAGCCTGTCCGCAATAAGGTTCAGCGGGCTTTCTACCGAGTGCTTCATGCCCTTCATCACATGTAGGTAGATCCTCGTTGTCTCAAGACTCCTGTGCCCGAGCAGCCTTACGCATGGCCTTCTGTACTCCGGAGCGGTGCAGGTGATGCCTGCGTACAGCCCCGCTTACCGGATCCACTGAAGGACCTCCTGTCGGGAACACATACTGCCAGCACCACTCCATTCCGGCACCGGGATATTTCCGTTCGAGTGCCGAGGGCAAAGAAACAGGAACATCAGCTGCATTCACTACCCGTCGTACATACTCGAACTGCTTGTAGTGGGGATAGGTACTGCAACGTGGCTCGCGTTGTTTGTAGCAGGGCTTTTTGAATACAAGTTTGATGCAAATCTCTTTCTGGAGAATCCCGCTTTGATTGGAACGCTCGTGGCAATTGTGTATGTTCTCGGAGTCATTGTAGATCGGGTAATACGTGGCATATTCATGCCGACCTTCGAGCAGAAGGCCGAACGCGGCATTTTTTCAAAAGCTATAATCAACCATATCTTGAAAATCGCCCCATACATTCGCGAAGACAATCTTTCCATGGAGCTTGAGAAATTCATCCGTACTAAATCAGATGCACTGGCAAGCAAGATCGACTACAATCGCAGCCGCCTCAGAATTTGTCGGGCATGGGTTGTTCACTTCGTGCTCATCGCTGCCAGCTTGACTTGGTGGCACTTCAGGGTCTCAATCGTGGGGCTAGATACTTATCTGTGGCTTGTCGGTATTGACATTCTTTTTCTCGTTTTGACTTGGCGAACCACTTTCTTGCTCACTAGAGATCACCAAAAAGATTTGGAAGAATCATTTCGGATAGTCACCAAGAGCGCGGCTGGGTTAGCAGCTACTGTCAAATGAGTTCAACGATATCAGCAGTACTGTTCGACCTTTACAAAACACTCGCCGATGTAACCATCAATGAGGACAAGCCTCTTTTTTGGGAAAATATCTCAGGCGTTTTGCGGACGTGGAACATTACATTTGCTCCTGACGACTTGCGGCAGAAATTTGAGTTAATACGCGATGACGAGCGAAAAACACATGCCGATGGGTTCGTAATTGAATCCGTGTTTAGGCATCTACTAACGACACCGTCACATATTCCGACTCATGATCAAATCGACCAATTCGCTCGATCTTTCAGATGTGCGTCGATTGAGCAACTTGCAATCCGAGAGTATACGATGCCGCTTCTACAAAGCTTGCGCACAGCGGGATGCCGTATTGCGCTTGTCTCCAACACTGAGGCTCTGCTCACACTTTACGATCTTGACCACTTAAGATTACCCCAATACTTTGATGCTGTAGTTATTTCTTCTGCCATAGGCTATAAGAAACCCGACGCTCACATTTTTGAATATGCATTGAATAGATTGGGAGTAACTGCGAACGAGGCAATATTTGTCGGAGACAATTTCCATGAGGATGTTGAAGGCGCTATAGCAGTCGGGATGCGGGCAATTTTCGTAAATAACGGACTGATGCCGCTACAAGATCTTGACAGCGATCAAATGATCGTAGCACAGCCACAGCTTGCTTCACTTCTTTCCTCACTCGCCGTCATGGGCATCGCTTGCGACGCACCGGGAGGAATAAAATGATAGCTAACCAATCGATGCACGGGAACCGGAAAACGTCGTGTATTCGCTACGCTCATCAACGTCGACTACCGGCCCCGTGATCTCGGTCGTTCACTTCTATGAGGGTTCACTCCCTGGAGTTGCATAACGTTGCATAATGATATATATATGCAATGCAGAAGCGGAGGTGATGAAATGGCTACAGCTGTACGGATTTCTGAAAAGCTCATGCGAGAGGCAAAGCTGATGAGTGTCGTCGACAGTAGATCTGCAACTGGTCAGATCGAGCATTGGGCGAGGATTGGGAAGTGCGCAGAGGAGAACCCGAATCTTACTTACAGCCTGATCAAGGACATTCTGATCGGTCTGGAGGAATTGGATCACAATGATTCCCTAGAGTATAAGTTTGGATAGTCCTCTATGAAGGTCGTCCAATCCAGGTTATTCGCGAAGAAAGCTAGACGATTTCGGAAACAGGAGAAACAAGTTCTTGATCAGCAAGTTCGTGCTATCTTGGATAATCCGGAGATCGGTCAGGAGAAGCGCGGTGAGTTACGAGGAGTATTCGTGCACAAATTCAAAATGCATACTACTCAATACCTCCTTGCCTACCGCATCAATGAGAACGAAATCCTAGAGCTCATCATGATTGGACCTCATGAAAATTACTACAGGGATCTGGAAAAATACACTAAGGAGAGGAAATAATGAGCGAGCAAAAGGCTACAGTGGAACAGCTTCAAGTTTGGGCAGCAAGCAGTGCTGTCCACTGAGTCTTAGTGTTCTGCATAGAAAGAAACTTACTTGGTTAAAGCTGTAATCTTTGATTTTGATGGTACCCTGGTCGATTTCATTAATACGGATGTTGAATGTCTCAAGCTGATTCTTAAAGAAACTGGAGCACAGGTTGAGCCTGATTCTTTTGTCGACCGAGCCGTTTTCCACATTATTTCTTTCCATGAGCTTGTTGATTCAGGTAAAGCGAACACCCACTCTCTGCACCACTATAGGCTTTCAAATTCCTTCAGTGATTTCGGATTGTCTTGGGATGAAGACTTTGTCGATAGATACAAACAGATTCTCTTGGAGAGAACAACTCCATATCCAGGCGTTCCAAACCTCTTGAGCTACCTACAGGGCAAAGCGAAACTTGGAATTCTAACAAACGCCTATGATCCGATATTGCAGACAAAAAGGATCCAGGCATCAGGATTAGCTGACTTCTTTGACCGGATCCAAATCTCGGGTGAAGAGATTTACGCAAAACCAGATCCCGATGCATTTCATCTAATCTGCAATCGGCTTAGGATTAGACCTGAAGAGTGTATATTTGTCGGAGACTCATTAAAGTATGATATAGAAGGTGCTTTAGCTGCAGGTATGCAGACAATACTGGTTCAGCGAGAAGAATATCTCCTGAAGAACGATTCGAATTCCAGGGTCACTAGTGTTATGGAACTTAGGCAAATACTGAGGGGAATGATTGAAATCGAATGAAACCAGAAACAGTAATCAAAAAGGCTATTCCAATGACAAAAGGGACACATACTGAATGGTTCCACGGTAGTCCCCAAAAGCTAATATCAGTGCTCCCTGGTTCAACAGTAACTCCGATCATGCTCCTCGCCAGAGCATTTTCGCACAAACCCAAATTGATATCCATCGATGTCACAGAAAACGATGTGTCAGGAAAACGCTGTTTCAGCATTACCCATGACGGTAAAAAACATGGCTACTTGCACAAAGTAATTATTGAGTCCCCAGAAACTGATTTGATTCAACATCCTGACTCGAAAGGAGCAAGCGGAGAGGAAATGCTTACGACACGTCCCTTGCCTCTTGAATTTATAGAAGAGGTCCCACTTCAGGAGAAGTACGAGTTTTCAGAGGACTTATAAGATTATATAACAATCGAATAGAGCCGACTGTTCCTGTCAACAGGCAAAGGTGATGAGCGGCTCATTCGAAGCGTTGAGTGACAAAAAAATATCTCCCTTGACATGGTATCACAATGTGGTACTATGTGCTAGTGATGAACAAGAAACAGAAAAGTACTCTCAATAAGATATTTGAAAAGCCTGAGCGTTCTGATATTCCATGGAAGGATATTGAAGCGCTGATAATCGCATTAGGTGGAGAGATATCAAGGGGACAGGGTTCCCGAGTAAGAATCTTCTTAAACGGAACTCGAGCTGTTTTTCATAGACCACACCCTAAGCGTATTACCGCGAAGGGTGCAGTTAAATCGGTTAGAAGATTCCTTCGGGAAGCAAAGGTGAGAGAATGATAGAGTATAAAGGTTATATTGGCAATGTTGAATTCGACGATGAGGCTAACATCTTTCATGGCGAAGTAATCAATCTCCGCGATGTTGTAACCTTTCAAGGCGAAACGGTCAAAGAGCTTCGTAAAGCCTTTCAGGATTCAATCGACGACTATCTCGGGTTTTGCGAGGAACGTGGTGAAACTCCAGAGAAACCGTATTCCGGAAAATTCATGGTTCGGATAGAACCTGAACTGCATAGAGCATTGTCCATGCGTGCAAAACTTTCACACAAAAGCCTCAATGCATGGATACATGATACTCTGGAAACAGCAGTAAAATAGAGTAAACTCAACAATCAGCTGTAGTTGACAAGCAGCGCTGGAGCATTAGAGGTAATACTGACACTGCTCGCAACTAAGCTGAAGTGTTCGACGAAAATACAATCAATGCTTGACAGCGTATGCATAGAATACTAATGTTATGCATATGGAGGTGCCCAAATGAGAACTACATTGAACTTACCAGAAGAGTTACTGACCGAAGCAATGCGAACAACCCATATCAAGACAAAAACCAAAGTGATCATCACGGCCTTGGAAGAGCTGATTCGTAAGTATACTATCTCTGGTCTTAAGAAATACAAAGGAAAAATTGATCTGGATATTGATATGGACAGCATCCGGAATCGTAAATGCAGGTTTTAGTCGATTCTTCGGTCTGGATTGACTATTTCAGGGGCGGAGGTAACTCGGACAAGCTGGATTTCCTGATTGATGAAAACATTCTTGTTATTAACGATCTGATCCTGGCTGAGCTGATCCCGTTTTTGAAAATTCAGAATCAGCTTAAACTGATCGGCTTGTTGAACTTCGTTGAACTGTTGGATTTGAATATTGATTGGGAGCAAATCATCGAATTTCAGCACAAATGCTTGAGAAAAGGAATAAACGGAATTGGTATACCGGACCTGATCATCGCACAGAATGCACTTCAGAATCGCTGCGAAATCTACTCCCTCGACCAGCATTTTAAATTGATGAAGAAACCCCTGGAACTTGCACTGACAGAAGAGTAAATGCGCCGAACATCTGCATGAACCAGTCGCAGGGGCAGAGCGATCATCCGATGTGATTCCTGTGCTGGTTATGCAGAGCGTTAGTGCGCCAAGCGAAGCTTGGTGCTTCTTATAGGGTGAGCTACTCATTAGGAGTGGCAAGTCCCTGTCGGGCAAAGCCTAA
>JAUWSQ010000011.1 GCA_030609965.1 Candidatus Fermentibacterota bacterium
TAGTGGTATATTAGTGGGGGGGGGTCTTACATTGTGTTTAATAAAAAATCCAAACCACCATGTCACGCCCGGCCCCCCCTCTGCTTAGTTAGTCTAAAACGTTAATGTTCCTCTTCGCGCAGATCTCCTTGAGTTTCGCAGGCCATACAGTCACGCTGCATTCACCGAGATGGACTTTATGGAGAAGCCTGCTGTAAACCCTTGACTGGCCTATTCCGCCGCCGATGCTCATCGGGATCTCATCGTTCATTATCATCTTGTGGTATGGAAGATTGAGGAAATCAAGCTGACCGGTCATTTCAAGCTGCTTGTGAAGGGTATCCTTAGTAACACGGACCCCCATTGAGGTAAGCTCATGACGTCTCTTTGTAACAGGGTTCCAGACGAGTATATCGCCGTTGAGGCCATGCATCTGCTCGCCATCCTTCATTACGGAGGGAGTCATCCAGTCATCGTAATCGGCAGCCCTCATCTCATGAGGATAACCATCCTTGAGTGTCCAGCCGATACCATAGATGAAAACAGCAGGATACTTCTGTAATACTGCGGTTTCCCGCTGCTTCCTTGGAAGATCGGGGTACATATCGAGGATCTCTTCGGCATGAAGAAATACAAGCTCTTCAGGAAGACTGTCGTACTTATCCGATTTAAGCTGAGGATAGAGCATCTGTGCCCTGGCTTCAGCCTCTTTCAAAATTTTCCAGAGTTTTTTAACAACATCTGTAAGGTAATCGATGTTTCTTTCACTATCGGTTATTACTTGCTCCCAGTCCCACTGATCGACATAGCTGCTGTGGTCATGATCGAGGAAATAATCCTTTCGGACTGCTCTCATATCGGTATAGAGCCCCTCACCGATCTCCATTTCAAACTGTTTGAGAGCAAACCTTTTCCATTTTGTGGCAGCCTGTACCACCTGAGCATCGATCTTTTTATCAAGACCGAGTCCGCACTGGAAATCAATTGGGGTTCTTGAACCATCCCTGTCAAGGTAATCGTTCATCCCACTGTCACGGTCCATAATCAGAGGCGATTCAACCCTGATAAGATTGAGTTCTCTGCAGAGACCCTCTTCTATGGTTTTCTTGATTTCGGCGATTGCGATCTGAGTTTCCTTCCGTGTGAGCAGGGAAGAATAGTCGTTAGGAAGAACCATCTCAAGTTTCTCGTAGGTACTTACTCCTGGTCCTGCGAGATCCGCTTCCTTAGCCTTATCTGGCATCTTTCACCTCTACTTTCCGTTTTTGTTTGAGAAATGCACTCGCATGAATGTGTTCAGGCGATGTGCTGAATAGAAGAAATCAAATGGCGTGTAAACCTAATCATCTGGAAATCACTCTGTCAATGATCAGAACTGTTCTGGAACCGGATGGGGATTTCAGAATTAAATCAGGGAGTTGACCACGATGTGCAGGAGGTATATTATTGAATCGTGATATACATGAGAAAGCAAAGTACGCTGTTCTGGATATGCCTAAATCGCATATTTGGGGACAGTGTTTTTTGTACATGTTCACCGCGTTCCCTTGAAAATATTGTCACCTACTCGAAGGGAGTTCAAAATGAATGTTAAAATCAGTGGAAGGCACTTTGATCTAACAGACGCTCTTAGAGAGCACGTTGAACATAAACTGAAAACCATAGATAGATTCTATGATGGTATAAGTGATGTCCATGTAATACTGGAAGTAACCTCTGGAACCAATCACGTTCATCTGCAGGTTAGAGGCAATCACATCAAGCTTGATTCCAAGTCAAAAGCCCATGATATTTATTCCGCTTTCGATGATGCATTTGATTCACTGGAAAGCCAGGTCAGAAAATTCAAGGACAAGATGCATAATCATCCCCACAGGAAAGATTCGAACGGAACCTCCCTGAGCTACTACGTTGCCGCTGAGGAATCGGAATTTGATAATGGTATTCTGATTGATGACTCAAAACAAATACCGAGATTGAAAACCGAAGACGCAATAATGAATTACGAAATTGAGCAGGAAGATAATTATGTGTTTCAAAACACTGAAACCGGCAATCTCAGCGTCGTATATTTGACCTCCAGCGGTAAAACACAAGTTGTAGAACTGATCAGAGAACAGAAATAGCGGAGTAATTCCTGATGAAAGACATCCCTGACAGGGAGGAACTGACTGCCGGAAAACTCTTCGGGATACTTGGTGACCGTCTTGAGATGAAGGCAGTTAACGGAGAACTGGGATTCGGAAGATTGATAGAATCTCAGGACATCAGCCGTCCCGGAATGGCCCTGACCGGATACCTCCATAAATTCCTTCATGACAGATTACAGATCTTCGGTGAGACGGAAATAACATATCTTGATTCACTTACATCAGAGCTCAGGACATCTGCCCTTGAATCGATTTTCCAGTTCCCGGTCTACTGCTGCATAGTTACCAAAGGACTTGAACCTCCGGAAGAACTTGTTCACCTTTCTGAATCCAATTCTTCAGCTCTTTTCCGTTCAACAATGGATACCACTCCGATGATACATGAACTGCATAATTTTCTTGATCTTGTGTTCGCACCACGCACAAATGTGTACGGAAGCCTTGTTGAAGTGTTCGGTGCGGGGGTTCTCTGCACCGGAAGAAGTGCCATCGGTAAAAGCGAGACGGTACTTGGACTTCTCGAGAGGGGACACAGATTAATCGCGGACGACAGGGTTCACGTAAGAAGAATAGGTAATACTCTGTTCGGAACAGGTGATTTGGGAATGGCCCACCACATGGAAATTAGAGGGCTTGGGCTTGTGGACGTTTCCGCATTCTACGGTATCAGATCGGTAAAGGATAGACAACAGATCCATCTTGAAGTAAAACTGGAAGAATGGTCAAGAGATAACCAGGATTTCGACAGAACCGGTCTTATTCAGAAGATCAGCACGATACTTGATCTCCCTGTACCGCTCACGATAATACCTGTGCTTCCCGGCAGGAACCTTACACTCCTACTTGAGGTTGCAGTCATGAACTACCTGCTTCTCAAGAAAGGAAGGAATGTCCCCGAGGAGGTTGAAAGAGACCTGATTGCGAGGATAATCATGAAAGAGCTGAAATCAGGTAAGAAGATAGACCTGGAGGATCAGCTTGAAAACTGAGAAAGCTGAAGTAATTAACAGACTTGGCATTCATGCCCGACCAGCTGCTCAGATAGTAAAAGCAGCTTCGCTTTTTGACAGCAGCCTTACCCTGACCGTTGATGAAGATTCGGTCAATGCTAAAAGTATCATGGGCGTTATGACACTTGCTGCATGCAAGGGGAGTATCATCGAAGTCACTGCTGACGGTGAAGATGAGAACGAGGCACTTAAATCCATCATAAAGATCATCAGGAACGGATTCGGAGAGGAATAGAACTGTGAGTATCAGACTTAGCGGTACACCTGCGTCTCCGGGAGTATCCATCGGTCCCGCATTCCTTCTGGATGTTGAAGAGATAAGGGTTAAGAAGAGGACTCTCAGAACCCCCGAAGAAGTTGAAAGCGAGCTGGAACGGTTCAGCGACGCCCTTGCAAAAACGCGTGGCGAACTCGAAAGCATATCAGATCAAATAAGCGATATCATCGAGGGGAAGCAGCTGATAGAGGTTCACATTCTTCTTCTTAACGATCCATCCATGATAGCCGATGCTCAGAACCTGATAAAAAATGAATGTGTGTGTGCCGAGTACGCTGTCAGCAGGGTTCTTTACGAAGTTCTTGAACGCTTCAGCGCTATGAAGGACCCCTATCTTCGCAACAGGGCAGTTGATGTAAGGGACGTGGGCAGAAGACTGATAGCTAATCTGCTGGGTACCGAGAGGGAAGCGCTGGTCAACATCAAGAGTCCGGTAGTTCTTATATCGAGCGACCTTGACCCGTCACAGACAGCGGGATTATCAAGGAAACAGCTTCTTGGAATAGCAACCGATCTCGGTGGTTCGACCTCACATACCGCAATTCTTGCCAGAAGTATGGGGATTCCTGCTGTTGTTGCACTGAACGATGTAGCGGAAAGTGCTGTTCCCGGACAGACCATAATTATCGACGGTATCCACGGCTATGTAATTCTTGATCCCGATGATGATGAGCTCCAGTTCTATTCCGAACTCAAGAAGCGTTACAACATCGCTGAGGCGGAAATAGCGCTGAACGCTGAAAGCGCTGCTGCAACTGCAGATGGGCAGCCTGTAGAACTTTCGGCGAATATTGAGTTCTCCCAGGAGGCTGATCAGGTTCACCGTTTCGGGGGCTATGGGATCGGTCTCTTCAGGACGGAGTTCATAAGGCTCCTCACTCCCGGAGTAGAAGATAATGAAGAGATGCATTACAGAGCATACAAACACGTACTGAAAACTATGAATCCTGAACCTGTGATAATAAGAACACTGGATCTTGGAGGGGATAAGTTCCTGAGTTCAATCCCTACCGTTGAGAAGAATCCGTTTCTTGGTTGGAGAGGCATCAGGATCTGTCTTGACCGTCCGGTGAAGTTCAGCAATCAACTGAGGGCTCTGCTGAGGGCTGCAAAACACGGTAATGCAAAGATTATGCTTCCCATGATAACCGGATACGACCAGGTTCTGCAGGTCAGGTTGATGCTGGAACGTATTGCAGCCGAACTTGATAGAGATGGTATTCCAAGGGGAGATATCCCCCCGCTTGGCATCATGGTAGAAACTCCGGCGGCTGTGCTGGGCATCGATCTTCTGCTCCCGCATTCCGATTTCGTATCAATAGGCTCAAATGATCTTACCCAGTACACTCTGGCAGTTGATAGAGGCAGTCCATATGTATCAAAGCTGTTTGATTCCATGCATCCTGCCGTTGTCAGGCAGATAGGCATTGTCGCTGAAAAATGCAGGGAAGCGGGGAAGTGGGTTGGCATATGCGGACTGATGGCCAGCGACCCGCTTGCGATTCCTCTGCTGCTGGGATTCGGACTGAACGAACTCAGTGTACCTATGACGCTGATCCCCGATGTTAAAGAGATTATCAGTGTTATAAATATGAATGATGCCAAATCGCTTGCTGAGCAAGCGCTCACATTGAAATCCTCGGATGAGATCAGAAAATGCGTTCTGAATTACGTTGAATCCAAATATCCCGAAATAATTCTTGATGAGATACATCGGGAGAAAAACGATCGGGGGAACTAAATGCACGCCATCATCCCGGTTGCGGGAAAAGGAACAAGGATGCGGCCTCTCACATGGTCTGTACCCAAGGTTCTTATTCGTCTGGCTGGTAACACTGTGCTGGGGCATATAATCGATGAACTGACGGCTTCGGGTATAGATCACATTACGTTGATCGTAGGATACCTTGGGGATGAGATCGTGGAATGGACCAGAATGAACTATCCTGATATAAAGGTGGATTACGCAGTTCAGGAAAAAATGGACGGCCTTGCATCCGCAGTTTATCTTGCAGCACCCATGACCGATGACGGACAGACCCTTGTCGTCCTCGGAGATACTCTTTTCAGAGTTGACCTTTCCCTTGCATACAGCGAAGAATCAAACATGATTGCGGTTAAAAAAGTAGAAGATCCGAGCCGATTCGGTGTTGTTGTTCTTGATGGCAGCAGTGTAAAAATGCTGGTGGAAAAACCTTCTTCCTTTGTCAGCGACCTTGCTATCGTAGGCGTTTACGGATTCTCATCTGGATCGGTTCTTATGGATGCCATATCAAGGCTTATTGACAGCGGTACTAAAACAAAAGGTGAATTCCAGCTGACTGATGCCATGCAGCTTATGCTTGAAGAGGGTCGCACATTCGGGTGTTTTGAGGTGGACGACTGGTACGATTGCGGCAAACCTGAAACCGTTCTGGAAACCAACAGAATTCTGCTTGATAAGGGAACAGGTTTATCGGCTGGAGATCATAGCAGTGCAGTAATAATACCACCTGTAAGTATAGATGAAGATGTGAAGATCATTTCTTCGATCGTAGGCCCTTACGTATCAATCGCATCGGGCTCGAAAATACAAGGTTCCATCCTTAGTAACAGCATAATCGGCTTCGGAACAACCCTCAGGAATGTGAATATCCATGATTCCATAATAGGTAACGAAGCTGATATATCCGGTACAGCTGTCAGTATTAATGCAGGCAGTTCATGCAGAATTGAAATATAAGAGTACTGATCGTCCGATCTGCCCGGCAACAGCTGTAATCTACGCTGACTCCCTTTCAAACAGAGGCGGAACAGGGGTTTATCTTAAGAGACTCCTGGAAGGTTTCCACCAGTGTAACGCGCCAGTGGTCACGATTATTGGCAACGAACTTTTAACTCCGGCCCAGGCTCTCACTTATGAACACTTTGCTGGAAGTATACGGAAGGTAATCAATGAAAACAGCTTCCGATCCTCCGTAACAGAATCCATTTCTCCATCGATCGTTCATCTTCCGGCATTTTCCGGCAGGGCTCCTCGTGGTGTTCCATGCGCTGTTACCGTTCACGATCTTGCATTCTGCAGGAATCCATCGTGGTTTCCACTGTTGCGATCCATCTATTATCGTCTTCAATTCAGAAACGCAGCAAGGAAAGCAGATGTTGTCATGGTTGACAGTGAATCAATGGTTATTGAAGCCAGGAAGTACCTTGGAATTGAAGAGGACAGAATAAGGAGAGTCTATCTTTCAACCGATTCATTTTTGACTAACCCCGATGCTTTCCAAAAAACCTTCTCCCTGCAGGGAAGATATATTGTATTTGCAGGAACAATAGAACCAAGAAAGAACATTTCAGCACTGCTTGATTCCTGGGAGATTGTACGCAGAACTCATACAGATCTCCAGCTTGTAATCGCAGGAAGATGGGGCTGGGGGCCTGCCGCGCTCAGAAGAAGGCTTTCTGATACCCAAGGTGTGCTTCTGACCGGACCCCTTTCGGAAACAATGCTGAAAAGCTGCATTTGCGGAGCGAAGCTTCTTGTCTATCCATCCTTGTACGAAGGTTTCGGACTGCCTCCGCTTGAAGCTGCATCAGCCGGAGTTCCTTCAGTGGTTACTCCAGCTTCAGCGTTAAAGGAGATATATTCGGGAATCTCACTGATTGCTGAAGGCTTTGATTCGGATTCAATCGCTGAATCGATACTTCAATCCCTTGAAAGTGAGCATAATACGGAAGTACTCAGAGATTTTGCATCGGGATTTTCAATTGAACGCATGGCCAGAGAGGTGCTCAAAGTGTACGAAGAGTTCGGAACATGAGAATACTGCAGGTTTACAAAGACGTTCACCCGTTCGTGCGGGGCGGAATCGAAAGATATATACATGATCTTTCAAGATATCTTTCCACCCGGGGACATGAGGTCGATGTTCTTGTTGCCGGCGGCGGTGTTTCAGAGGAAGTATCTGGATTCAATGTGATCAAGTACCCCTGTTTATGCAGAATTCTTTCAAACCCGATATCTCCGCGCCTGCTGAGGATATTAAAAACAATTCCAGCTGATGTTCTGCACTTTCATCTTCCTCTCCCTTCGGCTGTCGCAGCATGGATGCTCTCCGGGCGGGATATCCCCTATGTAGTAACTTATCACAGTGATATAGTAAGACAGGCATTGTTCCTTCCTGTGTACGGCCCGCTTCTCAGGAGATTCTTAAAGGGCGCTTTCAGGGTTATAGCAACATCGCCCGTCTATCGCGATACATCAAAATATCTGTCGGTACTTGAGAATACAGAAGTGATACCTATCGGTTCAGATCTTAGTGTATTCAGACCCCCGGATAAGTCGGAGATGGGAGATTATGTTCTCTTTGTAGGAAGATTCCGGAAGTACAAGGGTATCGACTTCCTTCTGGATGCATGGAACGAATTCCCTGAGCGAAGACTTCTTATGGTAGGCGGAGGCCCAATGGAGAACGGGGTACGAAGGAGAATACAAAAAGACAATCTCAACATTCAGATTATTAACAACCCCTCGGATCAGGAACTTGTTGAATTGTATCAGCAGGCAAGATGCCTTGTTCTGCCATCAACATTGAGAAGTGAAGCTTTCGGGATGGTTCAGACCGAAGCGATGGCATGTGGTATTCCCGTTATAAGTACGGCACTGTCTACTGGAGTCCCCTGGGTAAATGCTTCCGGCGTATCCGGTCTGGTCGTCCCGCCTGGAGACAGCCATGCGTTAGCTTCGGCTGTGCGAAAACTTGACAATCCACTTCTTCGTTCAAAACTCGCAGCAGGGGCACTGGAGAGAGCGGAGCGCTGCTTCAATGCTGCAGATCTGTTTGCTCGTGTGGAATCTCTTCTCCAAGGAAGCAGTCGATGCGGAAATCAACAGAAGAGAGAGTAAACCGGCTCAGAATTGAAGTTCTTCTTGTAATGCTGGCAATAGGTGCAGGTGTTATAGAGAACCTTATACCAAGGCCGGTTCCCTTCATTAAACCGGGACTGGCTAATGTAGTTACTGTTGCTGCAATTGCTAAATACGGTTTCTGGACAGGTCTGAGAGTCAATATCCTCAGATCGACAGGCGCAGCATTTTTCATCGGAACCCTTGCGACACCAATCTATCTTCTTTCTCTTTCAGGAGGAATCGCATCAGCTCTGGTAATGGGGAGTGTTAAAAGGATATTCTCTGTTACTGGTATGTCAGTTGCCGGAAGCCTTGGAAGCCTCTCGGTACAGCTCCTGACAGCTTCCCTTCTGCTTCCGGGGCTTCCTGCTGCCAGCCTTCTACTTCCCCTTTCAATATGGGGTACCCTTTCAGGAACTATAACTGGTATTGTAGCTATTGTGTTATTGAAAAAGGGTTTTCCCTGGATTCATAATTCAGGGGTTGATTCAGCAAGTTCGCTGGAATAGATTACAATACTGGAGGAGATTTGCTTCACAATCGCTCTACTGTATTCTGGATAACGGTATCATTCTTCGGAATGATGACAGGTACCGTATTCGGAGAAGCAATAGCAGCACTTCTCCCTGAATCATCCACGGCTCTCAGATCGTTTTTTGGAGGAGCCCTGGAGTTTTCAGTAGGGCCAGTCGGATTTGATCTGATCGTATTTAGGTTCGCTCTTGAGGAGATAGCATTCAAGCTTAATCTCATGAGTTTTGCAGGACTGATGTTTGTAGGTTATCTTTACCGCTGGTTCTGATCTGTGAAATGCAGACAGGAGATATTATGATGTTTCGTCCAGGTACCGGTGAAATAATACTGATAGTCGTTGTTCTTCTACTCCTTTTCGGGGCAAAAAGAATTCCGGATCTGGCCAGATCAGTCGGTCAGGCTCTGCATTTGTTCAGAAAGGGAATGAAAGAAGGCATTATGGATATAGATATAGATGAAGAGGATTCTGGAAACGGGGAAAATACGGATGGCCACAGTTAGCTACAGTTCAAGAGAAATCGATTGTAAATTAGTATACGCCGGACCCGGATTGTCCGGTAAAACAACAAATGTTAAGTTCATTCACAGCCAGATACCTTCAAGTGACAGAGGAAAACTGATTTCATTAGCTACAGGTAACGAACGAACCCTGTTTTTTGATTTCCTTCCTATAAACACTGGTTCAATTTACGGATTTAAAGTAAGGCTCCATCTCTACAGTGTACCAGGACAGGCAATGTATACGGACAGCCGTCAGCTGATTCTTCAGGGTGTTGACGGTATTATTTTCGTAGCCGATTCCCAGAGGGCCAGAATGGACGCGAATATTGCGAGTCTGCGCGATCTGAAGGATAATCTCAAAAACACCAACAGAAAGGGACTCAGCCTTGTACTCCAGACAAACAAGAGAGACCTTCCTGACATTCTTCCCACAGATGTTATAAGAAAGCGTCTCGGTCTTGATAGAGTCCCATGCATAGAATCCATTGCCACGGATGGCACAGGTGTGTTTGAAACACTAAGGAAAGCAAGCCGCATCGTTATGCGCAGACTTCACCGTCAGTTCTCCCTTGCACTGGAACAGAAGAAAGGCTGAATTGAACAGCAGCAGAATGGTTGATCTTCTTCTTGTAAGACTGACAAGGGAAGATGAAAAGATCAAAGTAATAGACCTCCTCATGAGTGAACTCGGGATGTCAAAAGAAGAAGCTAGGGAAAAAGTAGACAGTTCCCCCAATATTCTCAATGAGGGTGTGGAAATGGAGCAGGGCAGAATTCTGCAGGACAGGATGTATCCATTCGTAGACCTTCTCCCGAGGCATTACAACGGTATTGCAGCCGTTCCAGCTGCGAAAGATAGTGAAACGGAAAAAGATACCTATGAAATGATTCCCGATGATATTCCTCTTTTTGAGGAAGAGAATGAAGAACTGCATTCTGAATCCGAAGAATCAGATGAACTAATTTACAACCCGAGTACTTTGCCTGAAGAAGATCAGGAGTACAAGGCTTTTGATGAGGAAGATGACGATACACTTATCATCACATCAGCTTCCGAGGAGATGTTGAATGTAGAGCGCTGCCACATCTGCGGCAGAACTCCAACAGGCGGTCAGAAACTTGCTCCTTGCCAAATATGTGCAGAACTGACCTGCTCTGACTGCTATAACAGGAAACACCATGTCTGTGATAAGTGCGCTACTGAAGGAAGAGCCGTTGACCGCCCACTCGACTCGGTACCCCGGACAGAAATAGAAACCAGTACTCCCGAACTGAATGCGAAGTATTCCTCGAAAAAGAGATCTAAAACTGCAGGAACTGCGAAATATTCCAGGATCACACACATCGCTATCATCGTAATATTACTGATACTGGTCGCTGCCTTTTTTATAATCGATCCGATGCATCTTCTTACTGCCGCCGATGATACAGAAGATGTAGTCGCGGATACTACTGAAGTGGATTTAATCAATCCGCCTGATACGACACACGTCATTGAAGTTGATTCAACAATTATTCAAGATGATTCACTGCTGGCGGATTCATCAGAGGCCATCGAGTACATTTCACTGAGGGATGTTTCTCTCCCCGATTCCCTCGTTTTCAGTGAGGAATATTCCCTGCCAAGAACTATCACATACTCACGGATTGCCGGTCTTGAGATTCAAACCGATTCCCTGCCCTTCATTGCGGAATTCCTTGGTCAGCTGGCATCGGTTTACTCCATAGAGTTCGACGGCATTTCGCTTGTACGAACAGAAGACGGATTTGAAATTCTGTTAATGGCCATACTCCATCCTGAACCAGCGGAAAAAAGAACTGCTATGTTGGGTCATCTCGGTTTACTTCTGGATTCAACGGTGGTTGATCAGATGGTTCTGTATTACAGAGAAAATCAGTATTACGATGCGGTTATGTTTACCTTCACAGCTGACAGTTTCTCTATTCTTTCAAGATCAAACAGCCCGAATGTCCTTCAGAGGAAACAGGCGTTTCTGCCGGAAACAACGGATCTTATCACCGGTAGAATCTTCGACTGGATGACAGATCTGAACTGATCATGTACCCTTTCGGTATATTCCTCGATAGTCTAGTATTCCCTCTATATTTTACAATCACGAAAGACGTATGAGTAAGAAAAAGAACCTCGTAATCATAGAATCGCCTGCAAAGGCAAGGAGCCTTCGCGGCTATCTGGGTGGCAACTACGAAGTGGTAGCTTCAAACGGCCACGTGAGAGATCTTCCGAGGAATTACCTGGGAGTTGATGAAACTTCCGGATTCAAACCCACCTATACGATACTGCCGGAGAAAAGGAAGATCGTAACCAAGCTTAAGAAGATAGCAAAGGGATACTCCAAGATATATCTCGCTGCTGATCCTGACAGGGAGGGAGAAGCCATCTGCTGGCACCTATCGCAGATACTGCAGAGAAAAGACGTGAGTTTCAGCAGGCTCAGATTCAATGCAATAACAAAAGATACCATTTTAAAATCACTTGATAAACCAAGTTCCATCGATATGCAGCTGGTGGACGCTCAGCAGGCAAGAAGAGTCATGGACAGGCTTGTGGGTTACAAGATCTCATCCTGGCTCCAGAGGATAATGGGGAAGGGCAAGAGTGCTGGAAGAGTTCAATCTGTCGCTCTAAGAATGATCCAGGAACGCGAGGATGCTATCAACAGCTTTCTACCCGTTGAATACTGGCTGATTGATGCAGAATTCATTAAGGGAGAAATTCCTTTTACTGCTTCACTATGCCGGATCGATGGGAGTGTATCAGGAAAACCTGGAAAGAATCCAGGCTGCGAGGATGAAGCTGAACGAGTCATCGAAAGGATGAGGGATACGTCTATAGACTGGGAGATATTGAAAGTAGTATCAAGGGATAAATCTATATCACCTCCTCCGCCGTTCATAACAAGCACACTTCAGCAGACTGCCTCGAACAGACTCTCTTTCTCACCATCAAGAACGATGTCTATTGCACAGCAGCTTTACGAGGGAATATCTATCGGCAGCACTGAGAGAACAGGGCTTATCACGTACATGCGTACCGATTCAGTAAGGATGAGCCCGGAAAGCCTGAATAGCTGCAGGGAATACCTCGCGGAGAAGTACGGATCGGACGCGATTACTGCAAAAATAAGAAGGTATAGAAGTTCAAAGGGTTCTCAGGATGCCCATGAAGCCATAAGGCCTGTGGATATAAGGCTCACGCCCGAAAAGCTGGAATCCATCCTGACACCATCTCAGTTTGCTTTGTACAGGCTTATCTTTCGTAGATTCGCTGCTACACAGCTTAATGACGCGATAATTAGTAATACTACGGTAACAGTATCCGGTGCCGGTCTTGAATTCAATGCTGTCGGGGAGGTTCTCATTAACCCTGGTTTCTCTACGATCGATCCTGCATTCATCAAGACAAAAAATAAGTTGCCGAAGCTATCGACGGGTAAGGTTCTGCTTGAATCCTTTGAGAAGAACCAGAAGTTCACATCTCCGCCTCCGAGGTTTTCCGAGGCAAGACTCGTAGCGGAAATGAAGAAAGTCGGTATTGGAAGGCCCTCCACATACGTAAGTACCATAAAAACACTCAGATTAAGAGAATATGTGGAGAAGGATGGAAAAGTCCTCAGGCCTACCGAGCTTGGAACTACCACAATCCGGATACTGGTCAGGATGTTCCCGCACATTTTCAAGGTGGATTTCACCGCGAGAATGGAAGAGCTCCTTGACTCTGTCGCAAAGGGTACGGAAACCTATCCAGACGCTTTGAAGCAGCTGAGCCTTCCGCTTGAATCCTCTTTGCTGATGGCGATGAAGAATACTGAGAGTTTCAGGGATGAGCTGCAGGAGGAAACGGGAGAAACGTGTCCGGAATGCGGTTCCCCTATAATCATCCGATGGGGCAGATATGGAAAATTCAAAGCCTGTACATCTTTCCCGAAATGCAGGTTCTCAAAACCAGTTGAAGAAGAAGATTTAACGGAATTCGAAGGCAGAAAATGCCCTGAATGCGGCAGCAGCCTGCTGCTGAAAACAGGAAGGTATGGAAAATACCTCAGTTGCGGAAACAATCCAAAATGCAAACATACAGAACCTGTTCCAACAGGCGTTCCATGCCCAGTAGAAGGGTGCAGCGGGGAACTTGTTGAGAAGAAATCCCGCAGAGGAAGGCTCTTTTATGCCTGTAACAGATATCCTGAATGTAAATATGCGGTATGGAACATGCCGATTGACAGGGCCTGTCCGAGGTGCGGTTTCCCAATATTGATCGAAAAGAATAAGAAGAAAGGTATCTGGTGTCCCGAATGCAGGAAGAAAATAGTAACCTGATCGAGGATTTCTGCAGAGATCTGTTATACGGCCGGAGATTCTCAAGTAATACTGTTAAGGCATACAAGGCTGATCTATATAGATTCGTTAACTGGCAGCATGCAGTCAGTATTCTTGAGGGTTTTACTGTAACTGAACTAAGAGGATTTCTCCGGCATGAAGCCTCAAGGGGCCTCGATTCAAAATCTCTGGCAAGAGAAGTATCATCCCTGAGAACATTCGGGAACTGGCTGCTTGAAACAGAAAGACTTTCCTCGGGCAACCCGGCAAAACTGATTGCCATGCCCAAGACACCCACAAGTCTTCCCGGATTTCTCAGTGTTTCCGAGGTCCGCCTGGTTATCGACAGCTACGATGAATCCACAGTTCTGGGCAGGCGGAACCGGGCCATAGTAGAGTTACTATATGGAGCTGGACTCAGAGCCTCGGAAGCCGCTTCGGCAACTCTGACAGGGCTGGATCTCAAGACAAGAGAGATAAGGATTATGGGTAAAGGTAAAAGAGAGAGGATCGTTCCGCTTCCAGAGATGACCTGCAGATCACTCCGAGCATGGATTAACTGCAGAAGCGAGCTTACAGCTGATATCTCTTTAAATCCTGAGACTGTTTTCATAAGCATCCGTGGAAGAAAGCTTGACCCCAGAGATATCCGGCGTATTGTTGCATTTGGTGTGAAACATGCTGCACGGGCAGCGGGAGCATCGCCGCATACTTTCCGGCACAGCTTCGCGACTCATCTCCTTGATAATGGAGCTGATCTTAGAGCTGTTCAGGATATGCTGGGCCATGCGAGCCTTTCGACAACCCAGGTCTACACTCACCTGACAATGGAGAGATTGAGAGAAGCGTACAGTAAAGCACATCCCAGGGGGGAAGAGTGACATATAACATAGAAGATATAAAGAGAATACGGATCGATAGAGCCATTTCCGTATTAGTAGGGCTTGCAGCCCTGATAACCTATCTGATCACACTAGCTCCCAGTGTGAGTTTCTGGGACAGTGGAGAATACCTGACATGTTCCTGGACAGCAGGAGTTCCGCACCCGCCTGGTGTTCCGCTTTTCGTTCTCCTTGGAAGATTCAGCACTATTCTATTCTCTTTTATTCCTGCAATTGCGGTACGGGTCAATCTTCTCTGCGCTTTTGCCGGTGCAGCCACACTTGCAATTCTGACCCGCCTTGTTCAGCGCTGGGGTAACAGAATGCGGTTTGCACCCTCCTGGTACAGGCCTATGTCCGTTCTTTCCGGTCTGATAGCTACTTTCAGTTATTCCATCTGGCGCAACAGTAATGCTACTGAAACATATGCTACAGCGCTGCTTCTGACATTCATCATCATGTGGGCTTTCGACTGCTGGATAGAGAAATACGCTGAGAAAGAACATGCAAAGGGAAAGAAAGATCATGGCGGCTGGGGAGAGGCAAGGTATCTTCTTCTCATATCTTACCTCTTGATACTTGCAATTGGAAATCACGGCAGCGTTCCTTTCGTTACCGGTCCTCCGATACTTCTCATGTTCATTATCTACGCCTTCAGGAAAAAGACAGATATATGGAAACGGTCATGGTTCGTACTGACAATTATCGGTCTTGTGCTTCTAGCTTTCAGCATTCATCTCTATATGCCCATCCGTGCGATTCAGAATCCTGAGATTAACGAAACGGATGCTGAACAATGGTCCAATTTCGAGAAAGCCTTCACGCGGGAGCAGTACGGCAGTACTTCGATACTCGACAGGAAGGGCCCCTTCTTAGACCAGATGAAGCTTTACATGAAATACCTCTCCTGGCAGTCCGGAAGAGTGGATGACGGATGGGACCGTTACCTGGGTGATACTGCTGGTTCCGCTGCATCCATGGTAATGAAGATAATATTGATATTCGGAGCAATTTACGGGCTTGTGGTGCTGGGCATTAAGAGGCCCAAACTGCTTCTCTATCTCGGTTTCCTGTTTCTGATGTCCTCAGTTCTCTTTATTTTCTTCATACTCAATTTCAAGACCGGGCTTGAGGCGACAACTCTTGGTGAAGTAAGGGAGAGGGACTACTTCTTCGGCGCATCTTTCGCGCTTTTCGCCATATTCTCGGGAATAGGACTGGTTTCCGTATTCAAGGATTTCCTTTCGGAGAGATCCAGACTGGTCTGGGTTACATTGCTCATACCAATGCTATCATTCGGAGTTAATTTTTACAGATGCGATAGATCAAATTCCTATTTTGCACACGATTACGGCATAAACCTTCTTGAAAGCTGTCCTCCAAACGCGGTTCTCATTACCAACGGTGACAACGATACATTCCCTCTGTGGTTCGCCCAGGGAGTTCTGGGAGTGCGCAGGGATGTAATAGTAAGCAATCTAAGCCTTATGAACACTAACTGGTACGTTCAGCAGCTGGTGGAAAAGGATCCTCTGCTTCTCAGTTTTGACGATCTGGGACTTATCGATTCTCTGCATCCAATCTACATCTGGGGTCCGCATTACTTCCATGTAAACAGGTTTGGTGGTGCTGAATCATCACCCATTGACGGGCAGATACTCCGTACAACCTTTGATCAGGCATGGCCATGGGCAATCACTGAAGATGAAATGGCCATTGCGATGCACACGGAGGCTTTCTCGAACCAGGGTGCGCTTACAATGCAGGATCTCGTTCTTCTGAATATGATAAAGAACAGACCTGTTCACGGACGTGAGATATACTTTGCAGGTACTGTCGCCCCTGAAAGCCGGCAATTCCTTGAGCATTACCAGGAGATGGAGGGTATAGCATTCAGGATAACTGATTATCCGGTTGTCGATGCAGTTAACAGCGCCAGGGGCTGGCAGCTGATGGAAAGCTACCGATTTACCGGGGTTACGGATCCCTCAGTTTACAAGTGCGACCAGGCCGTGCAGCTCCTGAAGAATTACGTTTCAGCGTATCACAGACTCGCCCATCAATACCTAGCGATGGGAGAGCCGGATAGTGTACGCCTGGTTCTTGACAGGGCTGAACAGCTGTTTATTACACTCCCGGACGAATGGGCTGAAGTGCTGCCCTCCAGGGCTATGATATTAGGGAGGCTCATAGATGGGCTCTACGGGCCGCAGGCTGCTTCGGATACCCTTCTTGCACTTGCCGAGCAATCGCTGGACGCAGCCCGCTCCATGGGCAATCAGGATCTTATGCAGCTATCTCTTTCGATCGCCAGTATGGCCACCAGCTCTGATGACACTTTCGGGTACAGGCGCAAGATGGAATACAGAAATCTCTTTGATTTAATTGATAATGGTTCCATACCATTCGCCTGGATGAGAATTGAGGTATCTCTGATGTTCTCCGATTTCGTAGGAGCCTGGAACATACTCAACAGCATTGAAACTACTGAAGACCCTCGTTCCGTTAAACTGATTGAATTTACCCGGAACACTCTCGAAAATATTATGGAATATTCCAGAACAGCCTCCAGGGTAAACTTCTATGATACCGGGTTATTTCTTTTCTTTGAATCCATCGAACAGAATTCATCCTCCGAACTTGAGCTTAACGAAAGCACGAATGCTGGAACTATTATCGATGGTATGATACAGCTTGCTTCACGTGAACATATAATGTCATCCATCTCCGCAGGTCTTGTACTTTCCGAATACATCAACGATCAGGATGAAGCCAGGGTGGTGGCTGACTTCGCATACAGACTGCTCGAAGATGACCCTGAGGTGACCATGGAATGGACCGACTGGTACATGATCGAACAAAACAGGGTTTCCCCCGAAGCGCTTGCATGGATGGCCGCTAAAGGCGGAAGGCACTTCCTTATGTATGCCGCGCTCAGTAGAAGCAGCCAGGTTTCGGAATCAACTCTCTCCGAGATACTCTCCGATCCCGCGATATATGCAGGATCAATACCCGACCCCGGTAGCGGTGCTGGCAGATATTCGTGGGTCAATTCCCTTGATGGAGGATCATGATCTATGATATTCACGCGACAACCGTAGTGGGGATAGTCCGCAACGGCAAAGCAGCTATGGCGGCGGACGGACAGGTAACACTCGGTGAAACTGTACTGAAAAGTACGGCAAAAAAGATAAGAAAGCTCTATTCCGGTACTGTTCTCGTTGGGTTCTCCGGTACAGGCGCTGATGCTTTTGCCCTTGTTGAGCGGCTCGAAGAAAAACTGGAGACAGCCAGAGGCAATCTCCCAAGGGCAGCTGTAGACCTTGCACGTGAATGGAGAGCTGATAAGTATTTGAGGCAGCTTCAGGCTCTCATTGCTGCAGTTGACAAAGACCATGCGCTTCTCATAGGTGGATCCGGGGAGATTGTAGAAGCGGAAGATGGAATTGTCGCTGTAGGCTCCGGACAGCCGTACGCTCTGGCAGCCGCCAGGGCACTGGACGCTCATACAAATATGGGACCTGCAAGAATTGCAGGTGAAAGTATTAAAATTGCGTCGAAGATATGCATCTATACCGGCGGAGATATACAGGTAGAGGAGCTCAACTGATGCAGAGAGACCTGACCCCCGCTCAGATAGTACAATGGCTAGATCGCCACGTCATTGGCCAGGACAACGCAAAACGTGCCGTTGCAATTGCCCTTCGAAATCGTTTCAGAAGAAGGAAAGCATCCCTGGATATAAGGTCAGAGATTTACCCCAGCAATCTGATAATGATGGGACCTACAGGTATAGGTAAAACAGAGATTGCAAGAAGACTCGCAAATCTTACAGGGGCGCCATTTGTAAAAGTCGAAGCGACCAAATACACCGAAACGGGTTACGTCGGCAGGGATGTTGAATCGATGGTAAGATCACTTGTCCGTCATGCGGTCAACATTGAAGCGGATATAGCAGCCAAAGAACGTGAAGGTCAACTGAAAGACGCTGTAGATACAAGACTTGCAGAAGCGCTGAGGAAAACTGGTTACGATTCCATGACCACCAGCGAGATAGTTCGAATGATGGATAAAGGGCTCCTTGATGATACTGAAATTGAACTTATTCTCCCCGAGCATGTGGCAAACATGGAGATACTTCCGCTTGTGCCGGGAGGAGGTTTTGATAATCCCGCAGGTGAGAACCTTAAAAAACTCATGCAGAAAATGGTGGGCGGCAGGAGAAAAAGAAAGAAACTGACAGTTAAAGAAGCAAGAGAAAGACTCCAGGAAGAAGAAATGAGAAGGCTTCTCGAAGGCAGTGATCATATTTCAAGAGGTCTCTGGCTTGCCCAGGAGGAAGGTATAATCTTCATCGATGAGATCGATAAGATCATCGGTATCAGCGAAAGCAAGGGTCCTGAGGTTTCAAGAATGGGTGTTCAGAGAGATCTGCTTCCTATCGTTGAAGGCTGCACAGTTCAGACCCGATACGGTCCAGTTAACACAGACCACATACTGTTTATCGCTGCTGGAGCATTCCACGGCTCCAGCCCTTCAGATCTGATACCTGAACTTCAGGGACGTTTTCCCATGAGGGTCGAACTTGATCCCCTTTCTGAAGATGACCTGTTCCGTGTACTTACAGAACCTGAAAACTCCCTGCTCAAGCAGTATTCCGCTTTACTTGAGGCTGACGGTGTCAAACTGATACTATACAGAAAGGCGGCACTCGAAGTCGCAAGAGTCGCAAACTATCTTAACGAAGAAACTGAAGATATCGGAGCAAGAAGACTAAGGCCGGTATTGAGTTATCTTCTGGATGAGCAGCTATTTGGGGCACCTGACCTTGTCCAGGGTAACGTGATTATTACAGGTACGAAAGCTTCAAGGATTTTACTTGACCTTGCTGATCAAAGAGAAGATGGTAATTATATACTTTAAGTCTGTTATAAGGAATTATTTCCAAAAGGGGATAAATGCACCGCTCTGTAAATGAAGTAGCTTACAAAATCGTATACTATGGGCCGGGTCTATCGGGAAAAACTACTAATCTGCGAAGGATCCGAGACATGATCGGTCCTGAACATAGAGGAAGGCTCGTAACACTCTGCACAAGAGGTGAGCGAACAGTATTCTTTGATTTTCTTCCAATCAATTTCGCCTCCATCGGAAATGACAGAGTAAGACTGCACCTCTATTCAGTACCCGGACAGGCCTATTACTCACTCAGCAGAAGGGTAATACTCGATGGCGTCGATGGTATTGTTTTCGTGGCTGACAGCCAGATCGAACGGATGGATGCGAGTGTGGACAGTATAGAAGATCTCGAGACCAATATGGAATCCTACGGACTTGAACTTTCCTCTATCCCGACAGTCCTTCAGTTCAACAAGCGTGATCTGCCTTCAATCGCATCAACTGACCAGATGGAAACGCTTCTCAACAGGTACGAATGGTCAACTATTGAATCGGTTGCCATAGGAGGAGCAGGCCCTGTTGAAACACTGAAGTTGATGGCTGCAAAAATTGCAAAACAGCATGCTGGCCTTTTATGAGCGTGTCCAACAATGAAACATTGGCATAAAACCCACACAGCTGGCTATAATACTCGCATATTATCGTCAAATACATCCAGTATTCTCCTCAAATCTCCGAGCATTCTATCTCAGCCGTGAGAATATTCTGCTCAATGCACATTGTCGGACACACTCCTATCCTGATATCTCAGAACAGATCTTCATTCCCGAAATGTTAGCCTTCTCTCCATGATGTCAAAGAGAATAAAGAGTATTCTGGTCATTTCTGCACTGATCGGTGCGCTTGCTGCCGGGTATTTCTTCAGATCCTGGTTCGCAAGAGAGATTATGCCTCCCTCGCTGCGAATGCAGACAGAAACAACTCAGTCTTACCGGTATGCAAAAATGATTTCAGAGGATGGCTCTATTCCGCGCCTGGATACACTAGTGATGCATCCGGAGGGTATGATTACATCCGAAAATTCTATTTTCGAGGAGTACGTAGCCGGAGGGATACACAGGCTGACAGGCGGGGATTTTGATCATTTCATGAGAATCATATCTCTTCTTTTCCCCCTTTTAACTATTCCTTTTCTATACCTCTGGATGCGTACTGCCGATTACACAGTTCCCTGCGCACTGGGGGGGGCTGCTCTTTACACCCTTATCTTTCCAGCACTTCTACGGGCAAGAGGAGAATCGTTTTATCGCGAAACGCTCGCATTACCATTGCTGATAGCGCTTGCCTGGCTTATAGAAAAGGCTCTCAGGGATGGAGAACGGGAGGAATCAGGAAGCAGGAAAACCCTCATTTCATCCATTGCTGCCGGATCTGTTCTTTTCATCGCACTTGCCGCCTGGAAGGTTACCGCTTTTATAACCTTATTCCTGTTTCTGTACCTTTACTGGAGAAATTACAGAAGTGGTGATATTCCCTTTGTTCTTCGCATTTGCCTTGCAGCAGCCCAGTTATTCGCGGCGGTGCTTCTGTCGCATATGAGGCACGACGGGGCACTCGTAAGCCCTTCTTCAGTATTGGCTGTCCTCCTGGTTCTGAAACGGCCGAAGATGATCTGGATTCCTGTTGGAGGAACCCTGCTTGCACTGTTTTCTTCATCCTTAACCCCTGGTTCAGCCGGGCATGTCTCAGCAGTCATTACTGCAAAGATCCGTTTCATGTTCTCACATCCATCCAATCCCGAGCTTCTTACTGATGACGCAAGGCTTTTCTGGGTTCCAGGGTATACCAGTCCCACACCTGCGCAATTCCTGCTTCTGTTCGGGATTCCCATTGCATTGGTTATACCCGGATTGCGGGAGTTCTTCCGAGAGAAGAAAGGCACACTGATTTTCTGGTTTCTCTTTCTTTCTCTTGCCAGTTACCTTTTCTTTGACAGGCTTCTGGTACTTCTCGCAATTGCCCTGATCCCCGTCATTTCATTGTCCCTTCGAAAGAAATGGTTCATTATTCCTGCCCTGTCACTGTTATTGCTGCAATCTGTTTTACCAGGACATGTTGCGGAGTTGATCTCCAGAACCGGTCTGCAGTACAGAAATTCGTCATCATTATTGAATGACACAGAACTTGATTTGTTCCTGCAGTGGGCGCGCCGGGAAACAGACGCAGATGAGGCAATACTCAGTTTCTGGCATATTTCCGGGCTTCTTTCCGCTTATGCGGAGCGTCCGGTTGTTACGCATACTTTCTTTGAAAACAGCGATAACAGGAGAACGATAGTAAGATTTGCGAAGGTCATGTTCATGCATGAGGACAGCCTCATTGCCTTTATGCGGGAAAAGGAATGCAGTTTAGTTGTTTATCAGGCTGATTTTCTCCTTGATGAGAGTTTTTCAGGCCTTCTTTACCTTGCAGGTCTGCAAGAGGTGCCGGATTATTCGGTTGCCCTGAAAATGCATTATACACCGGAATTGCTTTCGAATCTGACACCTGTATTTCAGGGACCGTCACTTCGAGTATTCAGGATTGGAGAGGGAAACGATGAAAGTCTACCAAGACAGTTTCTCTTTGAAGAGAGATACAGGCACTGTTACGATGGCTATGATATCGCAAGAGATATCATGTTGGATCAGAGGGCATCATCTGGAATTCTGGCTGATAGAGCTATAGAATCAGGTGATCCTGATATGCTTTCAGGAGCATTCCTCCTCGGAATATCCGGATGCGGACCCCAGAATGTTCTGGAACAGATGCTCAACGATCTGATTCAGTTGTATATTCAGGGATACTACAGTCTGGACAATCTTGCCGAGGATATTGAAACGTTTATATACTGGTTCGGAATCAGGATTGACTTAAGGCTTTTACTTGCGAGGCTGTATGCATCCGAAGGACGGTTTATAAATGCCGAATTGGAATATCAGCTTATACTTGAAGAGGATCCGGGGAATAGCCATGCTTCAGCTGAACTGCAGTTAATAACCGACAGGGGACCGGAATGAAACTGGAATTCGTAAAGATGAGCGGCGCAGGGAACGATTTCATTCTTCTTGATAACAGAGACTCATCACTGGATACCGTTATTTCAGAGGAACTTATAAGAAACCTGTGTGTCAGGGGCCTTTCTGTAGGTGCGGACGGTTTGCTCGAACTGAAAGATGATCCTGAATATTCATTTCACATGAAGTACTACAACAGTAACGGAAAAGGGGCTGGTATGTGTGGAAACGGCGGAAGATGCATGTCTGCCTATGCTGCATCAAAAGGTATCGTTCCGGATACTGGAGTTTTCCGTTTCAGGAGCGATGCAGGAGTTCATTCCGCTGAAGTAACCGCTCCGGGCAGTGTCAGATTATGGCTTACCGACCCTGAAATTCATTATCTTGACCGCCTGATTGATCTGGATTCTGTCGATCTGCACCTCTCATTCCTGGACACTGGTGTACCCCATGCAGTTGTTATGCTTGATGGATCGGAAGATATATCCTTTTCCGTGCTTGCTTCAAAACTCCGAAAACATACTCTATTTGGAGAAGCCGGCGCGAATGTTGATTTTGTCTGGATAAAAGGAGTTTCTGAACTTGAACTGAGAACCTGGGAGAGAGGCGTTGAGGGAGAAACACTGGCCTGCGGCACTGGCGCTGTAGCCTCAGCGATCTGTGCAACCAGAATCCATGAAATGAACCTTCCCCTGGATATTACCGTCAGAAGCGGCCAGAAGCTGAAAGTCGGCAAGAACAGTATCGGATGGTGGCTCCAGGGTGAAGCAAGAACCGTATATTCAGGGCTTATTGAAAGCACAGCGGTCCAGAACATGACGACAGCCTTATGAAATGCTGTTCATCTCATCAAAACGGAGCGGGTATAACTCAGTTGGCAGAGTGTCAGCTTCCCAAGCTGAATGTCGCGGGTTCGACCCCCGTTACCCGCTCCATATTGCTCATTATACTTGCACTTCTATTGCATTCTTCCATTAATGCCGCCCCGCTTTACACCAGTCCTGACTTCTGGCTTATGGCTTCAGGATATGGGCTTATGAATGAATCAGACCTTCACTCACCAATCAGCGAGCGTTCCCTGTTACTCCAGCTGAAGAATGGAAACAGGAAAGCTCTTGTACCTCTGGTGCATATCCTTGTCGCTTCGGGAAGAATAGAGTATGCCGAAGTATGGATGGAGGGCAGAGGAATTATAATACCGGTAACCAGAAGGGATCTCGGTATAGCCCTTTCATGGTACGGCCGATTCGAGCTTCACAGTGTTATGACTTTGGACCTTCCCATTCCTCCTGATCTTGAAGATGACGATTATGCTTATACGCTTGCCGCAGTACTCTACATGGGATGGATGCACAGTTCACAGGATGGATGCTTCCATCCGGACCTTCTTGTGGGGTCATCAGATCTTGATATTATAGCTATGCAATTCTTTTCCTCATCGTACAGCTGGGACAGTGAGTGGATAGGTATGACATCTCTTGACAGCCTCTTTTTAGAAGGTGCCCGTGAACGAGACGGGCTATGATAACCGATACGAAAAAGGGTTGGGCTTTCATGAAACAGCTGAATCTTGATATTCAGGACAAAGCTCAGCAGATAGCAGGCAGTTTTGCAATTATCCCTGCGATGATTTCCTGGATACGCTTCGTTGGAGCTGCAGCGGTGATTCTGATAATCTACAGGTCAATGAGCCTTAATTTGCTCTTCTGGGTAATCCTTATAAGTGCTATTTCTGATTACCTTGACGGATGGGTTGCCAGAAGGCTGAAAAAAACCTCATACCCCGGTAAGGTCATGGATTTCATAGCTGACAAACTCTTCATTTCGATAACGCTCCTGGCACTGGCATTTTCTCTTGGGGCCATTGACACGGTAGTAGCCAGTATACTTGCCGGTTATCATCTCCTTCTTCTCTTCCTTCTTGCAGCTATATCCTGGAGTATTCATATACCAGTTGTTACAATAACCACAGGCGAGCGTCTTGCAATACTTGCAAGCTATCTTCTTCTGATAACAGCGGTTGGAAGACTTGCTTATCCTCAGAAGCATATATTCCATTCCCTGTACACACCAATGACGATAATTGCTCTTCTTTCAGCATTGACCGGCCTTCTGAGTTATCTTCGCCTTCTCAGAAGGATGCTATCACGTTTTCTGGAGTAAAATATGTTAATCAATCTGACACTTATCGTTTCACTTTTCATGTCGAGCGGTTCTCAACTGGAGATCGCAGGTGATTTTGTTGAAGCCGGACAAGCTTATTTCGAAGAAACCGATGTCTCCGGTGAAGCCAGGATCATTTGCAGATTTCTTGAGGAATCCCTTTATTCCGGAAACAGCCAACATGCCCTCGATCTTATCACGCAGCTCGAACAGCTGCGCTTTGAATCATCTTATTTCGATTTCTGGTATGCTCGGCTTACCTGGAATTGCGGCATGCCCCAATATGCGTGCGAAGCCCTTGATGAGATTGGGGGAAGCAGGTGGCTGCAAAGCAGAGCAAAGGGGCTTGCCTCACAGTTCAGGGGAGACGCTGCTGAAGCTGCCGCGCAGTTCAGGCTTTCCATGACGCTGGCGGAATCATCAAGACAGCGCTTCTATTCTGCCCTTGATTTAAGCTTCGCTCTTATCCAGACCGGTAATTACGAAGAAGCTGAAGATATCGCTGTCTTTCTTGCAGCTAACTTTCCAGGCGAAAGCCTGCCTCTAATATCCCTTGCTCTTAACTATCAGGAACAGGACAGGTTCGGTGAGGCCATGTCCATACTTCAATCCATCTATTCGGGAGATGAGTATACTTTCATTTCTAAGCATTTCGCCGCTGCTATTCTGGAGGATCTGGAATGAAAAACGTATTTCCTAAAATTTTAAGAAATATCCTTGGAGGAAAAACAGGCGCCGCATGGCTGAAAAAGGGTGTCATCCACCTGCCCGATGATCTGATCGATCCACCCGGATTCCTGGTTTATTCGGGACCTGAGGAATCGGATGTCTGGCCGGCTATCCATTTAATGAACACCCTTCACAGTGAATTCCCTGAAAAAAAACTTGTCGTTATATGCAGTAGAAGAGACAGTGTTCTTTTCAACATGCTTCGACTCAGACCCACTGTTCATTCCTACGAAGGTCATCCGAGTATCCCAGATATGATCGAAGGAGATTCCATTTCACCAGACACAATTCTGATACACCCATATAAAATCGTCCTCAATGAAGATGAAAGGCTACTTTCCCGAATACCCTGCAGAATACGTATGGCTCCCCTCAGCCATTCATCAAAATACATTAATTTCAGAGTTAAGACCGAAGCGGATGTCTATCCGGACATACTTTCTGAAATGTGCAGCGCCATTGGGATTACTTACGACACTGACTGGAAACCGTCTGTCCCGAATCGGATGGAAGAACTGGTGGAGCATAAGATCGCCCCGGTTTCCGGAAGGATGCTGCCCTACATTGTCACTACACCATCTGCCATCTCTATTCTCGAAAAGCGCAGGGCCGAAATACCACTCAGAACCGTAACGCTATCCGGTAAGAACAGTGATTTCGATCACCTGGACAGAGAGATAAAGACAGTAATCATTGCTGAAGCATCCGCGGTGATAACCGATTCGGATGATCAATGGGGAGACGCATGCGCCCATGGTGTACCAGTAGTGGGCATTGACAGATCCGGCAACTTCCTGAAATGGAAAGACAGAGAACCGGCATCGAACGAGGACGAATTTGCTGAAGCATGGATCAGTCTCCTTAAAAAAGGGTGGTAGCTTGACACCTGACATGACACTGATCGTCAGAACACCCAACTGGCTCGGTGATCTTGTCATGTCATTACCAGCCGTTTCTATGCTTTGTGAACAGTTTCCCGGCTTGAGCATATGGAGCCATCCAAGGGTATCAGGGCTTGTTCCTGTATTTTTCCCGTCAATTGATGTTTATACTGCCGGAAGAATAAAAGAAAAAAAGTTTTCATCGCTTCTTCTTATGACAGACTCATTCAAATCCGCATTTGCGGGAATGCTGTCATGTATACCCGAGCGCATCGGATACAGAACGGATATGAGAGGATTCCTTCTGACAAAGAGGATAAATCCTCCTTCAGACCGCTGTCATCACCATTCACTTGATTACGAGCGGCTTGCTCTTGCAGCTGGAGCTTCCGGAAAACCGGTTGCTCTGAAACCTGCAGTTGAACCGGAAGGAGAACCGCATACAGCGTTTTTCGCGGGGGCAAGGTACGGGAGTGCTAAAATGTGGCCTCGTTTCCGGGAGCTTGCACAAAGAATTTATAAAAGCAGAGGTCTCCCATCCGTATTTTACGGCTCCCCTGAAGAAAAGCCGGGTCTCATGGAGATATCCTCAAGTGTACCTCTCTGTGAAGTCAGAACAGATCTCACACTTGCCGGATTGGCTTCGGGTCTTCTAGCCGCCGAGCTTGCGATAGGAAACGATTCGGGAGGAGTACATCTTTCAGCAGCACTTGGAATCCCTACGGTTACAATATTCGGTTCTACTTCTCCACTATGGACAGCGCCGATGGGCAGATTCACTGCTGCAGTAAAAACCTATCGCGAATGTTCACCATGTTTCAGACGTGAATGCCCTGAGGGCATACCCGGATGCCTGATGGATATTTCTACCGATGAAATCTTCACAGCATGCATGGAATTGGTGAAAAGAGCTGAAGATTCAGATGGGTAACAGAAAATATCTTCTTATCGACTGCAACGCTCTCCTTTACAGAGGGCATTTCGCCATGATACGTGCCCCTCTTCGGGCAAAGGATGGAACAAATACGAGCGGCCTTTATTACCTCATTCGCGAATTGATCGATATGAAGGATTCGCGTTTACCTTCTGTCACCGTAGCAGTATTCGATCACCCATCTCCTGTATTCCGAAAAGATTTATTTCCCGAATACAAAGCCAATCGCCCTTCGATGCCGGATGAACTTCGCACACAGTCCGCATATGCGAGAGAGTTGATACCGGCTCTTGGATTCCCACTTCTTGAGAAGAAAGGATTTGAAGCCGATGATATTATCGCCTGGCTGACTCAGGAAGCAGTTTCCAGGGGCGATGAAGTGGAAATCCTCTCTCCGGACAAAGACCTTCTTCAACTGGCTGCAGGCGGTGTGACAATAATCAGACCGGGCAGGAGAGACGGGCAGGAGACACTTATAGGCATGAACGATGTTAAAGGTGTGATGGGTGTCCGTGCTGACCAGGTCGCGGATTTCCTTGCCCTTACGGGCGATTCCTCGGACAATATTCCCGGCGCTAAGGGTATTGGTCCCAAGACCGCGCTTAAACTGATTGAGGAATTCCACACCATCGACAGGATTTACGGATCGATTACAGATGTATTGCCGGAATCTGTCCGCACTAAACTTGAGAACAGTATGGAAATGGTGTATCTCAGCCGGAAACTGATATCACTTGTACCAGCCCATCAAATGGATATCTCCCTCGAAGAGCTTTCGATGAAGCATCCAGATGAGAAAATTGCTTCTTCGATACTTTCTGCCATGGGAATGCAGAGCATACTCATCAGAATGGGAATCAGCCCCCCCGGTGACCTTTTCGGCAGCATCGGAAACACAGCATCTACTGAATGGTGCTCAACATCCGTCATAGGGAGTATCCGTGAACTGGAAGGGCTTGACTTCGGCAGCCCCCAGGAGGGTTTCCTTGCACTTGATACAGAAACCACTTCAAAACGCCCATTCCAGGCTGACCCGATAGGGATATCACTGACAACTTCTGAGAAGAAGGCAGTCTACATACCCCTTTCCGGGGTCGATGCGATTCCCGTTGAAGAGGTCGTTCCAGTTCTGAAACAAATGCTGAAAGACAGGCTTGTTGTGGCACAGAACGGGAAGTACGATATTCACATTCTCGAATCCATGGGCCTCCGAATAAACGAGCTGAGAGGCGATCCCATGATAGCGGATTACCTCCTGCGGCCTGAGATACAGTCTCATTCCCTTTCGAACCTCTCCGTAACCTGGCTTGACAGACCCATGAAAGACTTTGCCGAAGTGCTTGGCAGCGCCGTATCACTGGCAGATGTTGAAACGGTAAAGGTAGCGGAATACTGCGGCTGCGATTCGTCAACTGCTCTTGAACTGAACAGGGTCCTGAGAAAAGAGCTCGAAAAGGATGAAAAACTCCTGAAACTGTACGATTCACTGGAACTTCCGCTGGTCAGGGTGATCTCAGATATGGAAAAGAGGGGTATCGGGCTTGACACTGAATCACTTAAGAGGCTTGAATCGGAATTTTCCGATACCAGAGCTGAACTTGAGGAAGAAGCCAGGGAAATCGCCGGTTTTGACATTAATCTCAACAGCCCGTCGCAGGTTTCACATACACTGTTCGAAGTACTCGGTCTCACTCCTGTGAAGAAAACCGGCAAGGGGAAGTTCTCATCCAGTATAGAGGTTCTGGAAAAGCTCAGGGGAAAGCATGGGTTCGTTGAAACGGTTATACAGCACCGAGAGCTCTCAAAGCTTCTGAACACATACATTAAGAGAATGCCTGGTTACGTTTGTGAGAGAGATGGCCTGATACACACCAGTTTCAGTCAGACCGTCACCGCTACCGGAAGATTGAGTTCAAGCAGCCCCAACCTCCAGAATATCCCTGTACGGACAAGCAGAGGACGCGAGGTAAGAAGATGCTTCATACCCGGAGACGACAATCACGTACTTATAACTGCAGACTATTCACAGATCGAACTTCGGATACTCGCGCATATGGCAGGGCCGGGCAGCCTCAGAAGAGCGTACGAAGAGAATAAGGACATACACAGTTCCACTGCAGAAGCTCTTTTTGGCGATTCATCTCCCACGCACAGAAGGAAAGCGAAGGAAGTCAATTTCTCCATACTCTACGGCATCAGTTCCTGGGGACTTGGTAACAGGCTGAATGTAAGCAGGGGGGAAGCTGCTGGAATAATTACCAGATATCTCGAGACATATCCCGAGCTTGAATCCTTTTTCAGAACATGTATCGAGCATGCGGAGGAACATGAAGAAACAAGGACCATCCTTGGGCGGAGGCGTGATTTCAGAGGGTTCAGATCCGCAAGGGGAACCACCAGGAACGCGATGGAGCGCATGGTGATAAACACGACGGTTCAGGGGTCCGCCGCAGATATCATTAAGCTAGCGATGCTGAAAGTGGACAGCAGGCTTCAGGATATAGCCAATTCTGGCCTCGTTCTTCAGGTGCACGATGAACTCGTTGCAACGGCTCCGGCAAGCTCCGCAGAAGAGGTCTCAAACATCATCCGGGATGAAATGGAATCCGCGTACGAACTTGCCGTTCCGCTGAATGTAGACACCGGTATCGGCAGAAACTGGCTGGAAGCCCAGCACTGATCCAGACCACCATTAAGTATGTCCTGTCATGCAATCTGAGAGACAATTCTGAACATATAGTTTATTAATATAATATATTATCATTATAAATACTGTTATTCGTATGGCAGGTTCTTCTCCCAAAGAGTTGACGAAAGAGGGTTGCATTAAAGAAAGGGCATTAGCATTATCTCCTTAAAATAAAACCACTTACTCAACAACAAGGAGGATGCCAATGCCCGTAAATATTATATCTCAACTGTATTCCTATCGTCGAGTGCGCATTGCAGGACAGAGAATTCTGGATAAAGGAGTGCTGGAGATAGACCTGAAGCCTGACAGGAGATACATCCCATTGTGTTCATGTTGCGGGAGTAAATGCAGAAGGATACATTCAACCAGGAAGCGTAGCTTGCGTGATAAATGATCTTCCTTCAGGAATCTACCTGGTCAGAATGAGAGTTGCAGAACACGAAATGGTTCAGCGCTTCGTGGTGATAGACTAGTGTTATAAAAGAATAAGCTGCTAAAATCAGGTTAGATACTCAGGCCATCTATCTGATCCGCGACTCGCTCATCCGGTGGAGAGTTTCCTGTTCATTCTTAGTTTATCGTGGATCCTATTGAACACACAGAGGAATCCCTGTCCGGCGAATAGAGCGATTGCGGGGAATCCCGGTAGAAGGTATCTCGTCAAGCCTTTTGTCAGAGGAAGCAGCAGAGTCAGTCCTACCACCGGCATTATTAAAAGCCAGGCAGCCCTGCTTTTCAGGTTCACGATTCCCACCACGGCGAATCCCAGAATCACAAGCTGGACAAGCGTGAATCCGATGTAGACAGGATTCAGACCGGTTCGACCACCCGATCCCGGAAACCTGGACAAGGCAAGGGCGGAACGGGTTATAGCCCGAGTGACTACTAGTAGAACGCCATCCGACTCGAAATTCTGCCGGGCAAACTCTTCAAATCTGGCGGAGGATTGGGCGTCGATGTAGTATCCGTCCCTGGTGGCGACCTGGAACTCGTCGACTTCCATCCAAACATCGCTTCCAATAGGCAGACTCGCTACCCAGAGGTTATAGCCGGAAGTGGTCGGCATGAAGGTGAGTTTCCCTAGAGAGATATGGTTGCGAAACATCCAGGGAAGGATCAGGAGGAGCGTTCCGAGAAGGAGAGGAGGCATCAACTTCATGAACCGCTTCCAATGAAGGATGAGTAGCATCGCCAGAGAACAAGTGATGCCTATAACAAGCCCTGCTGGTTTCGTGAGTACGAGGGCTCCAAGCAGTACTCCGGATATCAGCCCATTTGCAGCGCGAGTATTTTCTTGATACCTAGCCAGGGAATATACGAAGAGCCAGAGGATGCAGGTAAAAAGGGATTCCGTTAGAATGCTGCTGGAGGTCAGCAGCCATGGGAAGTAGAGTACCACGAATAGGATCGCAGGATCCCTGAAGCGATCACGGAAGATACGTTTAGCCGTCATGTAGACGAGGCAGAGAGAGAGGGTGTTGAGCAGCAGCTGCATCAGTTGCACGGTGAGGAATCCTGAACCGAGCAGCCAGTAGAACACGATCAGGAACATTGGGTACCCCGGCTGTCTCATGTTGGTCGGTGATTCCCCAGGGAAGGCATCGAACCCGTTGAGTGCGGGGGGGGCTGAGTACTCCCCATCCTGCAGAACGACCTGGCTGATGGACAGGTATTCGAAACTGTCAAAACCGGTTGGCTGGAGGACGAGTATTCCCACGAGCTGGATGATGATGGCCAGAGTGACCGCTGTTGCCAGTGGTAGATGCCGTTTCATCGCAAATCGTTCCATAAAAGAAATCCTCCCGCTGGATCATATTGAGGCTCTGCTCAATGCATGCCGCAACACGCACATCATTACCGGAGAATGATTATACTTTGAAGACACTTGAGAGCAATAGGACAATAGATTCTCCGCAGAAGTTTTCACGAAGCAATATGTTATAAAAGAATAAGCTGCTAAAATCAGGTTAGATATTCAAATCGTTCGATTCAAGCGATTTTCTTCGTTGAATTTCCGCAGCGATAACAGCCGCGGTGCTCGATACGTTGATGCATTTCCGTGTTCCCGATTGCGGATAGTAGATGCTGAGATCAGCCATTTCGGCGATATCGGGATTCAGTCCATCGGCTTCGTTACCAAACATGAATGCGCTCGAAAGATCAAAACGAGCCTCCCATAGCGGAACAGCATCTTCTGAATTCTCTACAGCTACGAGCATTCGACCGCTTTCTTTTGCCCATATTGCGGCGTCTGCAGCTTTATTGAAATACCTCCAGGGTACAACAGCATAGGTTCCCCTTGATGTATGGCTGAGTTTACGGTTTCCCGGCCTGCAGCATATACCGGTCAGGAACACCGCTGCAGGATAAAGCGCTTCCGCGGTTCTGAATACTGATCCTACATTGAAAGCACTTCGCAGGTTATCCAGTATGAACAGAGGCATACCACTTGAACTGCCAAGTGATTCTGAGTAAACTGAAGGCACAATGGTTTTAAGCAAAACACTCTTCCTGTTCACGTTTCTTTTTCTGGCAGGGTATTATACACCCTTACAGTGCTTCTCTCAAATATGGATAGCAGCGATTCCAGCCGGGATGATTCTCATCATTGCCGGCCTGCGACATGCCGGTATTATCGTTCTCTGTTCGGTATCATTTCTTGCGGGAACATACTTTCATCATCAGAACAGCGATCCTGTACATGATTCCTCAACTGTATCCGGTGTATGGCGATGCCGCGTTGAAACGACCACAACAGCGGGTGCAATTCTTTCAAGCGATACATTGAATACCGTCTGGGCAGGAGGCAGGCAGCTTGCGAGGTCGCTAAGCAGGGGGGATTCAGTCATAATATTAGGTTCTGTAAATGAAGGATTCATGGATAGCTACACATTCTACCCCATTCCTTCAACCCTGCTTCAGAATCGTCTCAGGAAAGGTATCAGCACAACTCTTTCCGAAAGAATCGCATCGCGCGAAACAAGTTCACTCGTATCAGCGCTTCTTGCAGGAGAAAGGGGAAATCTCCCGCAGGCGGTACGCGGGGCTTTCAGGGATACCGGTACATCACACCTTCTGGCTCTTTCGGGCCTGCATGTAGGTATTCTCTCGGGTATAATGCTGGTCATATTTCGAAAGCTCTTCGGAAAGGGGTGGCTTTCGATACTTGCAGTAATCCTGACAACTTTCATTTACGTATTCGTGTCAGGAGCCAGGGCTTCTACAGTAAGAGCAGGGCTCATGCTTCTGCTTGTACTTGCCGTATGGCATTCATCAGGTAGAAGGCCTGATCTTCTCTTCGTATGGTCAGTTGCGGTGATAATACTCACTGCTGTATCGGCTGGTGATGTTCTCAAGGATACTGGGGCACAGATGTCATTCGGCGCGGTCCTCAGCCTGATAATTCTTGGACGGGAGTTCCGCTGCAGGGCAGGCTGGATACTTTCAATAGCGTATGCAGGTCTGGTTGTTTGTACAGCCCTGGCTCCGCTGGTTTCATTCAGATACGGCGGTCTCAGTCCTGTAGCTCCAGTTGCTACGGTTATTTCGTTCCCTTTCATGCTTACCACCATGATCACCGGGTCTATAACACTCCTGGGGCCATTGGCATCTACAGCATCGGTATTATCTGAATGGGTTGTGTTCATCTGGCTGGCCGTTCTGAAAATTCTGGGATCGGGCATGATAATTTTCCAGAAATGGATGTACTGGCTATGGCCCCTATGCCTTATTGCTCTATGGCTGTTCTCCAGAAGGAGAGGTTTCATGCGCAGGTTCAGATAATCCCTGCTAGTTTAAAAGAGTCACTTTTCTTGAGATAAAGAATTCACCCGAGACTAAGGTTACGAAGTAGATTCCGGATGGTAGATCGTTTCTGGGCAGGGCCAATACTTTTATACCCGGAAATCCGACTCCACTCCATATCGTTTTCACTTTCCTGCCGGCAAGGTCGTATAAAACCAGTTCACTCATCTCTCCATCAGTAACATTGAACCTTACCCATGCAGCCCCACCGGTGGCTCTGACCTCCATGAAAGCGCTGTTTTGGGTTTCAGAAGTTGTGATATCCGACCGTAACTCCAGAAGTGAAACGGTGATAGAGGGCATACCGGAGAAGTCCAGAGTCAATGCCTGACTCCAATCGGCCAGTGTGAGTATATCGAGTGCCGGAATTGTATTGGGAATTGTACGCTGTATGGGGCTGAAACCGTCCACAACACTTAATGTATAATCCCCCGAGTACCGTTGAGGGAAGCAGATACCCCTGCCTTCCTCAAGAACAGCTCCTGACTCATTCGAGACCAGGATAAGCATAGTGCCACTCCGCTGGTTCTCCAGCGCAATGAAGTTGAGGGTAGTATCTGACGGGGCAGAGACAACTCCTGAAACCGAGTTAATCGTGCAGTTAATGGCCTCTGCTGGCGGCAACACTCTGAAATTCGTATCTATCGTCGCCGATAGGAAATCAGGTCCGCCGCCGGGACCGTTTCCGGTCAGCGATGCTACAGCGTGATGTATCCTTCCTGGAAGATCGATGTTTCCCACATCTCTGCTTGGACCCCAGTTCTGCATGATGTTCGGGTATCTGAGTATCCCTTCATTGGTCATGTTGCCGCTCATAAGGGCAAGATCCATGGCGTAGAAAACCATGCCTCTGCAACCTTTTATAACCGGCAGGGTGACCATCCAGAGCATGGTATCCTGCGATGCACAGTAGCTCGGTAAACCAAAGGCATGCCTTCCGTACGCCTGGATATTGGAAAAGGCACAGTTGTTGCGAAGGGTTGAAAGAACACCATTTTCCATGGCTACTTCGAAGCACTCTGTGAACCAGTTAAGTTTGTAATCGTCCCATACGCTCCAGTAGATCTCTGCAGCCGGCATGACCAGACCCTCCGGACGGAGGACCAGGCCTGCGCGGATGTTTCTCCTCGTGTCCATCACCCTGGCACCGGGAAGGATGAGAGGGCCTGTACTCGAGCCAAGTGACTGAAGCTCAATAAGCCCCTCAAACACACCATTTGTAATCGTGCCATCCGACCGCAGGAGAGTGCCGTCAACAGTGCAGAGAAGAGCATCGCCGTAGCTTTTGTCCGGCCTGTAAGAGGAGGCGGAGATGATATCTCCGCTTTGACCTGTCAGGGGAACAGTCGACATTTCCCCGAGAGGTACGGTTGTACCGTTGCTCCTCGATCTGAAGAACACCGACTCGGGCTCTTCGAAAACTGCGGAGATGTAATCGTTGCCAGGTATGTAAGGCGGAAGCCAGGCATCCTCGTTTGTGATAAATACGGAGACAGGGTAGTTCAGTTCTCCGAACAGATTCGGGTAGAAGGGAATATTCTGCGGGTAGAACGTCCAGTCGTCTTCACCGGAAAGAGCGCAAACGTAAGAACCACAGTCATCGAATATGAGGAAACCACTATCCATCGAGGAGGTTCCAATGGTGGGGATCGCATCACCCCAGAACCTCCCCCAGAGTATCCCGCCGATCTCCATTTTCTTCAGAATGTAAGGTTCTATCGTCTGAAGACGAAAGATGTTGTCCTCTGTTCTCTCGAAGACAACTACACACACCCGGTTGTCGTCCATAAGGTAACATCCGAGAACAGCAGTGTCCCCTTTTCCCAGTATTCCCTCGAAAACAGTCGCGACTGGTCTGAATTCACCCTGTCCGACACAGAAGGCCAGAGGACTGGCCCTGTCCGAACCCGGGAATTCAGGGAGGCTGGCTGTTACTATCTCCTGGCCGTCGAAGATGAATACAATCTCATCCCCGGCAGCTCCTGCACTGTCCCAGAGGACAACGGCACCGTTTGGGCGATGCTCCCCGGAGCTTCTATCACCTATGTCACATGCTCGGAAGTCACTGGAGGCCACACCTGTGGGGATGAACGGGACATCAAAGACCGCGGCTTCCTCAAGCACAAGGTGTCCAAAACCCGGGGTGCAGATGAATTCGAAAACCCTGAAAGTGCTGAATTCATCTTCTTCCAGCACTGTATAAAATTCATCCCTGTCGCAGTAGACCTCGTAATAGGGGGAAGGGGAGGGCAGCAGGTCCGTGGCACCGCAGAATAGGAGACTGTCTGTGTTGAAGTAGAGGTTCCGTAGCCGCCTGTCGTTGTTCTTTATCGGGTACATGTTAAACGCTACAACATCCAGATGGCGGGCGAACCTGTTGAGGACGCTGGTCGTATCGTTGTAGTAATACACAAAGCCGTCCGATCCCATAATCCCAAATTTTGATATGAAAGAGATAAACGGAAGACCGATCTCCAGCTCGCAGAGGTCACGATAATCAGCCACCATCTGCAGCCAGTCCCACTGAGTTTCCGGGTTCTCAAGGAACTTCACCGCAGGTTCATCGAACCCGAACACTCCTATTACATCCCCCGGATATTGCTCCGCTGTCTGTTCCGTATAGTCAGCAAGGTAATTGAACGTGCCCATATTGTGTTCCTGTGTATATGGATTGGTCCAGAATCCCCCGACTATAATGTCCATCCCGGTGGTACGGATGGAATTCGCTACCTCCTCGAATATGTAGTCTGTCGTGGCGTAATCACCGGGAACGTCAATGACATAGAGCTCCGACCTCATCATTGCGGTGTTGAATCCTGATTGCATTGCATCATCCAGCAATTCAATGACCGGATCAGTTAAAGGATCAATATTGTAGATTTCGCAGTAATCCCTGTAAATGTTACCGGTGCTTCTAATGTCCCATATGATGGGGAACATTGTGAGTGTATCGTCCGTGCCGGGCACCACGCAGGAGAAATTGACTCCGTGGTACTCCCACATATTCCCGGAGAACAGAGTTCCGGCAATAACGAGCAGGAGGAGGGGAAGTCTCAGTGCGCGGATGACACTTCCTCCTCTACCTGATCTGATTCAATCATTTCCAGTGGAGGTTCAGATGATAATTCAACTTCCAATGGACTGATCAGAAGTGTATTCTCCAGGATTTCAAAGACTATCTGGATATTTCCCTCATTGTCCATTGCATCTTCCATGGCATCAAGGCCAGTCGCCTGGATGATACCGCCGAGGGGGAGTGGCAGAATAAGAGTATCACCAGGAAGCATGCCGAAGGCTTCCCTGTATTCGCCTCTTGTTGTTACTACAAGGATAACGAGGCCATCGTATCCGCTGAGAGCATCCCCGCGTGAAACTGCCCTGTATATTCCAGGAGCCATCTGAATACTTCTGGCCCGCTCAAGGATACTAAGATGATAGGCTGCGGAAACGGTTACCGAAGGAACCACATCTGGTATTACAGGAAGGAACCTGACAGTATCCGAAACGGTTGGAGTTGTAATAATTATCGAGACCGAATCCTCAAGACCCGGGTAAGGCTGCCATGTCACGCTTCTGCCCATGGCAACAATATCGCCGGTTTCTATGAATTTCCCGTGAGAACATTCCCATCTAGCCTCGTTACCATCGGGGAGTATAGTCGAGAAAGTTGTAGTCCTGCCGCCTTCAAGATTCATGGAAGCAACAATATGAAGGGGATTCTGTTCCTGCCCGTCGCACTGCTGCGTAAGCCAGATCATCAGAACAGCAGCCGGCAGCGCGAATGGAAGGACCAGGCTGAGAAGCTTGATATATCTTTTTCTTCGGTTATTTTTCATCATAGTGTAAATATGATTATAATTTCTTCGTGCAGGAACCCTTACAGTTTCATTCTATGTTTCATTTGAAAGGCAGATCCATGAATACAAAATCAGATGTTACGGATATTCTCATTCAACTCCTCAGAACCAGAAGCGTTTCGGGGCATACAGAGGACGCGATGAGAATTATCGAAGAAAGATTCAAAGAACTCGGACTAGAGACACAATTAACCAGGAAGGGTAGCCTTCTTGCTACACTCCAGGGAAAAATCAATGATGGCATTGTACTGTCGGCTCATATGGATACTCTGGGGGGTATGATCAGCGGAATTGAAGAGAGAAGTGGAAAAATAATACTTCGCTCCATCGGCTCCTACACAATGTCCAGCATTGAGGGGGAATACTGCCGGATCGAAACCTTCTCCGGAAAGCTTTTCAGCGCAACTGTTCTGTTTGATAACACATCAGTTCATGCTTACGGGATGGAAGAAGCATCGGCACAGCGCAAGAAAAATAATATGTATCTGAGGCTTGATGAGGAAGTGTCTTCGGGTGAAGATGTGCGGAAACTTGGAATATCCGTCGGGAATTATGTTCATTTCGATCCAAGGCCCATACTGACTGAATCGGGGTACGTTAAATCAAGGCATCTTGACGATAAAGCTGGCGTGGCCATTCTTTTAAAGGCTGCCGAAGAGCTGGTCTCCGGAAAGACTGTACCCGCACGCACACTTCATTTTCTTATAACCGGATACGAGGAAGTCGGCCATGGCGCTGCGGGTTTTCTTCCAGGCGGTTTGGTAGAGTTTATTGCGGTTGATATGGGAGTTGCCGGACCTGGCCGGGAATCCTCAGAAGATAAGGTAACCATATGCGCTGCAGACAGCACAGGACCATTCAACTATCTATTGACGAAGAATCTGATAGAAGTTGCAAGAGATGAATCCATTCCCTATGCGGTTGATACTTTTCCGCACTACGGCTCAGATGCCGCTGCTGCGCTCAAGGCAGGCCTTGATGTAAGACATGGGCTGATAGGCCCTGGAGTTGATTCTTCGCATGCTATGGAAAGAACGCATGTAAAAGCTCTCAGAGCAACCATAGATCTGATAATAGCGTACGTCAGCAATGATAAATAACCGCTCTGTACTATTCCTGGGTCTTCTGTTTATCTCTGGAAATGCGTTTGCTTACCTCTACGAAACAGGTCCCGGAATGCCTTACGAGAATATCGGTGATGTACCACTTGAAAACCTTGCACCCGGAGACACGGTTCTCATTCACTACAGGAATGAGCCATACTGCGAGAAGTGGGTTATCGCACGATCCGGAACCGCTTCAGACAATATCGTATTTCTTGGAGTACAAGGACCTGGTGGCCAATTACCGGTAATCGACGGTCGGGACGCCATCACAAGGCTTGAACTGGATTACTGGTCTGAGGGGAGAGGGGTCATTAATCTTGGTGGGTCTGATATCCCGAACCAGGATCCTGATTATCTGGTGATAGAGAACCTGGAGATAAGAAGCGGACGCACTCCGTTCACCTTTACGGATGATGATGGTCAACCTGGGAGTTACTCGGACAATGCTGCTTCGATATATGTAGTATCGGGAGATCATATCACCATCAGGAATTGCATTCTCCGCGATTGCGGAAACGGGTTTTTCGCTGCACACGAATCAGGCGGTATAACTATTGAATATTGCCATATATACGATAACGGCATTGAAGGCAGCATCTATCACCATAACACCTACACTGAATCACACGGTATTACTTATCAGTACAATCACTTCGGCCAACTTAGAGATGGTTGCGCCGGTAATAACCTCAAAGATCGCTCCTGCGGAACTGTTGTCAGATACAACTGGATAGAATGCGGAAACAGGCAGCTGGATCTTGTGGATTCATCGTTTCCTGATATTCACAATGATCCATCGTATCGAGAGACATTCGTTTACGGTAATATCCTTATCGAGCAGTACAACGAGGGAAATGGTCAGATATGTCACTACGGTGGAGATGGCTCTAATCCGGACTATTACAGAAAGGGAATACTTCATTTCTATAACAACACTGTAATATCCAGCAGGAGCGGGAATACAACTCTTTTCAGATTATCAACTAATGATGAGTACGCTGATACAAGAAACAATATCGTGTATGTGACGGACATAGGAAACAGACTGGCACTGCTGGACACCTATGGCAATCTGAACATAAGAAATAACTGGTTCAAGACAGGCTGGGTTGAAACTCATCAGAGTGGATTCCAGGGAACGGTGATCGATTCAGGAGGGATGGTTACCGGTGAATTGCCCGGGTTCACAAATCCCGGATTGGAAGATTTCCACCTTGCATTGAACTCGGAATGCATAGATGCGGGAACATTTCTTCATTCGGATGTTCTTCCCGATAACAACGTGCTGGCTCAATACGTGAAGCATTGTCAGTATGAAACCAGGCCTGAGGACGGTATTTTTGATATAGGTGCTTACGAGTATCAGAGTACTGGAATCGGCGATGAGGAATTAGAATCCAGCATAGCTGATCAGGTTATTGTGCACAGAGAAGGCGAATACATTGTATTTGGCGGCCTGCAGCCCGGATCAAAGATAAAACTTTTTGATATTACGGGCAGGCTCCTGCACAGCTCTGCTGAAACGGGTAGTGACGAATACAGGTGGAATGCGAACGGTGTTCCAAACGGCATGTATATTTTCCTGCTTGACGCCGGTGAGTCTATACAAGGTAAATTTATCCTGATAAGATAAATCAGTTATCCTGAGCAGTATTCCCGGCATCTTCAAGTATTATATCCACAGCTGAGGATATGTTTTCTGTAACTTTCCATGGCCGGATGCATCCCTCCGAACTTATCTTACATAACTGATCTTTTCCGCGGCCAGTAAGAACAAGAACCGTCTTCAATCCTGCTCTCCTGCCGAGTTCCATATCCGAATCCGCGTCACCGACGATATAACCTCCTTCGGGGAGATTCAGCTCCCTTCTTGCGGATTCAATCATACCTGTACGTGGTTTTCTGCAAACGCACCCATCAAGAGGATGGTGAGGACAGTAGTAGATACCGGATATCAGCCCTCCAGCTTTTTCGACCAGGTGCAGAAGATGGCGGTGTATCCCTTCAACATCTGAAACAAGACAGTATTTCCTCGCGATTGCTGACTGATTCGTCAAAACTATTACAGGGTGTCCTGCGTTGCTGAGTCTTGCTATGCTTTCAATGGCACCGGATATTGGGATCCATTGCTCAAGTGATCTGATGTAATCAGACCTGTTCAGGTTGATGACACCGTCCCTGTCAAGAAAAACAGGCTTAAGGTCAGCCCCCATCAGTCTCCGCCAGTCTTAATCGATGATACTCAACCAGGTCTTTCAATCCGTTTTCGAATTTGATCTCCGGTTTCCATCCGAGAATATCCTCTGCTTTTGAGCTGTCCAGTGCTATCTTCAGTATCTCCTCCGGCAGGGAGGGGCCGAATGAGGGTTCAAGGTCCGACCCGACATAACCGCGTATGATTTTGTCGAGTTCGATGACAGACCTGCCGATGCCGAATCCGATATTGAATATTTCTCCAGAAATATCGGTTCTTGCTAGATCCATACTCATCCAGTTGGCTCTTGCGATATCCCTTACATGGACATAATCCCTCAGCTGCATTCCATCTCCGTTAATGAGGGGTGGTGTTTCTGTGAGGTAGGCAAGTGTAAAAATGGCTGTAACACCCGCCTCTCCGTATGGATTCTGCCTTGGTCCGTAAACGTTCGGGTATCGGAGAACAACGTAATCGATCCCGTACAGGTATCTGTAAAGGTAAAGGTAGTGCTCTACCGTGTGCTTGCTTATTCCGTAATGGCAGATGGGATTGACAGGATGGTCTTCACTAACCGGAATATCCTCAGGCTGTCCATAAACAGCGCCACCGGTTGAGGCATAGACGATTCTTTTCACCTTACCGTTTCGCGCCGCTTCGAGAATATTCAATGTTCCTTTTATGTTCACATCTGCATCGAAGCGTGGTTCCCTCACTGATCTTCTAACATCCATCTGGGCAGCATGATGACACAGAATGTCGAAATTGCCACAAGAAATGAGTTCAAAAGCATTTTCGCTTCTGATATCCATTTCATGGAATTCCGCTTTCGGGTTGATGTTATTTTTGAATCCCGTTGAAAGGTCGTCCAGTATGTGGACTTCATTTCCCTTGTCTAAAAGAAAATCAGCAATATTGGAACCTATAAAACCGGCTCCGCCTGTGATCAGTACTTTCATAAAGCCTCCGGTGCACAATCCGCAATAAAACAGTCCCTGCCGGACAAAAAAAGTAATCGTATATTATCATTCAACCGGTATCTCGATAAAACTACCAACGCGAACGGTTCGGTCAAGACCCGAAGCCGGATCATTCAGTTCAGGAGGAACATGAAAATTCTTCTTCTTTCCGGAGGAAAGTCCGCTGAACGTGAGGTTTCTATTGTTTCTGCCGCCTTCGTTCATAGTGTACTTGAAGAATCCGGCCATGAAGTAATTTCAGTGGAAATTGATATCCATGGCCAGTGGTACCTGGAAGACACTTCTCTGCTGATAAATACCGGTCGTCCAGTCTGGAAAGTGTTTCGAGGAGATTCATGGATCGATTTCGATGTTGTTTTCCCCGTACTTCACGGTCCATGGGGAGAAGATGGTTCAGTACAGGGACTCTGCAAAATAGCCGGATGGCCCTGCGCGGGTGCTGATATAATGACATCGGCCGTAGCAATGAATAAGATAACTACGAAGGAACTCGTTTCATCCAGAGGTATTCCGGTCGTACCCTGGAAAAGCTTTACGATTCAATCTCCTCCCGATCCGGAAGCCCTGCTTTCCATGCGGTATCCTGTCTTTATAAAACCGGCCAGAATGGGTTCCAGTGTTGGGATTTCAAGAGTCGATTCGCCCGAAATGCTTCAGGAAGCCGCTCAGACGGCATTCAGGTACGACAGTCTGATTCTTATCGAAAGCGGTATTGAGAATGCAAGGGAGATCGAAGTAGCCCTTCTGTCCGAATCAGGCAGGATATCCTCTTCAGTTGCCGGGGAGGTACTTCCGGGCAGGCAGTGGTACGATTACACGGCCAAGTACAGCTGCTGCGAATCAAAACTGCTTATTCCGGCACCGATTCCTGAAAAACTTTCTGAACAGATAAGATCATGTGCCGAAGAATGTTTCTCGATCATTAATGGAAGCGGTTTTGCAAGAGCGGATTTCCTTCTTGACAGCAATGGTGAGTACTACTTTAACGAAATGAATACAATTCCCGGTTTTACGGATATCAGTATGTTCCCAAGGCTCTGGAATGCTTCAGGAGTCACTTCTGCAGAAGTTATGAGCAGAATACTGAATGAAGCTCTCAGAATCAATTCCTTATCAGAGAAAGTTCAGGGATGAAATGAGCACTATTAAAGTAGACCTCAGAAGCGATACTGTAAGCACCCCGTGCCACGCGATGAGGAATGCTATGGCAAGGGCAGAGGTTGGAGACGATGTATTCGGTGAGGATCCTACAGTGAACCGCCTTGAGAACATTGTAGCCGAATTGACCGGATTCGACAGAGCGGTCTTCATGCCGACGGGCACGATGTCAAACGGAGTAGCGATAAGAGCTCTCACTTCACCTGGTGATGAAGTCATATGCGGCAGCAGAAGCCACGTATACTTATATGAAAGAGCACAGTATGCTATGCTTGGCTGCCTTCAAATGCACAGGATAGATGAATCGGAAAGCGGCTGTATTCCACCGGCAGAAATTGAAAAGGCACTCTCCCTCGGAGAGGATCAGCATGTCGCGCCCAGAACACTTGTCACCCTCGAGAATACTCAGAATGTCATGGGAGGGCTTATTCTGGATGAGAGAGAAGTCCTGGAAATAGAGGATATCTGCCGCATAAAGAAGGTCCCCCTTTATCTTGACGGCGCAAGGGTGTGGCATGTTATATCCTCATCCGGCTCCAAACTCAGAAAAATACTTAAAAGCTACAGAATGGTCTCCATGTGCTTCTCCAAGGGGCTTGGATGTCCTGTCGGGTCCATCCTTGCATGTTCTGCCGAGGATGAGAGAAAGGTTCGCTTCCTTCGCAAGCAGCATGGAGGTGGAATGAGGCAGGCAGGTATTCTTGCGGCAGCCTGCCTGTACGCTCTTGATCATAATCTCCCGGTACTTTCCAGAACACACCAATATGCTCGAATAATCGCCAGAGGCATCAACAGTTCACCGGTTCTGCGGATGCTTAATCCTGAACCTGATACCAACATAGTCATTGCAGAAACCCCTGACGGCAAGGCAGGAATTATATCTGATGCCCTTGCAAGCCTTGAAATAGGCTGCCTGGCTCTTTCACCCTCAACGCTTCGATTCGTTACCCATCTTTCTCTTTCCGAACGTTCAGTTAAATATGCCGCCGACGTATTGTCGGCATTTGGAGGATAACATGGTCACAGGAGTTATTGGAACAGGGCATCTTGGCTACCATCATGCGAGGATTCTAGCAGGAATAACCGGCAGAACAATTCCCATATTCGATACAGACAGCGAAAGAATGAACATGCTTGCCTCTGAGCTTGATATCAGACCATGTGGAAATCTTGATTCTCTTCTTGAAGAATGTGATTCTGTTGTTGCAGCATGCCCTACACAAAGCCATTATCATGTTGTACTCAAAGCTCTGAAAGCGGGTGTTCATGTTCTTGTTGAGAAACCCATTTCCGCGACTACTGTACAGGGACAGGAAATGGTTGACCTTGCCGAGGATATGAACCTCATACTGGCAGTAGGACATGTTGAGCGCTTTAATCCGGCGATACTGGCAGCTGCTGAACTGATAGATGAACCTCTTTTTGTGGAGGGCCACAGAATGGCTCCTTTCAATCCAAGAGGGACCGACGTTTCCGTAGTGCTCGATCTTATGATACACGATATCGATCTTGTGCTCTCATTTGTCCGCTCTCCTGTAGTCTCAGTTCAGGCTTCGGGTATTCCGGTTCTGAGCGATAACGTTGATATCGCCAGCGCAAGGATACAATTCAAAAACAGATGTGTGGTCAATATGACCGCCAGCAGGATATCGAGGGAGCAGATTAGAAAACTCAGGTTCTTCCAGCACAGGAAATACGTCTCGGTTGATTTTGCCGCAAGGGAAGTCGAGGCTTTCAGAATGGTGGAAGGGAGAATCGAACCGGTGCCTGTCATCGTATCTGAAGGTGATGCTCTTACGGCTGAACTGAACGATTTCATAACTTCCTGCGAAACGGGCTGTGCTCCAACAGTATCAGGTCTTGATGGCCTCAATGCGCTCAGATCGGCACAGATCATCTCTGTCAAGATACAGGAAGCGATGCAAGACCTGCTGAAACCCGCAGAATGAAGATAGTCGTTTCAGCTGGAGATCCTTCAGGCGATGTCCGTGGAGGGGAACTTCTGGAGGAACTGAAAAAGTTAACCACGCTGGAAGTATCAGGCCTTGGAGGCGGTAATATCGAAAAGGCCGGCAGCAGGATAATTTTCAATCTGAACGAGTATTCAGTAATGGGTTTTGCCGAAGTTCTTTCCTCTATAGGAAAATTCCGAAGACTTCGCCGCGGAATGAGATCACATATTCTCTCCACCGATCCGGATATTCTGCTTCTGATTGATTATCCAGGTTTCAATATACCTCTCGCATCCTGGGCGAAGAGAAAAGGTTACCGCGTTATTTACTATATCTCTCCGCAACTCTGGGCCTGGGGAAGGAACAGGGTCAGAAAGATACGAAGATCTGTTGATCTTATGATAACACTGTTTCAGTTCGAAGTTGATTTTTATAGCAGATATGGCGTCCGCGCAGTCTGTTCGGGGCATCCACTGGCGGATTCTATCCCCCTGCCAGTTGAATCCGAAACATGCGGGGAAATTGCTTTTCTTCCCGGAAGCCGCCAGCAGGAGATATCACTTCTTCTAACGCCCATGATAAAATCTTTCATCAATCTCAGGGACACAGGGATAGTTTCCAAAGCTTCTATAGCGGTATCCCCCGATGTACCACATGAATTATACGATCAAGCGGCGAACGTTGAGGGTATCAGACTGGCCTGTTCAGTTGAGGATGCACTTTCGAGATCTTCAGCAGCTGTGGTCTGTTCAGGTACAGCAACCCTTGAAACTGCCATGTGGGGCATACCGTTCATAATTACCTACAGGACTTCACCCTTGACGTACTTCCTTGCAAGAATCCTTGTCAGGGGTGTTTCGAGCATAGGAATGGCTAACATTGTAACTGGTTCAAAGATAGCAACTGAGCTGATTCAGAAGGACGTGAGTGCTGAAAATATCGTCAGTCACATAAAGCCACTTCTTCAGAATACCGATGCCAGAAATAAATCGTTGAACGGAATGAAACTTGTCAGAAATTCACTTGGCGACAAAGGTTCATCTGGAAGGGCAGCAAGGTACATACTGGAAGCTTTTAATGAGATCTCCTGACCTGCTGAAGCTATCGATGATATCGGGACGGATATTCATGAGGCTGATCGGTCTCTCCTGGAGGGTGCGTTACATAAAGTCAATGCCCGGAAGAGCAGGCAGAGCCAAAAACAGACCTGCACTATTCACCTTCTGGCATGGAAGACAGCTGCCACTTATACATACTCACAGGAACGAAGGGGTTACTGTGCTTGTAAGCCAGAACACGGATGGTCAGTACGCAACCAATGTACTTCATTCCATGGGCTTTAAAACGGTAAGAGGATCTAGTTCCAGAGGTGGATTTGAAGCAGTCCGCTCCATGTCAGCCGTTCTCCGGAACGGATTCGACTGCGCTATCACACCCGACGGTCCAAGAGGGCCTGCAGAGGTCGTTAAAAGCGGCCTGGCTCATATATCAAGGCTGGGTAACCTTCCACTGATATCAATGGGATCTTCCGGGTGGCCGGCAGTGCGTTTTGCCTCCTGGGACTCATTCCTTCTGCCTCTTCCATTCGCACGGGTAGTTGTTGTTGAAGGAAGACCCATTCCCCAGATGAGAAGGGAAAATGATCCGCATCATTGGATGGAAAGGGTGGAGACCGAACTGAACAGGGTCACAGCCTGTGCTGATCTTCTTGCATCACCATCCGTTACACTTTTCAGCCGTATCCTCAGAATTTTTGGAGCTATACTGCATCCTCTTGCGTGCATCGCTCTTCTGTTAAGATCTGTTCGGGAAAGAAAGGAAAGAAAAGGGAACGTACAATCGACAAATTACCGACCGGTATGGCTGCATGGCTCATCACTCGGTGAGCTGAACGGCCTTCTACCGTACGCACAATACCTCAAGAAAAACGGCATACCTGTATGGATCACCTGCTTTACACCATCCGGACGATCATTCATAGAAAGAATGGGCCTGGAAGGAAGTTATATACCTCTTGATATTCAGAACTATACCGAGCGATTCATCCGGAGGATAAAGCCCAGGGCATTTATCCTGGCTGAAACGGAAATATGGCCTGTAACCATCCTCACAACGCTTCTATCCGGGATTCCATGTATGATGGTCAATGCGAGACTCTCCCGGAAAAGTCTGAGAGGATACAGATTCCTCGGTTCCCTTCCTGCAGGAATGCTCTCCTGCTTCACCGGTATCCTGACAAGGAGTGATGAAGATAGTAAAAGATTCCTTTCCATGGGCATTGATAAAAGGATTATCTGTACTTCAGGGGATTCAAAAATGCTCGCAGACCATGGGGAACCTCCCCCGGGGTGGCGTGCGGCTCTCGATACAGATAAATCTGTTCTTGTAGCCGGTTCCACAAGAAAAGGGGAAGAGGAACCACTTCTCAAGGCCGCGCAATCTACAGGTTACTTCCCGGTAATAGTACCGCGTCATCTCGAGCGGATAGAAGAAGTATGGGAAATAATGACCCGTATTGGCTTTACTCCGGTTAAATGGTCAAGTCTTACAGCCTCACACAATGAAACTATTGATTTTGACAGCGTTTTGGTAGATGTTCATGGAGTACTGGCTAAAATGTACGGTGTGGGTGATGTCGCATTCGTTGGAGGCACCCTTGTCCCTGTAGGAGGACATAATGTACTCGAGCCGATTATGAGAGGTATACCGTTTATTGTTGGTCCACATCACAGCAGCTTTGCAGAGGTGGTGAAAAAATTGACAACATCGGGAATAGCACATATTACCTCATCACAGGAAGAGATAGGCCACGTGCTTACCATGCTTTATAACAATCCTCTTAGCAGGGATGACGTCAAAATTGAATTCGATCGCATTAAGGAAAACGTGCTTGATGATTTCGGGGCATTGATCAGGCGATCCGGGATTATTGAAAAGGAATATGCAGATGAAAAGACCTGACACATTATTCCGGAAGATAGTAACCCGCGTGGGTCCCTACGCATGGGCGGGATGGTTTCTTATGCCCTTCGGGTGGCTGTATGGTCTTGTTGCCTCTGTAAGACGAAGATGGTACGAATCAGGAGACAGGCAATTCCGCCTTCCTGTGCCTGTTATAAGTGTGGGAAACATAGAAGTAGGAGGCACTGGAAAGACACCTGTCACAATATGGCTTGCTAATCGCATAGCGGAAATGGGATATACGGTATCGGTTGTAGCACGTAATTTCGGACAACGAACAAGGGCATGCAGAGTAAGGCTGGACAATGACGATGTCAGAAGCAATTTCACCGACGAAGTTCTTCTGCTGGCCGAGAGTCTTCTTGGCAGAAGCAGTGTGTATTCGGGTAGATCTAAGACAGAGGCGGCTACGAAAGCCTACCGCGGAGAAAAACCTGATATAATAATAATTGACGATGGATTTCAGCATCTGCAGCTGTACCGGGATCTGGAGCTGGTCGTATTGGATTTCGCAAGTCCTTTCGGGCAGGGAGGTATTCTTCCTTCAGGAACCCTGAGGGAATTTCCCTCTGTTATTTCAAGGGCGGATCACATCTGGATAAACCGCATACCATCGGGCATGTCCGCGGAATGGATAAAAAGAAGAGTATCGGATTACAACTGGAAAGCTCCAGTTCAATTCAGCAGGATCATGCATACAGGTGTAAGGCTCGTTAATGGAAAAGTGCTGCCGGATATTCCAAGGAAGACGGTTCTCGCGTTCTGCGGTATCGGGAAGCCGGAAAGTTTCCGTAACTCCCTTGAGGAAGCCGGAATCAGACTTGAAGGGCTTGAAGTATTCCCGGATCATCATGTCTATTCAAATGCGGATATAGAGCGTTTGAAAGATATTATGGAAAGAATCGGTGCATCATACCTGATAACAACTGCCAAGGATGCCGTTAAGCTTTACGGTATACCTGATAGTGGAGATATTCTGGTACAGACAATGAACCTTGATGTTGAGGGTGCACTGCCGGAACTCATGAATGATATACAGAACAGTATAGATGCGTACCGAAAACGGAATAAGAAAACAGGAAAATTATGAGTGATGGAGTCATAGAAATCGATGTCCTTATTCTTGGGGCCGGTATGGCCGGCCTGACCTGCGCTCTGTCCCTTCCGGAAGAGCTTGAAGTTCTTCTTGTAAGCAAGATCCCTATGCCTACCGGCAGTACCTATCTTGCCCAGGGAGGGCTTGCGGCGGCTGTTTCCGATGACGACAGTTTTGAACTGCACCTGCAGGATACCATCAACGCCGGAGGAGGGCTTGTTAACGAAAAGGCAGCCATAGACATCATTTCCACAGGTCCGCGGCTTGTTGAGCAGCTTTCCGGCTGGGGTGTACATCTTGAAGGTTCATTTGGAAAGGGAAAGAGCGGTATAGAGGGGGGGCACAGTGTTCGGCGCGTCCTTCATCATAAGGATCGGACGGGAAGACTCATAAGCGAGGTACTTAGCGAATCCACACTTGAACGCAGTAACATAACTGTAATGGAAGGTGCGTTTGCGGTTAATCTCCTTACCGCTTCCCGGGAAATGCCGGAACTTGTTGAAAATGCCGTTGACAGGTGCATCGGAGCACATATTCTTTGCAACGGTACTATTTTAACAGTTCTTGCCGGTGAAACGGTAATCGCTACCGGAGGTTCGGGAAAAGTGTACAGGTATACTTCGAATCAGGATTCCTCCACCGGTGATGGAATTGCTATGGCGTACCGGGCAGGACTCCCCATAAAGAACATGGAATTCTATCAGTTCCACCCGACCTGTCTTTTCCATCCTGATAAGCGAAACTTCCTTATCACAGAGGCTCTAAGGGGAGAAGGAGCGGTACTTCTCAACCTCGAGGGCGAAAGATTCATGGAGAATTACGATCCGGTTCGAATGGAACTGGCACCCCGGGATATCGTCGCAAGGGCTATTGATTCAGAAATGAAAAGGCTTGGTAACGATCATGTTCTTCTGGATGCAACACACCTGGGCAGGGAAAAGCTGACCATTTCCTTTCCCGAGGTTACAAGCGGCGTCACTTCTGTCGGTATCGTTCCCTGGGAGGAGCCCATACCTGTCGTTCCTGCTGCGCACTACACTGTTGGCGGGATCGATGCAAGAACTGACGGCAGAACCGCAATGAACGGCCTAAGAGCTATCGGGGAAGCATCCTGTACCGGATTTCACGGTGCCAACAGACTTGGCAGCAACAGTCTTCTTGAAGCCGGCGTAATGGGCCTAAAAGCGGCTGATTCAATTCCTGAAACGATTATGAACCCTGATGTTTTCCATGCCCGAGACTGGTCCTTTGGCAGAGCAAAACCGCTTATGGAAAACGTACTTGTGGATTATGCCTGGGCAGCTCTTAGAAGCGTCATGTGGGATTATGTGGGAATAGTCAGGTCTGACAGAAGGCTCCATCGAGCTCTCCGGATTATAGATGTTCTTGCGGATGAGATCGAGGAGGATTACTGGACCATGCTTCCAGTTATCGGATTGCTCGAACTGCGCAACATTTGCACTGTCGGCCGAATCATCGTTAAATCCGCACTGCGCAGAAGGGAGAGCAGAGGTCTCCATTACAGTCTCGACTGTCCCGAAGCCATGCAACCTCCCAGAGACACTGTTATCAAGTTCATTTTATGAAAAATACACTATGCCTTTTATTCTCTCTGACCGCAGCGTTTCTTCTATTTTCCTGCAGCACAACGCCTGTATACAGGGGGGATGGTATACATTGCACCGGAGGCGAATGGTCGGAGATAGGATCGTCGGGAGGCAATCCCATAACTTCAACTGACAACACAATGATGGATGAAATAGAATCATGGATGGGTACACCTTACGTTTTCGGCGGTGAGAGTCGGAGCGGAGTCGATTGCTCGGCTTTCACACAGGCTGTATACCAGTCGGTCAGTATCAGCATTCCAAGAACCGCCAGCCAGCAATCTGCTGCTTCGCAGAACGTAAATCCGCCTGATCTGAAGTTCGGAGATCTTATTTTCTTCAACACTTCTGGTTCGGGGATATCACACGTGGGTATCTACATAGGAAACGGTTTCTTCGCCCATGCTTCGTCAAGCAGGGGAGTTGTTAAGGAATCCCTCGCAAAACAATACTATGCGGACAGGATAGTATCAGTGGGAAGGTTCATGTAATGACGGTAGTTTTCATGATTCTTGCAGCAATTCCCTGTCAGTTCACCTCTGTAGAAGGATTTACAGACCTCGATAACTCAGCAACACCTACAAGATTCGGGCTTCTGCTTGTAGCGGGAGAGGATTCAGCCTCCAATCTTCAGATGGCGGAACTCATACTGGCATCAATTGATAGCCTCCCGGATGATGCGGCTCCCGATCTGTACGTAATAACTATGGATGAGCCAGGTTACCCGGATATAGCGGCGCTGTGCGGTGAGTACTCCGGTTATCCGGCAACACTCATTATGGTCGGCCACTGCGGTTTCATTGAAATGGATCCCTCTTATCTCATGGTGGAGATAATCGATGCCTGGTATACATGGGGGGATCCCGCCTCAAGAAGGACAGGTATCTGCAATTTCTGCAGGAGATGTAATCCCTAGCCTATAGGAAATATTATGGAATGGTTCGAACATGGTGATTTCTGGGAATTGACCTATCCTTTCATGTTCCCCGAAACCAGGATCGATAAGGCTGAAGAGGATGTTCTTTCACTTCTTAAACTCGCGGGTACCGAAAATGGTGATGTTCTTGACCTCTGCTGCGGCCCTGGCAGGTTCGCTGTTCCGCTTGCAAGAATGGGGTACCATGTTACAGGAGTTGATGCTACAGGTTTTCTGCTTGATATAGCCAGGAACAGAGCTTCACTTGAAGATGTAAAAGTGGAATGGGTTAAAGAAGATATGCGCAGATTCCGCCGAACCGGATCATTCGACCTTGTTCTGAACATGTTTACTTCCTTCGGGTACTTTCACGATCATTCAGACAATATGACTGTTCTTAAGAATGTTAACGAATCTCTGCGGCAGGGAGGAAAATTTCTGATAGAAATAATGGGCAAGGAAACCCTTGCATCCATATTCCATACTGTAACAGATTGCGAAACCGATGAAGGGCTTCTGCTTATCCAGAGGCACAGAATAGAGGACGGCTGGAACCGTATCTATAATGACTGGCTGCTTATCAATAATGACAGACTTCTTGGGAGATGGAAATTCTCGCACTGGGTCTACAGTGCTGCTGAGCTTAAGGATATGCTTCTGGATGCGGGGTTTTCGAACGTCCAGATCTACGGAAATCTCGAAGGAGAACCCTATAATTCGGAATCGGGAAGACTGATAGCGGTATCAACATCCGGTTAAGAATGTATTATATCTATTTATTAACTGTTAACTGAAAACTCCAAAACACTAAGTGATTGTGCAAAGCAATGAAATCTAATTCCATTTTCAGAATCACTCCTGTTATATCGCTTCTGATCTTACTGATTCTTACTTCCTGCGCGGTAAACAGGGTTATCTACAACGAGAATGTGGAAATACATGGTCTCCTCATCAGAGTTGTTCTTCTTGAGTCTCCCCAAATGCACGAACTAGTGATATCAATGCAGGAACCCGGACACTCAATCAGGGAGAGGGTCTTCTTCGTCAACTGGATTCCGCACTTACTGGAAATAGACGATTACAACGGTGATTCAAGGCTGGATATCAAGATAATAAGCACCAACGATGAGATACACTATTTCTACAGCACCGAACTCGGATTAATCGCTTTCTAACCCGGATTATCGATTACGTTCTTCGTGAAGGATCGCGTACCTTGCCGCCATAAGTCTGACTGAAGCATCAGCTTCATGACTGGACAGGATCTCCCTCCAAATCCCGGCAGCCTGATAATAGTGGCCGGTAACAGTGTAGATGAGGGCTGCCGCTGCAAGCGCTTCAAATGGAGGTGATTCGTCCATGAGGCATATCTCGAGCTGCCTCAGTGCTTCATCAGGATCTCCGCTGTTCCAGGCAATCTCGGACTGGATAAGAGCAGCATCGTATTTATGTGCAATAGGCTCAAGAAACTCAAGAACAGCACCTGGGCCTTCCTGTTCAAGAACTATCAGAGAAATATTGTAGATCGGAATGGACCATTGGGGATCCCTTTGAATCGCTGATTGCAGAAGCCTCCTGACCGAAGTTGTGTCTCCGGTTTGAAGTACTTCGGTAGCTTCCCTTACCAGTCGTGCGGATTCAAGGCGGTTCTCGAGAGCTTCTGAGACTTCCTGCGGAAGGGGAAGTGTTACTTCTTCTCCAGGCTGCGGCCGCTCCGACGGGGAATAACCGGATTGTATCGCGAGTGTTTCAGCTCCGCCATCTATCTCTATCGCCCATGCTATGAAAGCCCATCCGTCGTTCTCCTGCCAGGTGTAGCTGCATCGTTCTTCATTTATGTACTCTCTGATTTCCGGCAGAACAACGGTATCCTGAGTTCCACAGGAGAGTACTAAGAGGATGATTAGTGAAGCTGAAATGACGATGGGAGCTTTAATCATGAATTCCTCTGCCTTTCCGTGCTGAGCAGTTCTGCAAGTTCAGAGAGAATATCTTCAAGATCTTCTCTGCAGCCCACCCCCACAGCTCTGCCCCGGAGCTCCGCAGCCCCTCTGAACCCTCTTATGTAATTAAGCAGCTGCCCTCTGAGGATACTGTAGAGGTGATTCGCCGGTATATACTCACTCATCATCTCGTACTGCTGCCGGATTACCCTTATAACTTCCTGCGGAAGGGGAGAGGCATCCTCAGGTTTCCCTGAAACAAGTCCCCTGAATATCCATGGATTACCAAGTGAACCTCTTCCTATCATCAGTCCAGCTGCCCCGCTTGCATCAAGAAGGTCAAGAGCGTCACGAACACTCCTGGAATCACCGTTTGCTACGACCGGAATAGGTGACTTTCGAACGATTCGCTCAATCTCCTCTTTTCTGACTTCTCCTGAAAACATATCCGATCTGTACCTTCCATGAACTGCTATTGCTGCTGCACCCTCGTCTGCGAGCAGCGCGGGAAGATTGTCGGGAACAGGTTCTTCGGGTGACCATCCGATACGGATCTTTACAGTCACAGGCAATGATGTGTGTGAAGATACAGCCCTTAAAATAGCTGTAAGTACCGGGATATTTCTCAGAAGTGCTGAACCTGAACCGCTGTTGACCACTTTTTTCACGGGACAGCCGGCGTTGATATCAATGAAATCAAAGCCCATCCCTGAAACCAACTCAGCTGCCCTTTCAAAATCCCCGGGTCTTTTCCCGAAAAGCTGAACGCCTATAGGTTTTTCCTCATCGTGGAAGCGGAGGAGCCTGTGTGATTTAACCGATCTTCTTGATAAACCTGCTGCTGCGACCATTTCGGTCACTACGGCTGTCGCCCCCATTCGGCGGCATATCCTCCTGAAAGCGGAATCGGTGGAACCTGCCATCGGCGCAAGAACCACTCCGTGGGTATATTTCCTTAAAGTGCTGTTTTCCATGAAGGCAAACATATGCAAGGGATGACTTGCAGTGCAATAAATGATGGAAGTGAATTGCGATGGCATGTGACATTTGTCTATTTCTTGACAGTGAGACCGAAAGCACCGTAAGACGCGCATGGAGCATTCTCAGAACAAGAGGATTGTCATCCCCGCTGCTGCGTTCAGGCGGCAAACCGCATCTCACACTGGCTATATGGGAGGATCTTGATCCCGAATTCATTCTGGACGACCTTGCGGATTTTGCCAAGACCCATAGAGCATTTCCAGTTTCATTCTCTTCTATAGCGACTTTCGGGCCGGAAAGCGGGACAATATTTCTCGGTCCTGTTTTTACACCTTCACTCATAATCGTACATGATCAGCTTTACAGGATATTCAAGGAGATGAAGGATTTCTCGGAGGGTAACTACCGTCCCGGTTCCTGGGTACCGCACTGTTCACTGACACTGGGGTTACATCAGGAAGACCTTCCCGAAGCGATCAATACGTGCATGGATATCATCCGCCTCCCGATCAAGGGGTGGATCAAGGAAATCGGCCTGCTCACCTTCGACCGCGACTCCGTACACTCGATAAGAAGCTACAAACTGGGGGAATAATGGGGTCGGGCCTAACATCTGAACATTATGTTTAAATGTTAGGCCCGATCCCATCATAAACAGACAAAATGTTCAGATGTTAGGCCCGACCCCTATTGCATATCCGCGTGGAAGGAACTTCTGACAAGGGGGGCGGAAGCTACGGAAACAAAATCCATGGAGAGCGCTTCATCTTTCCATGCATCGAATTCATCCGGAGTTACATACCGTTCTACAGGCCAGTGCATGCGCGAGGGCTGAAGGTATTGGCCCAGAGTAAGCATCGTAACCCCTTTTTCCCTGAGATCCTCAAGAGCCTTCCTGATTTCCATCTCAGTCTCGCCAAGGCCAAGCATAAGACCGCTCTTCCGCGGAGCTGCGGGAGCAAGTTTTCCGTAAAGCTCAAGCACTTCAAGGGACATCCAGTAGGAAGCTGCGGGCCTGACATCGGGAAACAATCGTTCAACGGTCTCGAGGTTGTGATTGAATACGTCCGGCCCCGCATCCGCTATTACCCTCAGAGCATTGCTGCTGCCGCGGAAATCGGGCGTGAGAACTTCAATCCGCGAAGCGGGTATCCTCTTTCTTACAGCTTCAACAGTATTCGCGAAATGCCCGGCGCCGCCGTCCTCAAGATCGTCTCTTGTCACAGAAGTAATGATAACGTATCTGAGATTCATTTCCGCCGCAGCTTCCGCCAGACGCCGTGGCTCGTTGACATCAGGTTCAGGTAGAACACCCTCTGAATGCTCTATAGCACAGTAACGGCAGGATCTAGTACACTGGTTACCCAGGATCAGGAAAGTAGCTGTTCCGCGCTGGAAACAGTGCCCCAGATTCGGACACATCGCCTGCCTGCATACCGTATCAAGGCTGTATTTTCGCAGAATTGACCGTACTTTTGCTGCTTCTTCCGACCCTCTTGTGGGCATTCTCAGCCACGAGGGCTTCTTTTTATATGTCATTCCTGCACTCGCGTTCGAATTCGGCAAGACGTTCAAAATCAAGTTCTTCATGCGGAAGGTATTCAAGA
>JAUWSQ010000068.1 GCA_030609965.1 Candidatus Fermentibacterota bacterium
GCAACCTGATCAGCGCCAAGGAAATTGTTCGACCAACTGCTGACAGGCCCGGGTATATCAGGTCCTCCGGACCAGTCGGATTGTACAGCCTGTCCGGCAAAAGCAGACAAAGCTCCAAGAAGAACAACAAGTATCATTAGTTTCATGATTTCTCCTTTTGATTTATGACTAGTATTTAGTTGTTCGATATTATACTACTATAAATAATAGTGTCAAGAAAAGGAGAAAGTCTGATCATACATCAGCGTCAGATGTAAACCTTACTAACCGGAGTTGATGCTTTTTGCATTGACATCCGGACCCGCCCTGGAGATATTGCCACGCATTCAATACTGATGCACTATGAATTACACTTACAAAAAGGAGACACATATGAAATGGTCGTTAACAGCTATTATCTTTCTTTCAATAATGCTTGCAGCAGGATGTGGCGGGGAAGCTGCTGAGGGAACTGATGGAACTTCTGGTCAGTTTGAAGAAATAACCGATCCTGAGACTCTTGGAAACACAATCGCGGACATTTATGTAGAGATGTATTCCAATTTGAACGACCTGCTAAACCAGGGATTATCTGCTGAGGAGCTCTGGCCTGAACTCACAGCCATGAAGGAAGACTACATCAGCCAGTTCGTGGAATTGGGAGCTATCAGGGAAGGAATGACCGAAAGTCAGAAACAGGTCATTAACCTAACCCTCAGTAGCAGGTTCTACAACTTTGATTCGGAAGTATTCAATTCAGTTAACGATGCAATCATTCACTACAGAGAGCAGGACAACTCTCTGGCAAATGAGATTTCACAGATGAACATTCTCACACAGTATTCCGAATATGAACTCCTCAGAGATCAGGAACCTGAAGAGGCTGTCCGTCTCGGGATATAGTTTGATCTATTTATAAAACATGTGTTAAAGCTGGAATACCGGTTACCCTGAGGTCAATCTTGAGGCTATCATGGTGATAACTCTCAATCAGATAGAGTTCTGTTTCTGCAGGTGTATCCATCCAGATGCATACTATGCAATGTGAACTATTCCTGTAACTCCTGATATCTCTTCTCTCTCGGGTGCATCTTCCCTAGCAGGAGGTGTAAGTAATTATGGAGACGGTGGTTACTGCCAGGGAACCGGGAATCTTATACGGACTATATTACCTGAATAGATCAAGAAGATTCGCAAAACCCTGTACGCCGAAGAGTTTGTAGACTATGGTCACGCCACCAGGAGGTCTTATGAGAATTTACGCGTTTGTCCTGTCAATGCTGCTTGCCGCTAACTTGCCATGAACAGAAATCCATAAAATGTAAAGCAATTGTGGCTGATAATGGCAGGCCTTTGCACGACCGTGAACGCAGGCATGCAGGGATGAGGTGCTTGAAGCCGCGCTTTCATGGCTGTGTTAATCTGAACCCATGCAGTAGCCGGTTTGTCCCCATGTTTTAAGACTTAACAGGAATCTCCTGACACTATAGGAGCAGAAGAATTGTATTTCCATCACTTTAACTTCCTTCCATCACCGTCACTGCCTCTTACCTTGTCCAGCAGTTCAGCGAAGGAACTCAGATCCAGCATCCCTTTCCTCTTCCAGTACTCGTAATCCGCCGGAAGCCCTCTTGCCCCGAAAGTGACTTTGCTCTTCATGGCCTGAAAGCATCCCTCCATAAGCTCATCGGATTCCGGGAGTTTCTCCCCGGTGACGTAGGGAAGAATGAACTCAGCAGTTTCCCCTGCCTTCCTCCGCGCCTCCTCGGCGTTCCTTAGCTTCTTGAAATAACCATGCGTATCGAGATTGCCGACAACGATGACGCCCAGCGTACGCAGGAGCATGCCGATGTATTCATGAACCGTCTCGAGCCCTGGCTAGCGGTCGTTGCGACGGTAAGACCCGGCTTCCCTGCCAGCCGGATGAGATGGAACCAGGCACACAACCGGTCAATAAAGATCTTCATCTGTCCGGAGATGTGCATGATATAAACCGGTGAGCCCAGGATGATGAAGTCAGCCATGAGCATTTTCTCCCTGAGCATACCCATGTCGTCGTGCTCATCCCGGGGACAGAACCCCCTGGTCATACATGTCCAGCATCCCCTGCAGTGATCGATCCTTACATGACCAGAGGTGAGAATTTCATACTCGATGCTCTCGTCGAGCTCGACCAGTCGATCCAGAAGCATCTTCGTGATGGTGGAGGTATTGGATGCCTCCTTGAGAGGGCTTCCAATGAAAGCGAACACTTTCCTCATTCAATGCTCCTCCCTAATGATAAACTGAACTATCTCGCGCCGCGGCAAGCTGAGGGCCAGCCGCGTCTCCCTGTCTGAGGTAATAATATCGAGTGTAATTCTATCCTGTCAAACCAGAGGATAAAAATATCTGAATTATATTCTGATGATGAAAATCAAGTTTTCCAGCAGCCACGATCATTTCTGAATACTTACAATTGAATTCCTGCTTGTCTATCTGCCTGCCATTTGCAGTTGTGTTTTTCTGAACATTCCGACGAAGTACAGTTGTTATTTATAATTCAAGCAGGCCCGGTTTCCTTCCTGCTCAAAACTAATGCGCTTCATCCCATTACTTGAAGAAGGCAATAGCTCAGTCAGCCATTTTGTAAACCCCGGTCATGCTTTCCGGGTATGCGGCGAACAACGAAAAAAGTTACGACGGCGACAAGCCCCGCGAATGTAAACACTGCCCATGGTGCTATCGTCACCCAGAGGATTCCGCCTATAAGAGGAACTATCATCGAAACTGCATGATCGAGTGTTCCCCCGAGCCCCATCGTCGGGATCATATCATTCTTATCGTGAACGATGCTCGACAGATATGTCGTCCTGGCCATCGCGAGGCTGAACAGAAGTTCATCAATAACAAAGAATGAATACAGAAGAAGCAGTGCTATTCCGGGTCGAAACAGATTCGGAACCACAGCATACCCCGTGCACAGCATTACGATAAGAGCAGCATCGATCATAAGTATCGTTCTCTCTCCGAACCTGTCGATCATATTGCCGAACCAGGGTTTGATGAACAGTCCAAGGATCGCGCTGATACCCATGACAACTGCAAGATCAGGCGCTGTCTGAGCGAACAGGCTTACCAGCATCCATGGCGCAAAAGTCAGGAATATCTGCTTCCTCGCCCCGAAAAGCATACAGAGAAGATAGTAGAGCCTGTATTCCTTTCGATACAGGAATCGCTTCACCTTCTTCACTGATCTTTTCTTCTCTTTCCTCTCCGGAAGAGTGAATGAGAATATCGCTCCGAGAAGCATGATGCCGGCAGCAAATATCCAGATCGCTCTGAAATCCGCTTGCAACTGCTCCATCAGCAGCCATACAGCGGCTGTACCGATTATCAGACCCCCGGATCGAAATGCACCGATTCGCCCCAGTATCCACCCTCTTCGGTCCACTCCGGCAAGATCGATAGCAACAGTATCCCGCAGCGGCATGAACGCATGGGTTGCTGTCGACCACAGAACCATGAAAATGATAAATGTCGGGAGAGTTTTTACCAGGAACGCCAGCCCGATAAAGGCCGCTATTCCAATAAGGAAGATCCCTCCGAACGCGTTATGCCTCCGCATGGAAACAAGAATCCCCGTAATGAATACCAGCAGAAATCCCGGAAGCTCCCGCGGTATTTCAAGCGCCCCCCGAACATCTCCATCAATGCCGATGTGGTTCTTCAGATAATCGGGCATGACTGATGAGAAGATAGCTCCGGCGCAGGCCATGATAGCAACAATAATGAGCAGTCTGACAAGTGATGGCTTCAAGCGGGCCTCCTGTTTATCCATGGAAGATACTATGCTGTGATAGCGGATCAATAACCCTGTTCAAGATCTATTCTGTTAGGAACAGGTTCACCTGCGGCATACTGGTTCAAGGATAAAGCAAGATGAATCATACGCTGTTTCTCGAGTTCCTCATGGTTGAATGCTCCTCCCATATGAGGTGACATCACAATGTTATCCAGAGTTCCGAATGGGCATTGTGAAGGCGGAGTACTCGATACGGTATCCTTGCCTGACGGGTATTCGTACCAGACATCAATTCCGGCTGCTCCTATCAGGTTGCTGCTGAGATGATCGTAAAGGGATTCCTCATCGATGAGCTGCCCTCTGCCGATATTCACCACGATCGACCGATCATGAAGCAGATCAAGTTCATGTTTTCCGATAATGCCCTTTGTATCGGGAGTAAGCGGAAGCGCGACAATCAGTATATCTGTCTTTACAAGAAGTTCATGGAGCCGCTCAGAGGAGAAAAGAGGAATACCCTCTTCCGAGAATGGTACCAATGGTTTTCGTTGTATTCCGGTAACATCAGCGCCCATTGCCCTGCACACTGCTCCTGCGCGGTCCCCGACATGACCGCACCCGAGGATAAGAACTCTGCTCCCATCAATAAGGACAGCTCTATCCTGATTGTATCTCCAGCTCCAGTCGTTATTCCGAAGTGATCGATCAGCCGGTATAAGCAGTCTTGCGGCAGCCATCATAAGCGCAATGGCCATTTCCGACGCTGAAGCAGCGTTATGATGAATATTATGCACATGTATTGCCGGATGATTTCTCATAAGAACGGCTGTTGATTCGGGCAGGCCTGCCCATGGAATGATGAGGACCTTGATGCCGGGAACTCTTGCGAGGAGAGCTTCGTCCGGCCTGCCCCCTATCAGTATCTCAATATCACCCGCCCCGTCTTCTTCTGTGAGAAGCTGCAGAGAGGGATCCAGTTTATCCCTGAGATAATCGATTCCTTTCCTGTCCCAATGTCCCCCGAAGAGTACTCTGATCATCGAAGTCCTGCTGGCGAGATCGCGTTCTTTATAGCCCTGATATGCTCGGGGCCAGTTCCGCAGCAGCCTCCGATTATCGATACGCCCGCATCAACCAGTTCCTTCGCCATCGAAGCCATGAACTCAGGTGATTCCGGATATACAAGTGTACCATCTTTGATTACAGGAAGGCCGGCATTAGACTGGATGATAATGGGAAGAGTGGTGTACTTTCTGTACTCCCTGGCAATCCTTATCATATTCTCAATACCGTTCCCGCAGTTTGAACCGATTACATCAGCGCCGGCTTCTTCCAATTCGCGCGAAGCCTTCTCTATCGTATCGCCCATGATCGTGAAAAAACCTTTAGGAGTTGCGTCGTATGTCATGGTTGCCATTACAGGAATTCCCGGTGCTTTTTCTTTTGCGGCCCTTATAGCCAGAAGCATTTCACGAAGATCCATCATCGTTTCGATACAGATTACGTCACATCCTGATTCAAAAAAAGCCTTCATCTGTATTTCAAAACTCTCATAGACAAGCTCAGGTTCAGTGTCTCCGTAGGGTTTAAGAATTTTCCCGCAGGGACCGCAGGATGCAGACACATGCGCCTTGCCCGCAACAGCCCGCTTCACAGCCAGGACGGCATTACTGTTGATAAGGTGAGCTTCATCCGCAAGAGAATAGGATGCAAGTTTCAGGGGTGATCCACCGAATGTATTCGTCTGGATTATGTCGGCTCCCGCATCGAGGTAGAGCCCTGCGATATCCTCAAGTACAGAAGGCCTCGTGAGATTCATTGCTTCAGGACATTCGCCGCTCCGGAGCCCCCGCTCGAACAGCATCGTTCCCATGGCTCCGTCCGCAACCAGTATGGTGCCATCGCGGAGCCGTTCAAGAAGGTTGTTCATCTGCTGTTCGCAGGAAAGAACGATTCAACCGTTTCAACGGCATTAGCGCCATCGTAACTGTACGCGTCAGCACCAATTTCAAGCGCGTACTCTTTTGAAACCGGCGCTCCGCCCACGATGATTTTAACTTTACCGAAAAGCCCTTCATCCTTTGCAAGGTCTACAACTTTTTTCATGACAGGCATGGTTGTGGTGAGAAGAGCGGACATTCCAATGACGTGCGCGTTCTCTTCCTTAGCTGCGCTGATGAACTTCTCAGCCGGAACATCGTTTCCAAGGTCAATAACCTCGAAACCCGCGCCTTTAAGTAGAATCGCGACAAGGTTCTTCCCGATATCGTGCAGATCATCTTTCACGGAACCTATCACAACCTTGCCACGGACCGGAATTCCCTCCTTGATAAGAAGCGGCTTCAATATTTCCATCGCGCCGTTCATCGCCCTTGCCGCAAGCAGAACATCCGGAAGAAAAATGTCATGGTTCTTGAATTTCTCACCGACAATATTCATACCTACGATCAGACCATCGCTGAGTATTTCCTCCGGAGGTATCTGTTTTTCAACAGCATCTTCTGTGAGTTGTACAACTGTCTCATCAAACCCGTTCTGCAGATTTTCTGATATCCGGTCCAGTAATTCCATATTATCCTCCTCGTATCCCTGTAGGGATCTTACTTCAGATCACGCATCCTCCCGATACATGATTTTGTCCTGCATGTATCACAGAAAGGGTACGAATTCGCAAATTCATGAATTTTCCCGTGTCCGGCAATAAGCACACCGGATACGGACTTAATGGGGCTCATGAGACAGCTCTCATTCAGTGTTATACCTATCTCCTGCGGACACAGAACTTCAAACAGTTTTCTCTGTCCGCTGATGTGCCATCCGCAGTAACCCGGGCTGTAGCTCAGGACCCGCAAAGTAGATTTGCCGGATTCCGCCGCGGCAAGCTCAGACTGCAGATTCTGCGCAATAAGTACAGAGAGCCTGTCCGCTGCAAAAGAGGAAACCGAATCAAGCATATACCCGGATGCATAATCTCCATTGTCAAAGAGTTCCGTAACCTTCTCACTTAGAACAGGCCCGAGTGTAACGGCGAACAGCGCGAGATGGCTGCTTTCCCCGTAAATTTCCTCAACCGGGTTCTCCGGTTCGTTCAACCCTTCTCCGCGAAATACTTCCTCAAAATGTGAGATCGATATTCCGGCTGTGATCCCTTTCGAAGCTGCAAGTTGTTGAAAAAGCGAAATAGCTTCTCCGTAGATCCGTTCGAAGTTCTCAGTCAATTCAGCTTCTTCGGGAATGCCCTGGCTGCAAAGTATCGCAGCGCGGTCAAGAATTACATCATCCGCAGCGAAATCAACTATCGATCTCATAGATCCTCATGCGGAAGTGAATTCATCCCGAACTTCGCCGCTTCGGCTCTCATCAGCCCGGTCATCTCCTCAAGAACATCATCGGACAATCCGGTAGGTTCGTAGTCTCCCAGCAGCCTCGCAATCTCACTTTTTGCCCGGTCACCTATGGTAAGACTTCCCTCTTCCTTCCATCTGGAGCTGTTCGCCCGGTCAATGACCCTGCCCGGGAAATAATGCTCATCCCGGAGGTACTTCCTTGTATGGTTCGCGATAAGAAGGTGCTTTTCCTTTAGAAGTTCCTCGAAGATCGGCATTGCGGGGAAATCTTCCTTCGGTTCTATTCCCTTTGTAAGCCTCAGAGTCATTCCGCAGATCTCGTTATCAACCACCAGTTTTTCAAGGCTCTGGCAGCTTTCAAAATCCAGCATTCCAGGGCCGGATATGCTGTTTATCCCTGCAAGGGCAGCGAGAGTCGCACCCATCGAGGTTTCCAGCCCTGCCTGCGCATCCAGTTTCTTAGCGTCGCTCAGGGCAATGTAAGCCTGGGTGGGAAGATTCAGGTATTTTCCTATCTCATTGAAGGCGCAGTCTATCATCTGCGTTTCCACAGCACCCATTGGTGTAGTTTCATACCTCATATCGAATGCGGCAGGTGAACCGCCGTATATGATAGGAGTACCAGGCTGGGTAAGCTGGCTCAGCACAACACCGCTTAATGTCTCTGCCGTATGCTGCACGAGAGAACCAACCAGGGTTACCGGGGCCATGAAGCCGGAAAGCGGCATTGAAATGTATTCAACCGGGATGAAATTCTCAGCACAGTCAACAAGGTTCGCAGAAGTGACGTCGCTCCACTTCAGAGGAGCGGTCGGGCAGCAGGAAAATATCGTAAGAGGTTTCTCTCTGAGGGCAACCGCAGAACCTCGAACTGCCAGCTGCAGATCCTTCATCACGTTGAACGCATCTATGGTAAAAGCGCCTGTAACCACAGGTTTGGAGCAGTACATAAGGCTGAGGAAAAGTCTGTAACTGTCCGATATTCTCTCGTGAACATCCGAAGGTATGAACGCGGTGCTCTGCGAAGCGATGTTATCCAGCCTGCTTACCAGCTTCGCGTACTCTACGTAATCAGCAGTGAGCGGCTTTCTGATCTCACCGCTCGCAGGATCAAGAATATTGATCGCCGCAGAACCGGGCGTGAAGTAAACGTTATGATTGGTAAGATCGTGTGTCTGTCTGCCCATCACATCGAAGAGTTTCACCGAGTCCGGCGCTGTTTCAAGGGCTTTATCTATCATGTCAGGGGTGAAAGACACATGCAATGTCCGAGAATCAACTGAAGCGCCATGATCGGACAGCATCGAAAGAACACCGTCATTATGGATTTCCATACCCAGATTACACAGAATATCACGTGCTTCCGAAACGATCCTTTCTATTAGTTCATCACTCAGCAATCTGAATACCGGCCTCATAAAATGCTCCTTAATATTTCAAAGAATTAACGAACCTGGGTTACGGAAGATTAGAGTAGAAGCATCTGCTTGTCAAGTATCATGAAGACTGTTCAGTATCTAATCAACAGGGTATTCGTGACCCGCAAAGATATAGATCTTATACTTTCACGGGCTGCCAGAGTAAGTTCGCCGGCAACGATGTTGACCAGAACGATTTGAATCATGTATTATTGATTCGGGCAGGACTAATTGATATGTTGGCTGAAGCTGGAGGTATTATGGACCATGATATGGATGGTATTATAAGAAGAAGTAAGGTGTTGATAAATCAGGAACGATTCGAAGACTCCATTGAACTCCTCCTGGAAGCATGCGAAGAAGCACCTGGATACTCCGACATACACAATCAGCTCGGAATAGTGTACTGTTTGCAGGGTTCCTACATAATGGCGGTTGATGCCTTCAAGAAGGCGCTGGAACTGAATCCGGATTACATTGAAGCGCATCTCAACCTTTCAATTACGTACAGTGAAACAGGCAAATACGCCAGTTTCCTCTCAGAGTACAACAAGGCTGTACAGCTCGAGAACATAGAAGGGCATCTTACAGCGGGTATGAAGGGGAAAATCGCAAATGCCCACAAGGAGCTGGGTATCCTCTACCTTGAGATAGAGGAAACTGACAACGCAATTCTTGAGTTCAACAATGCCCTGAAGATCGCTCCTGATTATCTGGATATCAGAACACTTCTAGGGAATGCATACATCAGACGGGAAGAATATGACAGCGCGATTATGGAACTTGAGAAGGTCATCGAGATTAATCCTCGACTCACCGAAGCACGCCTGAAACTTGCCGTTGCGTACATCAAAAAAGGAAACAGAGACACTGCCATAGGAATCCTCAGGGAAGCGCTCAGCATCGATCCTGATAATGAGAGTGTAAAGGTTTTCCTCGAGCTTAATGAAAGAGAACAGAGCTGAGTGGAGCTCTGTTTCAGATAAAACTCAGCTGCCCGGAAGGTTCCGGCATTTCGTCCCATATCCTGCCGTCCAGTGTTCTTCCTCCCGAAGAATGGTGAGCCCCGCCCCACTGCTTGAAGTAGAAAGCTATCCCCTCGCGAACGCACTTATCCCGCAGGTTTCTGGCCCACTCGATCTTCATCGGCCGGGCATCGGGCCCGGATTCTCCGCCAACCGCGGCCCAGTGAATTCCGGCAAGGTTTGCATCACTGACATCCGAAAGCAGAGGCTCGAAGGATACGAACCGCACCACAGCATCAACACTGCGCAGGCTCGGAAGCCGATGATATACCTGATCATTCTCAACAGTAGTCCCGGCCCATACGTTGGAAGGCCAGGATATCCTCCCCGACAGTTCAGCCATGCGTTCAGGTCTTTTCGAAAGGATCTGAAATACATGCCTGTCGCAGCGGCGCATCACATCCAGAACCCTGAGTACGAAATCATCCGGGACTTCGGGGTGCAATAGATCACCCATAGAAGTAACGAATACCACTCTGGGCTTCCTCCATCGAAGGGGTATCTCAATCGCATCCTCGTGCAGAGCCACAGAGAACCCGTCTCTGTACTTCTCAACACCCATTTTCTGAAGTCTCAGGGCAATACCTCTTGCGTAGCAATGGTCACAACCCTCACTTACCGGACTGCATCCGGTAACGGGGTTCCAGGTCTCGTGCTTCCACTCTATTCGAGATGCTGCAGTCATACTGCGATCGGCTCCTCATTAGACTCGTTCATCAACCTCAGGAACTCTTTGAAGTCGTCTGGAAGTATTTGCTCGGCCATACGCAAGATGTCGGTTTATTTAGACTGTCTGCAATCGCTTCAAAGGGGATCGTGCCGGCAAAAGTCACCATCAGACGCGTCCTTCATTGCGACAGCAGATAATCTGGTACTGTCCACTTTCATTATTATTTAACAATAGCACAGACATTGGTGATACACAAGAAAGAAGAGAATTCTTTTTAACTGATATGAGAGTACTGCTTGTGTTTATCGTTTTCCTTAGAACCGATTACTATTGCGATCAAAACAAATTCTACCTGATAAGAAAGAGACTGGATGAATACATTATCAAATCTGGCGGCAATACCGATTTTTCAGTAAAATAGAGATACAGTGAATAAAACACGGGTTTAAATAAACTGGTTACATCCTGGGGAGGGTATCATGCGTAAATCGCTCGTTATCGCAGTAATAATGTCAATCGTCATTCCATCAATCTGTCTAGCTCAGAATACAGGCACAATAGCAGGTGGAGTTTACGATAGCCATGGATATCCACTTACAGGAGCAACTGTAATGGTGGTCGGGACTTCGTACGGTACCATGACAGATGCAAACGGAGAGTATGAAATAATAAATCTTATACCGGGAACCTACGATGTAGCGGCATACATGGTTGGATTTAGCGATTTAACAGCAACAGGTGTTGAAGTAAAAGCAGGAGAAACTGATACTTTGAATTTCGGCTCATACACATCTTTGGAAATACCTCCACCTGTTGAAGCGGAATCTGCAGTATTCCCTGAAATAACACCGGATGATCTACCTGAAGAAGCGCTGAGACCAGTATTTGATGAAAACCCCCTATCCGGAAGATTTCAGGCTGCCACTGAAGATGGAATAGTCTTCGATCTGTCTCTTGAACATACGGAAGTGGAAATCTCTATAAGCGGCTGCATGCAGAGGGCCACTGTTAAACAGGTCTTTGGTAATCCCGCTGATGTGCCCATCGAAGCTGTATATACTTTCCCTCTGCCCCAGAACGGGGCTGTGAACAGTATGAACATGTACATCGGAGACAAGCTGATAAAGGGCATGATTTATGAGAGGGAGCAGGCCGAGCAAGTTTACAATGAAGCAATCGAATCCGGACATACCGCATCCATGCTCTCACAGGAAAGACCAAATATTTTTACTCAGAGCGTTGGCAACATCCTGCCCGGGGACAGCATCACAATAGAAATAACCTATATTGCCCCCGTTCATTACGCTGATGGTGAATATGAAATCATCTTCCCTATGGTAGTGGGTCCCAGGTTTATCCCAGGAACTCCCGCCGGACCCAGCACAGGTGGGTGGTCTCCCCCGACAAACATCGTACCGGATGCTGACCTCATTACACCTCCTGTAGTACCGGAAGGCACAAGGCCGGGTTACGATATAGAACTAACCGTAAGTGTCGATGTCGGCCTGCCTGTTCAGCACCTGGAATCTCCTAATCACGAAATACAGTGGGATATTGACAGCGATGGCCTGGCCTATGTTGAGCTTGAAAATCAGTCAGAAATCCCGAACAGGGATTTCGTCCTGCGATACAACACTGCAACTGACAGGTTGGAGACCGCAGTTCTGACTCACAATGATGAACTTGGTAACCACTTCATGCTGATAGTACAGCCAGAGAATGAAGTTTCTGTTGACAGAATAACACCAAAGGAGCTTTTCTTCGTTGTGGACTGTTCCGGCTCTATGAGAGGACAACCGCTGGAAGTTGCCAAGGAGACAGTAAGGCAGTTCGTCTCCGGAATGAACCCTGATGATACATTCCAGATTATGCGCTTCAGTGAGACTGCAAGCAGCATGTCTTCCCATCCTCTGCCGAATTCAGACGAAAACGTTCAAACAGGTCTTGATTACATCAATGCCATGTCCGGCGGTGGTGGAACGCATATGATTGAAGGTATCAAAGCTGCGATCGGGTATCCTGAGGATCCAGATAGAATTCGTTTCGTACTGTTCCTGACCGATGGATACATAGGGAATGAAACCCAGATACTTGCTGAAGTCCAGAATACACTTGGAAACAATATCAGACTTTTCAGTGCAGGCGTTGGATCAAGTCCCAATAGATATCTGATAGCTGGATTGGCGGAAGAAGGAAGAGGGCAAGCCTTCTTTGTTGGATTGAATGATGATCCATCTGAAGCTGTATCAGCCATATACAACAAGATCAACAATCCATACATCATGGACTTTGAAATAGACTGGTGGGATTTCGAGGTTTACGATGTTTATCCTTCAGGCATTCAGGATATCTATCCCGGAACCCCGCTATTTATTGTAGGCAAATACAGTGATTCAGGCAGAGAGACTATAAAGCTTACGGGATCCGTTGCAATGAACAGCTGGAGTCAGAATGAGAATATTACTCTTCCTGAAGGCCCGGTATCAAACGAAGCAATAGCAACCTTATGGGCAAGAGAGAGAATACATGAACTGAACAGACAATTGCTCTCATCCGAATATCCTGACCCGATCGTAACGGAAATAACCGCAACCGCCCTGGAATACCAGATTCTCAGTGCCTTCACATCTTTTGTAGCTGTAAGCGAGGAAGCCAGAACTGACTCGACAGATAATCCTTTAACGGTTCAGATACCAGTCAATATGCCTGACGGGGTTTCATACGAAGGTGTTTTCGGAACAGGCACACCGCCTCAGGGTCCTTCTTCCATTCATATTGTCGGAAGAGATGAGATACGCACCATGCCTGTTTCAGGTGTAGTTTCTGGTATGCAGCCTGATGCTGTAGGATCAACAATGATAACCGTAACTGATGCAAGAGGTATTATGATGGGTAGCCTCTCTTCACTTTCTCCAAATGTCACTACAGCGTATATCCATCCCTATCTGGGGCTGACAAGCTATCAGCTGAGCCTATCTCTTCATGAGCTGAAAGAAAATCTGTTGATTGAATTCCTGGAAGTACTGAGAACCTGCAATACCGCAGGAGATCCTTTCCCGGAAGGTATCATTTCATTCAACATCATTTTCAATGCTGATGGAGATGCTGAGATTGTTGAAATAGCATCCAACGAAACCGGAAGTGATGAGCTGGCTGAGAATGCTGCAGAAGTGCTAACAAGCATGAGCATACCGGAACCTCCCGAAGGCGCAGGTACAATAATGATAAGCCTGCAGTTCGACCTGGGAGTTTGATAATCAAAGCATCAGAAAACGAAGATCAGGTTTGTATTGACGATAATATTTGGCAAACTTAAACTTTGCATAGGTGGTAATACTATGAAAACACTGATTACGATCCTTATTATCTGCTGAATTGGATTAACCGACACTCGGAAATCCAAAGCTAGCTGCTGATACGTGAATAAGAACGAAGAGAGAAACATGAAAGTCGTTTTCACAACCCCATCTGACTCCATGGCTGAGAGAATTTCCGAATCGTATCGAATGGATGGAGAGCCAGATGCCCCATCAGAGCCGATCAATAAGCTTAGTACTGAAGAAAAGGAGAAGTGGATCCACGGCATCAAGACTGTTTCTAGAATCATATCTCTGGATGGTAATGAAATCGGTTTCATTACAATAATCAATAAATACAACCAGGTTAATCTGGGCTTCGGGGTGTTTCAGGAGTATCGCAAGCGCGGTTATATGACAGCAGTAATTCCTGACCATTGCATAATCCATTATCCTGAGTGATGCGTCAGATTATCCGTTCTGGCTCCCGTGCGCAAGTGGGAGCGTGCCGGTTGGAAGTGTATACTTACCATCATACAAAACCTGAACCCGGGGGGGATAAATGATCGGGATCTGCATCAAGGCAGGTATATCCTGCCCTTCATGTGAGAAAAGTATTATCCTTTGGAATGGATTGCGCGAATAAAATCCCACATCCCACGCAAGGGAGCGAAGCAGGTCATGGGATTCTGGAAAATCCACTGTCCTGTTGCAGGCGGTAAGGTTTTTCTGCTTTCGTTCTATGGTTTGTAAGGGCA